>DFNJ01000015.1:0-43246 GCA_002376005.1 Firmicutes bacterium UBA3570
TCCCACCCCAGCTTCCCTGCGCCGGCATGACCCGGATCAGGTTCCAGCGGTCGACGGCGGATCGCGCCGTCCTCTCAGCCTGGCGCCCCAGACTCCCGCAGCCGGTCTTCGGTTTTGCCCACGGCTCCCTCCTGAAGCATAAGCCAACTGGTAGCTGGTGTCAAGCGACGGCAAGCACTGCAGCGTACAAAGTACAAACTTTTGGCGGCAACCGATGGGGTGGCAGCGGGGTAGAGATGGATGAGGGCCCACGGCCAGAAGATCCTTCAGGAGGAGGTGAGCGTTGTGTGGCAGATCACAAGCGAATTTTGGCCTACCACGACGCATACAGTGACCACCTGGAACGCCTCAAGGAAGCCGAGAGTATGATGAGTTCTGTTTCAGTCGAGGAATGGGCAGTCAAAATGTTGAGCCGACAAGACCCGATCCCATATATCACCGAATACGAGAAAATTACCGGTCAGGAACTTGACCTTGGGCTGAAGTTGGCCGGTGCGCGCCTGTGCTTGCGTCGACGCTCGGCGCAGGTCATTTGACTCACAAGTGATATGGCCGTCCACGCCTTGGGTCCAAACGTGTGTCTTGCGCCTCCCCTAGAACGGCAGCCCCTAACTTCTATTCCTGGCCCAGCGCCGCTTGCCTCTTGAGGAGAGCGTGGATCTTCTCAGTGGCGTCAAACATGGAACTCAGGCTCTCCGCCCGGTTAAGCCGGTCAATCACTGAAGCGACCGTCGCGGCCATGTCCACTTCCTCGAACCACTCACACTCTCTAAGGGTGGGCGGGATGTAGGTAAGATTGGTGGCCAGGATCGACTTGATCAGACCGGCCTCGAAGGCCTTCTGTACGTGGGCGACGCCCTCCGTAAATAGGGCGAATGTCACGCATATGTAGATATCGGTGGCCCCCCGCTTCTTGAGTTGCCGGGCCAGGCTGAGGACCGAGTCTCCCGACGCAATCATGTCGTCGACGACCAAGATGCCGCGCCCGGCAAGGTCCGGACCCATGTACTGATGCCGGACGATCGGGTTCTTGCCGTTGGCGGTTTCGTAGGATCGCTGCTTGTAAAAGAGGCCCACGTCCAGCCCCAGCACGTCACCGTAATAGATGGCTCTATCCATTGCTCCGGTATCGGGACTGACCACCACCATCTTGGAGCGGTCCAGACTCACGCCAAGCTCGACTAGTTTCTCGATAATCTCGAAGGTTGCGTTCAAGTTTTCGAACCCGGTAAGGGGTATGGCGTTCTGGATTCTTGGATCGTGGGCGTCGAAGGTGATGACGGCGCTGACGCCCATCCTTTCCAGCTCCTGAAGGGCGATGGCACAGTCCAGCGACTCTCGGCCCTTTCTCTTGTGCTGCCTGCTCGCGTACAGGAGAGGCATGACCACCGTTGTCCGCCAGGCGTTTCCGGCGATGGCCGATATGGCTCGCTTGATGTCCTGGAAGTGCTCGTCGGGACCAACGCGCGTGGTCTGCCCGAATAACTCGTAGGTGCAACTGTAGTTGCCGATGTCCGAGAGGATGTAGATGTCCTTTCCGCGCACCGACTCATGCAGAGTGATCTTCCCCTCACCGTTGGCGAAGCGGGTCGACGACGCGCGAACCAAAAACGAGCCTTGAGGATAGCCATCGGCAGCTCTAATCTCCTGGAGATGCCGGTCAACCTTGGCGCCCAGTTCTCGACAGCTCTCCAAAGCAATGATACCGAGCTTGCCTAGATGGTTTCCGCTCATGAAGTTCTGGTTGCCCCCAATCCCCTGAGTGTCCCATCTCGCGTCCTTGTGACCCATTCGTCTCACGCTGGCGCATCCCTTCCGGACAGCAGCATTTGTGCCGCGGGGAAGTTATCCTCGGGGCATCCCCTGGTTTTCATTCCTGAACCCGCGAGGGCTGAGCGGTCTACCGCCATACAGATGATGCGCGCCTCTGAAGAACCCGTGCCTTCCGGCCCAGACAGAGGGTGATGACCTCCCTTGGCCGACAGGACCGTTAGGGGAACAACCTCGACGCGGAAATGTTCTCCCCCATGATGCCCGACCACCCGTCGGTGCTAATCAGTAACAGCGCGACTTCTCCTTCGTCGAGGGGGAGACCAGAGCGCTATACGACCCGGATACCCGCCGGCCTTCCATCCCGCCGGACGTGCTGTGGGGTCGGCGGCTGCCTGATCCTGAGTGTTGGGGCGAAGACGTGCCGTGGCCGGGATGGGAAGGGCACGTTATGGCAGCGCGGGCGGTGGTTTAAGCTGACGTAGTGCCTTATCGAGGTTCACAAGGGGGCCAAGCACCGGAAAATGCCGCCAGAGGCGGTCATGAGGGAAGGTTCGTTGGGTGAACGCCGCTCCTGGCCTTCTTGTCTGCCTCCTCAGGAGGTCCATTTGGGGATTACGCTTCTCGCCGTGCCCCAGGAACCAAGGAGCCGGGCAATACGGTAGCCAGTATGAGCATTGCTGGGGGCGAATCTTTGTCAGGATGTCTGTGACCACACGGCATGGGTTCTGCACTCCAACTTCTCCTCCACGACTGCTCAAGACGATCTCTGCCCCCACCATCATCTAACCCCCCGGCCGCCATGGATTCCTGCCGAAATGGAACAGGGGAAGTGAGGGCGGCCCGAGTGATCTGCCAGGGCTGCACCACCTACGGTCGTTGAAGGTAGATGACAGGCGCCGGTGGAATTCCCTTGGGGGCAGCTCAGGATACAGGCTCCCAGGCGCACGCAACCGACGAAGGGGGACGTCTCGGGCGAACAGAGGGAGGCGAAAGTTTTGCTGGTATTATCTGGGCCGGACCTGGATCACATCCTGGAGATGCGGCAGGCCATCAGGTGCGTGGAGCAGGCTTACGCTGAGCACTCCGCGGGCAGGACGGTGATGCCCCTGCGGCTGCCTGTCCAGACCGAGCGGGGAACTACCCTGCTCATGCCCGCGTACGTGAGGGCTTCCACTGCCACCAGTGTGAAAGTGGTGTCGGTGTACGAGGACAATCCCCGGCATGGGCTGCCCACGGTGCTGGGTGTCCTGCTCCTGCTGGACGCAGACACCGGCCGTCCGCTGGCGCTCATGGACGCCGCCCGACTCACCGCCATCCGCACCGGCGCGTCGGGAGGGGTGGCGGCCAAATATCTCGCCCGGCGGGATTCCTCGGTGGTTGCCCTCTTCGGTGCGGGGGTGCAAGCTCGCACCCAGCTGCTGGCGCTGTCGGTGCTGTTCGATCTGGAGGAGGTACGGGTGTACGACGTCCGGCGGGCGCAATCAGAACGCCTGGTGGAGGAGATGACCCGGCGGATTGGTGGCAATATCCGGTGGGTGATTGCCCCGGACCCGGAAGAGACGGTACGGGGGGCGGATATAGTGGTGTGCGCCACCACCTCCCGGGAGCCGGTCTTCTCCGGGGATTGGCTGACTCCCGGGATGCACGTGACGGGAGTTGGCTCCTTCACTCCTACCATGCGCGAGATCGACGAGATCACCCTGCGCCGCGCCTCCCGGGTGGTGGTGGACTCGTACGATGCCTGCTGGGCAGAGGCCGGCGACCTGATCCGGCCGGTGGAGGAAGGGTTGCTGGACCGGGAGGTGGTGTATGGGGAGATAGGAGAGATCGTGCTGGGGCGTAAGCTGGGACGACGGCAGGATGACGAGATCACCGTGTTCAAGGCCGTAGGCCTGGCGGTGCTGGATACGGCGGTGGCTGCCTTTGCCTACCGGCTGGCCCGGGAGCAGGGGCTCGGCGTGGAGGTGGCGTTATGACTAAAACGCTTCGCCGGACCAGGAAACTGTCGCGGCCGGGGAGGATCGTGGTCTCGGTAGGAGACCGAGTGGAACCGGAGACCGTGATAGGCTTCGCGGGCAGTCGTCAGGTTCACCGCCTGCGCGTTCACCTGGATCCGGATCACTTCAGGTCGGCCCTGCTGAAGAGAGAGGGGGACGAGGTCAAGCAGGGCGAGGTGCTGGTGGAGGAAAGCCACCTATTCGGACTGGGCGTCCGGGAATACTGCTCCCCCGCCGACGGGGTCGTGGAGCGGGTGGATTACGAACACGGTTTTCTCTTCATTCGGGAGCGGGGGGTAGCAGTTCGTGCCCTCCTGCCCGGGCGGGTGGTGGAAACGGTGGAGATGACGGCGGTGGTCATCGAGGCCGACGGCCACAGCCTGCGTGTAGCGGGGGGAGTAGGAGCTGCCCGTCGCGGGCCGGTACTGCTTCTGGGAGAGGGCGACGACCGGTTGCCCCCGGATACCCTTGAACCCGCGCACGCGGGCCAGATCGTCGCCTGGCCGGGGTGGGTGGATCGCGAAGGACTCTGGGCCGCGCTCCGCATGGGGGTGGCCGGTTTGGTGGTGGGTGGTGCCCCGGAGGGGGACCTGGCCCAGCTGCGGGCCCGGGTGGAAACCCTCACCCCCGAGGAGTACTTGGTTGCCCACTGCCATCCCGATCTCAGCGCCCCCGAGCGTAGACCCTACCAGGGCGAAGAGTGGTTGGGCCCCACCGTCATGGTGACCGATGGGTTCGGGCGGGTACCCATGGGTCGGCGGGTGCGGGAAGTTCTCGGCAACCTGGCGGGGAGGGCCATCTACTTGTCCGGCGGTCCCGCCGAACCGTACGCCGAGCTGATCTTGCCGCCTGACGTGCAGCTGCCGGCCGAACTTCCTGCCGAGGTGCGGCCTGGGTCGCTGGTTGGTGCCTTCAGTCCCCTGCAGGGCCTCCGCGTGGGTCGGGTCCTTCAGGTAGAGTTCCGGCCCGTGTTGCTGGAAACCGGCCAGCGGGTACCGGCGGCCTTAGTCAGGTTCGGCGACGGAGAGGAGAGGTGGGTCCCGCTCGCGAACCTGCGACCGGTGGAATGACCAGCGCACCACACCCGGCCGGCGTCCGCTGCCCCCCGGGCAGCCCGGGCGAGGTGATGCAGTCCTGCGCGGCTTTCTGCCCGGCGGTGCATTTCTGGGCCCAGGTTGTGGCGGGTGGAGTTCACCGCGGTCACGGAGGGCGGTCTGTTGGTACCGGGCGGTGATTGCTTGGCGAAACGCCTGTTCTGCTATACTGATAGCAGGAGGGATGCTGGGTGCAGGCGCTGGTTCTGGTGCTCAACCGGTCGGAGCGCCTACGAGAGGTGTTGGACACCTTTGTACGGTTAGGCATCCCAGGAGCCACCATCGTAGAGAGCTTTGGAATGCGCCGCCTACTCGCTCAGGATGCCCCCATCTTCGCGGGATTGCGAAAGCTGATGGAGCGGGATGGCCCCCGCTACAATCACACCATCTTCGCCGTGGTGGACGATGACACCAAGGTGGAGCGTGCCATCGAAGCTCTGAAAGATCTGCTGGGAGAGGAGCCGAACTCGGGAATCCTCTTCACCATTCCCATTAATCGCATGGTGAAACTGAACGGCGACAGGGGGTAGCGTTGACGTGAACCCCATGCTGGTGCTGGGGTTACTGCTCCTGGCTGGTTTCATCGGAGAACGCACCATCCATCGCATCAGGCTCCCCGCAGTCACCGGCTATCTGGTGGCTGGCCTGCTGGTAGGGCCCCACGTCCTCGGGTTGTTGTCCCGGGAGACGGTGAGTGCCTTTTCGGTGATCAACGGATTCGCGCTGGCACTCATTGCCTTCACCATAGGCAAGGAGTTCGAGTGGCGTTATTTGCGGAAATTGGGGTCGCGGGTGGTCACGGTGACCATGGCGCAGGGATTGACGGCCTTCGCCATCACCACTGTACTCGTGGGAGTCGCGAGCGGTCAGTGGATCCTGGCGGTACTGCTCGGCGCCATCGCCACCGCCACTGCGCCCGCTGCTACGCTGGTGACGTTGCGCGAGATGGGTGCCCACGGCACCCTGACCGATACCGTGCTCGCGGTGGTGGCCATTGACGATGCCCTGGCCATACTGGTTTTCGGTTTGGCCGTACCTGCGGTCAGGGCGCTGGGCGGGACGCAGTCATTCTCCCTGGCCACTGCCCTCGGACGTCCCATCCTGGAAGTGGTAGGAGCGCTGCTGCTGGGCGGGGCATTCGGCGAATTGCTGGTCTGGGCGTTGCGTCCGCTACGACGCCAGAGCGCCCAGGTCACCGTGCAGCTGGCGGCAATAGCCCTGTGCAGTGGGGTGGCCACGACCTTTCATCTTTCGCCGCTACTGGCGGAGATGATGGCAGGGATGGTGCTGGTGAACTCCCTGGGCGGCGCCAAGCGGATCATGGACCACATCGATGATTTCGCCTATCCGGTGTACGTGGCCTTTTTCGTCCTGGCGGGAGCATCCCTGCACCTGGACTACCTGTTGAAGGTGGGCTGGTTGGGCGCACTGTACGTGGTGGGCCGCACCCTGGGAAAGGTGTTTGGGGCCTATGCGGGGGCTACTCTGGCGCGTTATCCCTCGGTGGTGTCCAAGTACATCGGCCTCGCGCTCCTGCCCACGGGAGGCGTGGGCATCGGAATGATGCTCATGGTCCAGCAGCGCTTTCCTGAGCTGGGCAGGACCGTGACCGCCCTGGTACTGGGCGCGGCCATCGTGTTTGCCCTGCTGGGGCCGGTGGGGGTGAAGATCGCGGTGCAGGCCGCCGGAGAGGGGAGTGCGGAGGAGACAACGACGGAGGTCGGTCGGACCAGCGCTGGCACCTCGGGGGGTGGCGATTCTGCGCGCGGGAAGGCAAAACCCTGAGCGGCTGGGGGAAAGGTGCTGCGCAGATGATCGGTGAGACCTACGGCGCGGTGCTGGCGGGAGGCCGGTCCAGGCGGCTCGGGGGGAAGAGCAAGCCGCTGTTGCGTTGGGGAGGCGGGGTGCTGCTATCTCATGCTTTAGGGGTGGTCAGGGCGGTACTGCCGAGGGTGCTGGTCATCTCCTCTGATCCGTCGCTGGACGGCTACGGCGAGCGGGTGCCGGATCGCTGGGTGGGAGCCGGGCCCTTGGGGGGAATCCACGCGGCACTCTCGGCGGGAGCAGGCCAATACTGCTTCGTACTGGCCTGCGATATGCCCCTGGTGCCCCCCGAGCTGGTGGCCCTGCTCGTCCGGCAGGCGCAGCCTCCTTACGTGGCGGTGGTGCCGCGGGTGGGCCCTCATTGGGAACCTCTCTGTGCGGTGTACTCCACGTGTCTGGCTGCGCGTGCGGCGGCGCTGGTTTCGCGGGGGATCCGGAAGGTGACGGCGCTGTTTGATGGCCTGCCGGTCCGGGCAGTGGAGGAGCCAACGCTGTGCCAGTTCGGTGCCCCTGAGCGTCTCTTCCTCAACATCAACACGCGAGAAGATTATCGCCGGGCGCGAGCTTTGGTCCAGGAGGCATCTCCTGGTGACTGATCGCGTAGTGTTCGTGGCCGGCTACTCGGGACGCGGCAAGACTGCCCTCCTGGTGAGACTGGTGGAGCGCCTCAAGAAACGGGGGCTGAGGGTGGGGGTGCTCAAGAGGTCTCGCAGCCGGGCCAGGGTTGAGGTGGCAGGCACCGACACCCAGCGACTGTACGGGGCGGGGGCAGATGCCGTGGGCTTCGTGGGACCGGAGGAATGCTTCGTTCGCCGGCGGGGACCGGTGGACCTGGCCGAGGCCATGGGGATGCTCGGTGAGGTGGACCTGGTCCTGGTGGAAGGCGGCAAGCACCTTTGCGGTGTCAAGATATGGGTGGGGCCGGGGGCGGAGGAGGGGTCCGGATCGCTTCTGGCGGTGGTGGACGGAGAACCACCCTCTTCCGATGTACCGGTACTGTCTCACCAGGACGTGGACAGGCTGGTGGAGCTGATCACCGATCACCTTGCGCGTGGCCAGTAGTGGATGGAGCATGAGGTACAATTGAATCGGAAGTGGGACCAAGGGGAGGGTATGAACAGGTGCCCGCCAACCTTACGCCCGAGTACCTGGAGGCGGAGGAGAGGTACCGCCAGGCGGTGACCCTGGAGGATAAGCTGGCCGCCCTGCGGGAGATGCTTCGCACCATACCCAAGCACAAAGGCACCGAGAAGATGCAGGCAGAAATCAAGCGTCGCATTTCCCGCCTGCGGGCGGAGATGAAGCGGCGGCCGGCGGTTGCCAAACAGAGACCCTTCTGGCACGTGGAGCGGGAAGGTGCAGGGCAGGTCTTGTTAGTGGGGCCCCCCAACGCCGGCAAGTCCTCCCTGCTGGCCTCGCTCACCAACGCCTCGCCGGAGGTGGCGCCCTACCCGTTCACCACCCGGCGACCGATGCCCGGAATGCTGATCTACGAGCAGGTCCAGATACAGCTGGTGGACACCCCGCCGTTGTGCGCGGATTCACCGGGCTGGCTGCTGGGCATGGTGCGCAACGCCGACGGGGTGTGCCTGGTGGCGGACCTGGGGAGTGACGACCTGCTGAGCGAGGTGGACGAGGCCCTGGCTCTGCTGGATCGGGCGGGGATCCAGCTGCGTGAGCCCGAATGGACCCATGACCAACCACCGGCAGCTGGCGCGCGAACTGCCAAGCGGGCGGTGGTGGCTGGATGCAAGGCGGACGCAGCGGGAGCCTCCGACCGCCTGGAACTGCTGGGGGCGCTGCTGCGGGACAGAAACCTGGTCCTGCCCATGGTGCCGGTGTGCGTGCGCACCGGGGAGGGACTCGATCGCCTGCGTTCCTTCATTTTCCTCCTGCTGAATTCCGTCCGCGTGTACACCAAGGCTCCCGGTCAGAAGCCAGATCTGGATGCTCCGTACGTCCTCCCCCGGGGGTCCACGGTGATGGATCTGGCGCGGGCGATACACAAGGAACTGGCGGCCAAGCTCAAGTGCGCGCGCGTGTGGGGACGGGATACCTTCGATGGGCAGCTGGTGGACCGCGAGTACGTGCTGCGGGACGGAGACGTGGTGGAACTCCGCACCTGACGCGCTCAGTCCGCTTCCAGCAACAGGCGCATCTGAAGGGCGTTGCGAGGGGCGTAGTCTCCGAAGCAATTGTTGAACATCACGAAGGTTTCCCGGGTCTGGGATGCCAGCGCACGCAGGGCCGGTACCCATTCCCGCAGCTCTTCTTCGGTGTATAGGTACTTGAACCTTTCCGCCGCGCTTTCGGTCCGGCGATTCCAGCTGCTGCGGTTGCGACCGTGGAAACGTACGTAAGCCACCTCCGCAGTGGCCACCGTCAGCCGCGGAAGGACGTTCCGCGCTGGCAGCGCCGGCTGATCGACACAGACGAAGGTACAGTGGTGATCCCGGAGGAAGTCCAGCACCCACTGGCGGGTGCTGCCCTCCACCCACGAGCGATGGCGGAATTCCACCGCCAGCCGGTAGTCGGCCAGTTCCCGCCGGCAGCGCACTATCCAGGCTGCGTTCCTCCTGCGGGTACCCTGGTCCTCGGCGGTGAAGTAGGGGGGGAACTGCAACAGTATCAATCCCAGCTTGCCGGCAAGCCGCAAGGGTTCGATTCCCTCCCTGAAAAGACGGAACACTTCTGTTATCATGTCCTGGGGAGGGTTCTTCACGTTGCCGTACCGGGTCAGCTGGTACGGAAACTGGTGCCGGAGTGAGGGCGGCAGACGGCCCTCGGGGATGCTGTGGCGGGTAATCAGCCCAAATGCCTTGATGTGGAAGGTGAACCCGGCGGGCGTACGCTGGGCCCAGAGGGTGGCATTGCGCGCTGAAGGCAGCGCATAGAAGGTAGAGTCAACTTCCACCGTATCGAAGTGCTGGGCATAAAACCGCAGTCGGCCGGCGGGGGTCCGGACTTTGACGGGGTACCAGGCGCGCGCCATGGTGGGGTCGGTCCACGAGCAGGTGCCCACTCGTATGATGCCCAACCTGCTGCCCCCTTTCCGTCAGGTGCATTGTACCACCAGCGTGGGGGGAGGACAAGGAGGATTCTTATTGCAGGTGGCGAAGTTTAGGTGGCTGGAGCACATGTTTCCAGAGGCTGGCCCACAGAGACGCGCTCCATGGGGGAAGATTGCAGGTGACTTGCGACCGGACAGCCATTCTCGAGGGGAAGGAGGGCTGTGGCACACGGTGACCGCCTCGCCGGCGGTGAGTTCCCCAAGATGGAGGTGTTTGGATCGGCATGGCTACGGAAGTATTGTTGGGCCAAGGCAGCGTGAGGATACTGCCGAAGAAATACGCCGCGCAGTTCTACAAGAACCTGGGGGTTTTCGGTGAGCTTCACGGGCCGGTGCAGGTGAAGCCTGGCCTGGTGGTGTTCGGTCCCGCCGCCAGCTTTTCCGACCTGGCGCTGGATCAGGTGCGGACCTTGTTGCCGGTGAAGAAATACCTGTTCCCACCGAAGGAAGAGCAGTATCGGTTCAGCACGCGCGAGGGGTTCGTGGAACCGGAGGTCGAAGAGAAGCGCACGGTGCTGTTTGGAGTGCACCCGTGTGACATTAATGCTGTGGCCCTGCTTGACAGGGTGACGAGTTGGAAGTACCCTGACCCGAAGTACAGGGCGCGGCGGCAAAGGCTGATCATCGTGGGTGTTGATTGCATTCCAGACGAATATTGCTTCTGCCTACCCATGGGATCTCATACGGCGGACGAAGGGTTCGACTTGTTCCTCACCGACATAGGAGAAGAGTATTTCGTGCAGGTTGGCAGCAGTCTGGGCGAGAGGATGTTGAGGGAATCCTGGGACCTGGTTAAGCAGGTGGAACAGGAGCACATTGAGGCCTTCCACCAGCGAGCGGAAGAAAGGCAGAAAGCGTTCCGCCATGATCTCGATGCCCACAGGCTCGCCCAGGCCATTCTGGTTGGATTCAGCAGTCCGGTGTGGGATGAGGTCGGCAAGAAGTGCCTTAGCTGCGGGTCGTGTGCCGCTACCTGTCCCACCTGTTGCTGCTACGACGTGCTGGACGAGGTGAACCTGGATCTCAAGAGCGGTGTGCGGATAAGGCGCTGGGACGACTGCATGCAGCCAGAGTTTGCGCTGGTGGCCGGCGGCCACAACTTCCGGGCAGAAAGATCCACCCGCTTCAAGATGCGGTTCATGCACAAGATCAACTCCTTCAAAGCGGAGTTCCAGAGGCTGGGGTGCGTGGGCTGCGGTCGCTGCATCGCGGGTTGCCCCGCTGACATAAACGTGATCGAAGTGTTCCAGAAGATCACCGGAAAGAAGGTGACGAGCGTTGCTGGCTGAAGACTTTGCCGTCAACAGTGACCCATTGAAGCCTCATCTGGCAAGGTTGGTCCACATCGACAAATCGGTTAAGGATCGCTACGTATTCCATTTCCGCTTTGAAGACCCTGAGCTGAACGAGAGCTTCAGCTACCGGCCGGGTCAGTTCGTCATGCTTAGCGTGCTGGGTGCCGGGGAAGCGCCGATCTCCCTGTGCTCTCCGGCCAGTCGCCGGGGGACGATTGAGCTGTGCGTTAACCGGGTGGGCAGGGTCACCAATGCTCTCTACCGCCTAAGGGAGAACGACCTAGTCGGCATCCGCGGGCCCTACGGCAACGGCTTTCCGGTGGAGGAGATGGAGGGCCACGATGTTTTGCTGGTTGCCGGCGGCATCGGAGCGGCGCCTATCCGCGGTCTGCTGTGGTACTTGCTGGACAATCGGAACAAGTACGGGAATATCACTTTCCTGTGCGGCTCCCGCAGCACGAAGGACATGCTGTTCCGGGAGGAGTTCGAATCGCTGCTGAACCGTCCCGACATTAGGTGCCTGCTGGCAGTCGAGGCGGTGCCGGAAGAGGACGAGGGCAAGTGGCCGGGTGACGTGGGGATGGTCACTGACCTCTTCAAGTACGTGAAGGAAATCGACGCGGAGCGGACTTACGCTGCAGTATGTGGTCCGCCCGTCTTCTACAAGTTCGTGCTCCGGCATCTGGTTGATCTGAACATCGACAAGGATCGGATCCTGATGTCTCTGGAACGCAGGATGAAGTGCGGCGTAGGGAAGTGCGCTCACTGCATGATCGGTGACAAGTACACGTGCATTCATGGCCCCATCTTCACCTACTGGGACGCCATGAAGCTGCCTGAGATGATATAGGGAGGGGTGAGCGCGGTGTCCAAACCCAAAGTTGGCATATTTGGGCTGACGGGCTGCGCTGGATGCCAGCTGGCCATAATCAACTGCGAAGACGAGCTGTTGGATATCGTCGGGGCGGTGGATCTGAAATCCTTCGTCATGGCACAGTCCAACAACGAGGAGACTGAGTTCGACGTGGCCTTCGTCGAAGGCTCGGTGGTCACCCGGGAGGATGAGCACTACCTGAAAGAAATACGGAGCAAGTCGGGAATACTGGTGGCCATTGGCAGCTGTGCCTGCTTCGGCGGTATCCAGGCTGCTGCCAACGATCGTGAGCGCGAAGATCTGCTCCAGATCGTGTACGGGACCAAGGAGAACTTCTACGAGGCCCGCAAGGTGGCGGCGTTGCACGAAGTGGTGAAGGTGGAGCTGCAGATCCCGGGTTGTCCGATTGAGAAATCGGAGATCATTTCGGGCATTGCCTCTTTGTTACGGGGCGATACGCCCCTGATCCCCACCTACCCGGTATGTCTGGAGTGCAAGTACAAGGAAAACCTCTGTCTGCTCAAGGAACGCGGTGACATGTGTCTGGGCCCGGTCACCCGGGCGGGGTGTGACGCGCGCTGTCCGTCTCACGGGGTGGCGTGCAGGGGCTGCCGCGGTCCGGTGGAAGAGGCCAACACCGCGTCTGAGTACAGCATCCTGCTTGAGAAGGGCTATGCGGAGGAAGACATCAAGCGAGCACTACGGACCTTTGCTTATGCAACCGAGCTGAAGGAGAAGCTGTGAGGAGGTGAGCGGGGTGACCAGGAAGATACGGGTGGACCACCTGAGCCGCGTGGAGGGTCACGGGCGAATCAAGGTGGAGATCGAAGACGGTAAGATATCTGAGCTGCAGTTTAGCATATTCGAGGGGCCCCGCTTCTTCGAGGCGGTTGCTTTGGGGAGGAAGTACGACCAAGTCCATAGCGTGATGGCGAGAATATGCGCCATATGCTCGGCGGGGCACAAGATAACCTCCATCATGGCCCTGGAGGATGCTCTGGGGGTGGAGGTAACCGAACAGACCAAGCTGCTGCGGGAACTTTACTACCACGGCATGTTCATCGAAAGCCACGTGTTACACCTCTACTTCCTGGCCCTGCCCGACTACCTCGGGTATCCCAGCGCCATCGCCATGGTCTCCGATCACGGACCGGTGGTGGAGAGGGCGTTGCAGATGAAGAAACTGGCCAATGACATCCAGGAGGTCTGCTCGGGACGTCCAATTCACGGGGAGAATCCAGTGGTGGGTGGATTCGGCCAGGTGCCGAGCGCGGATCAGCTGCGGACGCTCCATGACCGCCTCCAGGAATACCTGCCGGCGGCGGAGGAGACGGTGTCCCTGTTTGCCGGGTTGGACTACCCCAGCTTCACCAAGGCGCCCACCGTGTTCTACGCGGTGAAGCCGGACGGGGATCTGTTCAGTTATTTTGGCTCCAGCATCGCGTGCTCAGATGGCCGGGTCATAGCGATGAAGGATTATCGGCAGGTATGCGAGGAAAAGGTCCTCCCGTACACGTCTGCCAAGCAGAGCCTGCCTGGAGGGCAGCCGTTCATGGTGGGCGCTCTGGCCAGAGTCAATCTGTTCGCCAGCACCCTCACCCCGCGGGCAGCTCGGGCCCTGGAGCAGTCGGGCATCAGCATACCGTCCGACAACAGCCTGCACAACAACCTGGCGCAGGCGGTGGAAACGCTCTATTCCTTCGAGCGGGCCATCGATATCATCGAGGATCTTTTCCGGCGGGGTCTCAAGCAGGAGCCCCCGGTCGAGGTCCGTCCCAAGGCGGGCGTGGGTATTGCTGGGACGGAGGTGCCGCGGGGAACACTGTATCATGAGTACGAGTTGGACGACGAAGGCCGGGTGGTCAAGGCCAACGTGGTCACGCCCACGGCACAGAACCAGGCCAACATCGAAAAGGATTTCCGTAACTGCGTTACCAGAATGCACGAGGAAGCTGATGATGTGCAGCTGACGAAGTACCTGGAGATGATAGCCCGGGCCTACGATCCCTGCATATCGTGCGCCGCACACTACGTGGAGTTGGTGAGACGCTAGGTTGGGATGGGCTCGGCTTGAAAGTGAGCTGGAGTCACTGCTTCGCGGCTGGAAGTGCGTTCTGATATGTGGGGTGGGAAACCCGTTCCGTCGGGATGACGGGGTGGGTGCCAAAGTGGTTCAAGAGCTGGTGGGGCGGCTTCCCCAGGGCTGGGTCTGCCTGGACTGTGGGACCGCCCCCGAGCGGTGTCTTGATGCCGCAGAGGAGATCGGTGCCACCCACGTCCTGCTGGTGGATGCGGGGGAGATGGGGCTGCAGCCGGGTGCGGTGCGCCTCCTCGATGAGGGCGCCTGCTATGCCACGGAGCTGTCCACCCACCGGTTGCCGCTGGGTTTGCTGGTCCAGCTGCTCCGTACGCGGGGTCGCCGGGCGGCCATCCTCGCCGTGCAGGCGGTCGACCTAGGGTGGGGGGAGGGGACCACCGAGTACGTGGCGCGGGCGGCCAGTCGACTGGTGGATGTGCTGGCGCGGGTGGCCGGCCGGAGGTGAGGGACGGTGCACGAGCTGGCCCTGGCCGGGGCACTCCTCGATGCCCTGCGTGACAGCGCCGATGAGCGCGGCATCCGCCGCATCGGGCGGGTGAGGGTAGTGATGGGGGCTTTGTCCTGCGCCGATCCCCGAGCCTTGCACTTCGCCTTCGATGTCCTGAAGACACAGGACGACCGGACCGAGGCGGCGCAACTGGAAATCGAGGTGGAGCCGGCACGGGCACGGTGTCGCCATTGTCGGCACGAGTTCACCGCCTCGTGGTGGCAGTACCGCTGCCCTCAATGTCAGCAGTTCGGGGTGGAGCTGGAGGGAAGCGACGAGATCAGGCTCGACTGGTATGAAGGGGAGTAACGGCGTGATTCGAATCAAGGTGGGACAGGACCTGCTGAAGGCCAACGATCGGATTGCCCGCAGCAACCGCGAGCTCCTGCGGTCCCGCGGGATCTTATGCCTTAACCTCATCAGCTCCCCGGGGGCCGGAAAGACCAGCCTGCTAGAGGTCACCTGTCGCCGTTTGGGTCCTGGCGTGCGGATGGCGGTGATCGAAGGCGATCTGGCCACCGATCGAGATGCGGCCCGGCTGGAGCGCTTCGGGATTCCAGTGGTACAGATCAATACCGGGACTGCCTGCCATCTGGATGCTTCCATGGTTTCGGCGGCGCTGGAAGAGCTGCCACTGGGGGAGATCGATCTGCTGGCCATTGAGAACGTGGGCAACCTCATATGTCCGGCGGGGTGGGATCTGGGGGAATCCTACCGGGTGATGATGCTGAGCGTGCCGGAAGGCCACGACAAGCTGGCCAAGTATCCGCTGGTGGTGCGGAAAGCGGACCTCCTGGTGGTGAACAAGACCGACCTGGCGGAAGCGTGCGATTTCGACTGGGATGTGCTCGCGCGGGACCTGGAGGCACTGAATCCGGCGCTGGAATGGATCCGGATGTCCTGCCGGACGGAGGAAGGCGTTGACGAATGGATAGCATGGCTTCGCGCCAGGATGGATGTATCGGCGAGATAAGACGCTATCGCGTTCAAGTACGGGGGACCGTGCAGGGGGTCGGGTTCCGGCCTTTTGTTTATCGCCTCGCCGTTGAGCTGGGGCTGAGCGGCTGGGTGCGAAACACCCCGGACGGCGTGCACATCGAAGCGGAAGGAACCCCGGAAGCCTTGAAAGCCTTTCTGCGCAGGCTGCCCCGGGAGGTCCCGCCCCTGGCACGAGTCCAGGACCTGAGCTGGGAGGAGACCGCCCCGCGCGGGGAGCAGGGGTTTCATATCGTGTCTTCTGCCGGGGCCTCAAGGGCGAGGCCCGCGGTACCCCCCGATGTTGCCACCTGCGATTCCTGCCGAGGTGAGCTCCGCGACCCGGGCGACCGCCGTTACCGGTACCCCTTCATCAACTGCACCGACTGCGGGCCGCGCTTCACCATCATCGAGGCGATGCCCTATGACCGCTCGAGGACCACCATGAAACGCTTCCCCATGTGTTCCCTCTGTGCTGAGGAGTGTTCCAAGCCCGCTGACCGGCGCTTTCACGCTCAGCCCAACGCGTGCCCCCGGTGTGGCCCCCGGGTTTGGGCGGCCAAGCCGGACGGGACGGAACTCCCGGGGAGGTGGGAGGAGCACTTTCACCGTGCCATTGCCGCCGGCGGGGTGGTGGCGGTGAAGGGACTGGGAGGCTTTCACCTGGCGTGCGATGCTCGCGATGAGCGGGCGGTGGCCAAGCTGCGGGGGCGCAAGAGGCGGCCGGCGAAGCCCCTGGCGGTCATGTTCCGGGATCTCCAAGCGGTGCGCAGATACTGCGTGATCGCCGACGAGGAGGCGGGGTTACTGCAGAGCGCCCGGGCCCCCATCGTGCTGTTGCGGCGCAAGCCCGGAAGCTGCCTCGCGCCGGGCATTGCCCCCGGGTTGAGGACGGTGGGTGCCATGCTGCCATATACCCCGCTGCATCTCCTCCTGTTTGAGGGCGGCTGCGACGCCCTGGTGATGACTTCCGGCAACCCGCGGGGTCTGCCCCTGTGCATCGACAACCACCAGGCACTGCGGGAACTGGGAGGACTGGCCGATCTCTTCTTGCTGCATGACCGGCCAATCAAGAACCGCTGCGACGACTCGGTGCTGAGGCTGACCTCCAGAGGTTCCCTGTTTTACCGGCGCTCCCGGGGCTGGGTGCCGGAACCCATCACAGTGCCCTCGCCGCGGGATGCCCCACCGGTGGTGGGGGTGGGGGGAGATCTGAAGAACACCTTCTGCATCCTGCAGGAGGGGGAGGCGGTACTGAGTCAGCACCTGGGGGACCTGGACTACCTTGAAGCCCAGGAGGCCTGGCGCGATGCCTTCCACGGCTTCTGCCAGCTATTCCGTTTCCGTCCCGCCGTTTGCGCCCACGATCCCCATCCCGGTTACGCGTCGCGCCGGCTGGCGGAATCCCTGGGGTTGAGGTGCGTGCCGGTGCAGCACCATCACGCCCACGTTGCCTCGTGCTGGGCGGAGTGGGGGCTGGAGGGGCCGGCGGTGGGGGTGGCGGCAGATGGCACCGGCTATGGGGCCGATGGCCGGATTTGGGGGTTTGAATTCCTGGTGGGCGACTACCGGGAAGTGAAACGGTTTGGCCACCTCGCATACCTGCCCCTCCCGGGGGGCGAGGGGGCCATCAGACGTCCCCTGGTGCTGGCGGGGGCCTGTCTGGGTCATTTCCTGGGCGAGGACGCCGTGCGCTGCCTGGCCGAGGTCTACCCGAGGGTGGCCCGGCAGATTTGGTGGGGCTACCGGATGCTCAAGGAGGATCTCCGCATCGTCTGGGCTTCGAGCCTCGGCCGCCTGTTTGACTGCGTCTCGGCCATGGTGGGGGTATGCTGGGAGAGCACCTACGAAGGGCAAGCGGCGGCCGAGCTGGGTGAGCTGGCGGAGGAGGGAGGAGATCCCTATCCCATCCGGGTGGACCACGGGGTCATAGACCCTTCCCCCATGCTGGCCGCCATCCTGGCGGACGTACGGGCGGGCAGGGACCCGCGGGAGGTGTCGGCCAGATTTCACAGCACGGTGGCACACGCGACGCTGCGCCTCCTTCGCTCGGCCCGGGCGGCGGGCTGGCCCGGCGTGGTGGCCCTCAGCGGGGGCTGCTACCAGAATCCGCGGTTGTTGGAGGAGACTGCCGCCCTGCTGGAGGGGGACGGATGGGAGGTGCTCACGCCCAGGAGGGTACCCCCCAACGACGGGGGCCTGAGCCTGGGGCAGGCGGTGGTAGCCAGTTGGAGGTGTGCGTCATGTGTCTAGCGGTGCCCGTCCAGGTGGCGAGGATCCAGGGCAGCACTGGATGGGTGAGGACGGCAGCGGGAGAGGTGCGGGTTGACCTGACGCTGGTACCACAAGTGCGGGTGGGGGATTGGGTGCTGGTGCACGCGGGCTTCGCGCTACAGGTGCTGGACGAGGAGGAGGCCCGTCGGTCATTGGAGGAGTGGCGCCGTGCCGTCGAACATCTTTGAGGCTTTCTCCGATCCTCAGCTGGGACGTCGCCTGCTGGCGCACCTGCGGGAGTTGGTGGGCGACGAGCCCATGCTGATGATGGAGGTGTGTGGGACGCACACGGTGGCGGTCTCGCGCGCCGGGCTGCGCTCCCTGATCAGGCCATTGGAACTGCGCAGCGGGCCGGGGTGTCCGGTATGCGTCACCGACGACTCGGATCTGGCGGCGGTGGTCCGACTGGCGAAAACGGAGCGGGTGACCGTGGCCACCTACGGGGACATGCTGCGCGTTCCGTCGTCAGCGGGGAGCCTGGCCGAGGCGCGGGCCGCGGGAGCGGACGTGCGGGTGGTATATTCTGCCCTGGAAGGGCTGAAGTTGGCCCAGCAACGGCGGGAGCGTGAGGTGGTGCTGGTGGCGGTGGGGTTTGAGACCACCGCCCCCGGTGCTGCCCTGGCCGCCCGCCGGGCGGTGGAGCGCGGGGTGTCCAACTTCAGCATGGTCTCGCTGCACAAGCTGATCCCTCCGGCGTTGCAGGCGTTACTGTCGCCAGGGAGGGCCGCGCTCAGGGGGCTCCTGCTTCCGGGACACGTGAGCACGGTGATCGGGAGTCGGGCTTTCGAGTTCCTGTCGCGCGAATTCGCCCTCCCGGCAGCGGTGGCCGGTTTCGAGCCCCTGGACATCCTCGGTGCGCTGATCACCCTGGTGAGGGCGGCGAAGGCGGGCCACCCCGCGGTGTACAACTGCTACCGGCGCGCCGTCCGCCCGCAGGGAAATCCTCGGGCGCGGGCCCTGCTGGAGGAAGTGTTCCGGCCCGCCCCCGCCCGTTGGCGGGGGTTGGGAGTGGTTCCCGATAGCGGGCTAGTTTTGCGGGAGGAGTACTCCGCAGTGGATGCGGCGCGACGGTTCGGCATCGTGCCCGAGGAGAGCATGCCGGCGCCGGGATGCAGGTGTGGGGAGGTACTATTGGGTCGCATCATTCCCCCCGAGTGTCCCCTCTTCGGCAACGGGTGTACCCCCGGCGCTCCCCGCGGCCCGTGCATGGTTTCGTCGGAAGGCTCGTGCCAGGCCTATTACCGCTACGAGAGGGGAGGGGAGCTGGTTGGAAGGCGTGGTTAGCCTGGCCCACGGCGATGGCGGCCTCGCCACCCGAGAGCTTCTCAGGGAGGTGTTCCTCAAGTACCTCGACGATCCGGCGCTGCGCCGCCTCGAGGATTCGGCCCGGGTGGACTTTCCCGGCCCGTGCCTGGTCCTCACCACAGATGCCTTCGTGGTGTCCCCTCTGTTCTTCCCCGGCGGCGACATCGGTTGCCTCAGCGTGTACGGTACGGTGAACGATCTGTGCTGCCTGGGAGCTGATCCCCTCTTCCTCACCGCTTCTTTCGTTCTGGAGGAGGGGCTGAGGCTGGCGGACCTGGAGCGCATCGTAGCCTCCATGGCACAGGCCACCCGTCGTGTAGGAGTCCGCCTGGTAGCCGGTGACACCAAGGTGGTCCCCCGGGGAATGGCGGACGGGCTGTACGTGACCACCTCGGGGGTGGGGCACATCCCTCCGGGCACTGACCTGCGGCCAGAGCGCATATCCCCGGGGGACCGGATCCTGGTCTCCGGGACCATAGGCGACCACGGGGTGGCGGTACTGGCCGCGCGTCACCGGCTGCTGGAGGGCGAGGCGACGTTGGCGAGCGACTGCGGGCCGGTTCACCGCCTGGCTGGGGCAGCGCGGCGGTTTGCCCCCGGCCTGAAGGTGATGCGCGATCCCACCCGCGGGGGACTGGCAACGGTGCTGAAGGAGCTGGCCGAAGCGGGCCGGTGCGACCTGTTGGTGGAGGAAGAAGCCCTACCGACAGATCCGGCGGCGGCGGCGGTGGCCGAGCTTCTGGGACTGGACCTGCTGTACCTGGCCAGCGAGGGGAAGCTGGTAGCGGTAGCGGCCCCCGAGGCAGCAGACGCCATACTCCAGGCCTGGCGGCAGCTTCCCGAGGGGCAAAGGGCCAGCTGCGTGGGCGAGGTGCGGGAGGGAAGCGGCCGGGTTCTGCTGAAGACCGCGCTGGGCGGCACCCGGGAGTTGCACCTCGTCACCGGGGAGCCGCTGCCTAGGATCTGCTGAGCTTCAGATGGTCAGCCAGCGCCTCCAGAGGTATCTTGGCCACCCGTGCCGGCGCCGCAGGGCGACGGCGACGGATGCGTACAGCCACCGCACCTCGCGCAGCAGTCGGGCGGGCGGTTGGCCTCCTCCGTACGCCACCTCTTCCAGCTCCCGTACCAGTCCTTGCAGGCGCGACGGCTCGGCCAGGTGATCTTCGAGGCGGGCGGCGAACTGCCGCAGGGTCTCCGCGGGTCGTCTCCCCAGACCGAACTGGCCGCAGAGCCGTTCCAGCTGCCGCCAGGCCCAGAAAAGATCCCCCGGTCCGGCGGCCAGATGGCGCCACCGCCACCAACTGGCAGCAACCGAGACGCCTACCTTCAGTCCAACAACCGCCACCGCGATCGCCGCGGCAATCTGAGGCCACCGGAGGGGAGAGGCGCTGGGAGTCGGGGGCATTGTTAGCTCGGGCTCATGGAACAGCTCCAATTCTTCCCTCCAGGCGCCGGGCAGTGCTGTCTCTTCAGCCGGCTCCCGCCCGGAGCTGGGGACAGCGGCCCGGCCGGCGTGGCGCCAGGGAATGGGCTGGGTGGGCGTGGGCTCCAGTAGCACCCAGCCGAAATTTGGCATCCAGGCTTCCACCCAGGCGTGGGCATGGTGATGGTGTACCTCCAGCACTCCTCCTCCTGCCTCGCGCACCTGCGGGGGGATGGGAACCGCGAAGCCCTGGACCCATCGGGAGGGTATGCCTACCAGTCGCAGCATTACCGCCAGGGCGCTGGAGTGGTGCGCACAGTACCCCCGCCGCAGGGTGAAGAGGAAGTGGTCGACGAAGTCCCGTCCCGGTTCCGGTGCCGGAACCTGCGTCTCGTAGGGGAGGGCCCGGAGGTACTGTTCCAGGGCTACCGCCTTTTCCCATGGCGTGGGGTGGGAGGCACAAATGGCCTGCGCCAGCCGGCGGGTCCTCGCAGTGACGGTATCAGGAAGGCTCAGCTGTGCGGCCAGATCGGGCGGCGGCTCGGCGGCGGGCCCTTGGCGAAGTGCCCTTTCATCGGGGAGCGGCCAGCGCGACAGAACTCGGTAGCTGAAGCCAGCAGCGGGCAGGCGCCGCAGGAATATGTTCCCCTCCCGGTCCCGGAGGAGGGTTGCTCCCGCGATGCGGAAGGTGGCTGGCTCTCCCGCGCAAAACAGGCTGACCGTCTCCAGTTCGCGGAAGGTGACCCGCTGCGAGATGTAGGCCACCGGGACGTGGGAGGGTATGCGGGAAGGAAGGAGCTCCCCGGGTTGTACCGTTTCCGTGCCGCCCGCGGTGGTGAGCCACTGACTGCCCGTGTAGGTGCTGGAGACGGTGCCCCGCAGATAAAGCACCTCGGGCAGCCAGCTCCCCCGGACCTCCACCCGCAATGCCACCCCTGGCCGGGGACTGATGGGGCCACCCAATTTGGTTCCGGTGCCGTACCCGGAGTGCCGCAGGCGGTAGCCGAACATCCCTGGCCCTCCGACCCCTCCCCCCCGCAGCCGCTCCAGCACGGGGAAGACATCGGTGATCCATTCGTTCAGCGCGTCCCATCTCCACGGTGCGATGCGGTGCGGCAGGAGGTGCGCCACCGCCGCGATGCACAGGGCCAGGGCCAGCACCCACACCAGGTGCTGCCAGGACAGATCAATGTTGCCCATCCCGACGGTGGCCAATCTGAGCCCCCGGCGCCGGTGAAGGGTCACTGCCTGGAGGAGGGCGCAGGGAACCAGCAGCGCGCTGAGGTAGAACAGGGCCCGGTCCACATACAGCAGCCACTCCACGGACAGGATCACCGCTCCCACCAGCAGCACGGCCGCCGGCCGGCCGCGGTCGGCGAGGGTGATATTCACTGCCCCCAGGAGGCCGCTGGCGGCAATCAGCAGCGCGTACCCCACGGGAACTGTCAGCTGGGGATCCGCCTGAGCCAGCCAGGCACCCAGGAAATTCCCGCAATCCAGCACCAACTTCCAGGATGCCACCAGCCACTGGGGCCGTTTCCACAGCGCCGCTGCCAGGAGCCCGCCCCCGAGGGCCACCGCCGTCACCCGCGCGACGCGGAAGCTGACCACCGCCCAGGCGAGGAGGGACATCCCGAGGATCGCACCGTACAACCACCGGGTGGGCTGAACGCTCAGGGCGTGGGCCAGAGAGCGCGCCACGATGAGGGTGGTGACCCAACCCAGTGACCGGGCCAGCAGCCGGCCGGTGCGCTCACGCCCGTCGGACAATCCCCTCACCCCCGAGAGCAGCCGCCAAGGAGGCCTCCCGCGGCAGCGACCATATCCTCGCCCCCAGCCGCCGCAGCCGCTGCAGGTGGCGCTCTTCTTCCTGCGATGGCGCTCTCCGCCCATCGTAGCTCCAAGCGGGCAGGTGCACCAGGCCGGCGGCGATTCCCCGCCGCATCAGTGTGGCCAGACCCAGTGCGGTGTCCCGGTCGCACACCGGGGTGAGGGCAATCACCGTGCAACGGGGGGGCACCGTCCGCAGCTCGTCGCTAAGGATGGATCCCAGCGGGACCTCGCCGTCGGCGCGAAGGGCGGTGAAGGCCTCCAGCAGATCCCCCAGCCGTCTCAATCCCTTGGCCGGAGGAAGCGCCATTCGCTCCCGCCCGTGGGCGGCCAGACCCACTGGCATGCCCTTCCGCAGGGCGTAATAGGCGATGGCCAGTGCGGCTTCCACCATTCGTTCCTCGGTGCTGTCGGGGCCCTCGCCGGCGTGCACCCGGGATTGAAGGTCTGGCACCAGGTACAGCACGGTGCTGGTGGACAGCTCGAACTGTTTGAGGTAGATCTCACCCCGGTGGGCGGTGACCTTCCAGTGGATGTGGCGAGGGGGGTCACCGGGGAGGTAAGGGCGGAGGTCGGCCACGCTGGTGGGATCCTCCCATCCCCGCCGCCGGGTGCGCACCCTGCCCAGGGGTTCTACCCCCGGAATGTCCATGGTCTCAAGCCGCCTCAGCGGGGGATGCACGCGGAGCCAGCCCGACTCCTGGAACTTCACCTCGGCCACGAAGATCCCCAGGGGGTCGTACACCTTCGCCCGCACCGGCCCCAGCTGGTGGTGACCTCTGCGCAGAGCGGTGATACGGTAGGAGGTCACCGCACTGCGGGCCGGTCCCAGGGACCGCAACTGCCGTCGGGGGGAATCGTCGGCCAAGTTAGGCGCCGTCAGGTCTTCGATCTCCACCAGGGGCGCAGGCAGCATGCCCTCGTTGTACAGCCAAACCCGCACCTGCAAGTCCTCCCCAGCGGCAAGGGTTCGCCGGTCGGGGGTCAGGGTGCAGGTCAGGCGCGGCACCAGGTGGCGCACCCACAGGTAGCTGGATGTCATCAGCAATGCCAGGCAGTAGAAGATGTAGTGGGGGAGCTCGCCGCCCACCGTGCGGGCGAAGATGAAGGAAGCCAGCAAGAGGAGGCAAAAGCTACGGTCCGCCAGGCGTATCATCCACATCTCCCACCGGAACCGGGACCTGGTTCAACACTGACTGTATCACCGAGTGCCCGGTGGCTTCCTCCAATCGCGCCTCAGGGCGTAGCAGCAGGCGGTGAGCTAGCACTGCCGGTGCCAGAAATTTGACATCGTCGGGGATGATGTAGCTGCGTCCGCGACTGGCGGCCAGGGCCTGACAGGCGCGGAAGAGGGCGAGGGTGGCCCGGGGGCTTGCCCCCAGGTGCACCTGGGGGTGATGCCGGGTGGAGTGGACTACCCGGGCGACGTACTCTCTGACCGCTCTATTTGCCCGCACCCGACGCACCGCTTGCTGGGCCTCCAGGATGTCCTGGGCGGTGGCCACCGGCTGCAACTCCTCCAGAGGATCCGCGGCGCTGAATCTGGTGAGCATTTCCGCTTCCTCCACCAGGTTGGGGTAACCCAGTGAGACCTGGAGCATGAAACGGTCCAGCTGGGCTTCCGGCAGGGGGAAGGTCCCCTCGTACTCCACCGGGTTTTGCGTGGCCAGCACCATGAAGGGTTCGGGCAAAGGATAGGTTATCCCGTCCACCGTCACCTGGCGCTCCTGCATGCACTCCAGCAGGCTGGCCTGCGTCTTGGGGGAAGTGCGGTTTATCTCATCGGCCAGGACGATGTTGGCCATGATGGGGCCGGGGCGGAACTGAAACGAGCCCGTCCGCTGGTCATACACCGAAACCCCCGTCACGTCGGACGGGAGCAGGTCGGGGGTGAATTGTATCCGGCGGAATTCGCAGCCCACCGATTTTGCCAAAGCCCGCACCAGGGTGGTCTTTCCCACCCCCGGCACGTCCTCTATGAGCACGTGTCCCTGGGCCAGCAGGGCGATCAGCACCAGTTCCACCGGCTTGTCGCGGCCCACCAGCACCCGGCGCACGTTCTCCACGATTCGTGATCTGAGCTTGCGGATGGACTCCAAAGGCTCTCCCCTCGCTGGCCGGCTGCGCCGGTAGCTTTCCACGTGGTGGCAGCAAATCCTCCCCTAGGTAGGAGGGCCGGAGCCTCGGGCAGAATGTCACAGGGCGGATGGTACCGGCTGTGCGGGGGGTGTTATCCGGATGAGAGTGGTGGTGGCTCCCGATTCCTTCAAAGAGAGCATTGGGGCGATCGAGGCGGCGGCAGCTCTGGCCGAGGGCCTGCGGAGGGGGTGGCCCGCCCTGGAGGTGGTGGAGGTGCCCATGGCGGACGGGGGCGAGGGGACCACCGCGGTACTGCTTCGAGCCCTGGGGGGTGAGCTCAGGAAGGTTCCGGTCACCGGCCCCATGGGGGAGCAGGTGGTGGCCACGGTGGCTTTGCTGGAAGGCGGGCGCACCGCGGTGTTGGAGATGGCCAGCGCGGCGGGCCTGAGTTTGGTACCGCCGCCGCGGCGCGACGTGATGCGTGCCAGCACCTTTGGGGTGGGAGAGCTGCTGAAAGCGGCCGCAAGCCTGGGACCACGGCGGATCCTGGTGGGTCTGGGGGGTTCGGCCACCTGCGATGGCGGTCTGGGCATGCTGCAGGCGCTGGGGGTGAGGGCAGAGGATGCCGAAGGCAACCCGGTTCCTCCCGGGGGGAGAGGGCTGTGCATGCTCAGGCGCCTGCAATGGGGCGACATTGCCGAGCGGTGGCATGAGGTCGACCTCCAGGTAGCGGTGGATGTGGACAATCCTCTGGTGGGGCCGGAGGGAGCGGCACCCGTCTTCGCCCCTCAGAAGGGGGCTGACGAGGAAGAAGTGGCCCGTCTGGCCGAGGCGTTGGAGCGCTACGCGGACATACTGGAGGCATCCTGTGGCAGGCCTGTGCGTCATGCCCCGGGGGCGGGGGCGGCGGGCGGCCTGGGAGCTGCCTTCCTGGCCCTGGGTGCCCGGCTGGTTCCGGGGGCGCAGCTGATCTCCGACCTGGTGGGGCTGCGGGGCTGGATGCGGGGAGCGGACCTTGCGGTCACCGGCGAGGGCCGGGTGGACCCCCAAACGGAGCGGGGGAAGGTGGTCCGCGCGGTGGCGGAGGCGGCCATGGAAGAGGCGGTGCCCCTGGTGTTGGTGGCGGGACAGATGGCCGACCTCCACTTCCGCCCCGAGCAGCTGGGGGCCTGGGCGGCCTTTTCCCTCGCCCGGGGCCCGGCCCATCCGCGGGAGTTGATGGAGAACGCAGCGCATCTGTTGAGGTGGTCGGGAGAGCAGCTGGCGGGCCTGATTCATGCCGGATGGCTGGGCCGGGCCGGCGGGGGCGAGCGACCTGATGTGGTGTCGGCGGGTGCAGTGCTGGCCACCGAGGATGGACGCGTGCTGATGATGAAGGACCGTTTCGGCTACTGGACCCTCCCCAAAGGGGTGGTGGAGGAGGGAGAATCCTACCTGGCCGCGGCCCTGCGCGAGGTGCGGGAGGAGCTGGGTCTCACCGGCCGGCCTAAGGCGTATCTGGGCCGGGTGCGTTACCGTTTCGAGCAGGACGGCAGCCCGGTGCACAAGGAGGTCATCTATTACCTGTTGGTGCTGCCAGGGCCGGAGCCGCCGCGACCCGCTCCCGGCGAAGTCCAGGAGGCCCACTGGCTTTCCTGGGAACAGGCCCTGGCCACCTGCGGGTACCCGAGCAATCTCGACATATTGCGGCAGGCCAGGAGGTTTCTGTGAGCCGAGATGGAAAAAACAGGAATTAAGCTGGAGGACGTCGAAGGCATCCCTGCCATTATTTGCCAAAGGAGGGATGCCCGTTCTTGCTGTCCCGTAAGTTGTTGGTAGTGATCGGATTCCTGGCGGTTGTCGGTTTGGCCTGGTGGTGGCGGCCGTGGTGTCCCGATTCCCTAGTCATACTTTGCATCTGGGAGGTGAGCGATCAGGCCGTCAACGGGGCCAGACCCGTGGACTTACCTCTGGAGCCCGACCCCGACGGTCAGCAGGTGTATCTCGCCCCGGGCTGGGAGTGCCCGCCCCCGGGTTGCCGGGTGGGAGTGGTGCGGGTGGCCGAGGTGTCCGGGGTCATCGCCGATGCTGAGCTACGGTGGCTGCGGAGGCTTCCCCTGCGGGTCAACCTCACCCCCCTGTCGGAGGAGGACCCCCCACCGGTCCTGGAGCTGGCGCGGATCCGGCGCGATGGCACCGTCCAGGGACAAATTTTCGGCCAGGCCATCCTGGTGCGCCCTGGGGAGTGCTGGCAGCTGCTGGCGGTGCGCCGCCCCCAGGAGGTCATCACCGCCGCCCCGGGGCCCTCGTGGGATTATCTGCTCCAGGAAGCCCTGGCCGAGCGGCTGCCCATGATGTGCGTGCGGGTGATCCATTGGGGATGCTACAGGCGCCAGCAGATCGTGCCGGCCGGTAGGTGGATCACGCCGTGAGTAGGTTGGCGGTGGTTATCCTCACCGCGACGGCCGTCTTGAGCAATGCGATGGTAGCTCGTGCGGCCGGGCCGGTGGTGGTGCTCAAGGGACCGGGGGAGGAACAGTATTGGGGTTCGCTGGCCGATGAGGAACCATCAGGACTGCTGGGCCTGCTGTGCCGGGAGGGCTACCGGCCGGGCGAGGATCTGTTCATCCTGGACTGTACGGAACTGCCGGATCCCGATCCCATCTCCCTTGCCACCTCCTGGCTGGATGATGCACTGAGAGAGATCGGCAATCGGGCGGGTGGCGGCAAGCTGGACATCATTTGTCACGGACTCACCTCGGTGGCGGTGCGGTACTGGGCGGCGCTGGATCATCCGGAGGATCTGGTGGATACCGTCATCATGCTGGGACCTCCCAACCGCGGATCCTGGCTGGCATTCTTAGTCAGGCTGGCGGAGATGATTGCCGAAGGACCCGCGGGGACACCTCCCCACATCCGACGGGAGCTGGAGAGCGCGGCCGACCGCGGGAGTGCCCTCTACGGGGAATTTGTGCAGTCGCGTTTTCACCACCGCTGGGACTGGCGCCTCCGTTCTTTTCAGGGGTGGCTTCTTGAGCACCATGGTCCGTTCCTGGAGGAGTGGCTGCAGTCTGCCCGGGATCCGCTGCCGGGGCCGCTGGGAGGACTTCCCCGGGAGCCGGTGGCGGAGGAGGTGCACACCGCCCTGGGATACTACCGGCTTTGCGGGCTGGTGATGGGCCATTATCGCGCTATCGGCGAGTCCCTCTCCGCTCAGGGTGCGGACTGGCTGGCCTGGTGCCTGCCGGACGGCAGCAGCGCGTGGCAGCGGGTAGTCGCCCAATACCTCTTCCGCCTGGCACTGCGGGCGGCCGGCGAGGGTGCGCGGTGGGCGGTGGACCGCCTCGCGGGGTTGGTGGCGGACCGGGGCAAGTTGTTGCTGGGCTGCGGTGGCTCTTCTACCGCCCTGGCCCGGCTGCTGCCGGAAGAGATACCCTTTGGGCAAGGCACTGATAAGCTCCACATCCCGTGCAATATCCTCATGCGCCAGCTCAACCAGGCGTGGGGTGATGGCCAGGGAGTAGGACCCCGCCGGTGGGTGGCGGTGGCGGGCAGGTCCCTTTCGCCGTGGAGCTACCTGTGGGCGGGAGTGGGGCCTAACGACCTGGCCCTGCAGCTGGCCGAGACCGTCCTCCCCCTGGGACCGGAAGACGAAGTATGGGTGTGTGGTGGGATATGGTCCGCGAACTATTGGCATCTGGCACGTTCTCCGGCCGCCCAGGCGGTGGTCCTGCGGGCCCTCAAACAGGAGCGCCCGGTGGTGGACACCTTGCGACCAGACCGCCGTCCCCGGCCGTGGCGGCTGGGACCGTGGAGAGTGCGTCGGGAGTACCTGGCCCTGGGTGACCGGCCCAGCTGGGTGGTGGTGGAGGCGGGGCAGTGGCGCGAGAGCGACGGGCAGTTGCGACTGATGCTTTACAACCGCGACCCGGTACCCCAGGGCTGGCGGCTGGAGGTGTGGGCGGAGCAATGCTCGGGGGATGAGCAGCAGCGGTGCTCGGCTCCCGTCCGCTCGCTGCCGGGAGGCCTGTGGAGCTGGGCGCTGGACGTACTCGATTTCGGGACCCGGGTGGAGCGGGTGTCGGTGGGCTTCCGCCTGGTGCCTGAGGACTGGTGGCGGTTTCAACCGGGGGTCCAGGTCCCGGTGAGGCTGGAGGTGGAGTTCTGGCCCTCATCCCCAGGGGGCTCGAAGGAGGAGCATGAACACCCGCCGGCGACGGGAACCGGCGCGGTCTTCAAACTCCATCCCCGTCTGGTGGCACCGGCTGCCGCCCAGGAGGAGCCCGCCGATGTGCCCACGGTGGTGGTGAAGACCGCCCGCCGTCTGACCACCTCCAAGAAGGAGAAGCGCACCTATCATCAAAGATGGGTCTGGGATCTGGGAGATGGCACCACTGGCCAGCTGGACGATCCGGAGGTGGTGCGGTGGACGCTGGAGCACACATATCGGACGCCGGGCAGCTACCGCCCCTGGGCGCGGTCAGTGGACAATCGCGGTCACGTCCTGCGGTACCTGACCTGGGAGGTGACGGTCAGCGAGGCGGAAGCCAGGGTGGGCAAGCCGGTGCGGTTTGAGTTGGAGACCCTCACTGAGCCCGCACCCTCGGTGACTGTGCACGGCCCGCGGCAGTGGATGGTGGGGCTCCCGGCCCGCTATCGGGTGGAGGTGGACCTCCCCCGGGATCTGCCGTACTGCACCAAGGTTGAGGCGTGGACCCACCCTGGCCGGCAATTCGAGGTGGTGTGGGAGCGCAGCGGCGAGTTCGAGGTGCAAGTTGCGGTCACCGTGAAGGCCTCCTACCAGTTCCCGGAGAAAAACATCACCATATACAATACGTATTTGTATCGGTTCCCGGTAAAAGTCATTGCGCCTGCCCTCAGTCGCTGACCCATGCGGGATGTTCAAAGTTTCGTCACCAGTCTGTCACAATGATGCGCTATAAGCTTTTCCGGATGAGCCAACCTGAGAGCGTGGGGAGGGGAGACGGTGCGGAGAGTAGCTGTGGTCTTGATCGTGGTGATCGCACTGGTCCTGGTGGGAGCGGGGCTGTGGCGTTACTGGCGGGCAGACCCGGGCGCTTCCGCCACGCAACAGTACCTCACCGTTCCCGTGCGCAGGGGGGACCTCGAGGTGACCGTGAGCAACAGCGGAGTGCTGGCCCCCTTGCAGCGCTGGACGGTCAGGACCAAGGTACCGGGGACAGTGGCCGCCGTACGGGTGGAGGTAGGGAGCCAGGTCCAGCCGGGGGACGTCCTGATAATACTCGACAACCCCGACCTGGAAGTGACCTACGAGCAGGCGGTCAGCGCCCTGGAGAAGCAGCGGGAACTGCTGGAGGAAATGCTCGAGCCTCCGTCGGCGGAAGAAATCGACGCCGCCAGGTGGGCGGTCCGGCAGGCGGAGCTCAAACTGGAGGCCAGGGAGCGGGAGTGGGCCAGATTGAGCGTGTCTGCGCCCTGCTCCGGACAGCTGAGCTGGGAGGTGGAGGACGGCGCCGAGGTGACCGGGGGGGAGCTGCTGGGCGTGGTGGAGGATCGCGAGAGCATGCACGCCCGCATCCTCATCACCGAGGACCACCGAGAGTACTTCACTCCCGGGCAGGAGTGTCAGGTCTGGGTTCCCGGGCTGAATCTTCTGCTGGCGGGTACCGTGCACCAACGGGGAGATGCCCCGGTGGGCCAGGTGGCCAAGAAACCAGCCTACGAAGTCCTGGTGCGGGTGGCCAATAAGGATGGGCAGCTTTGCGACGGTATGAGGGCAGTGGTGACCATCCCCTTCGAGGAAACCGAGCCAACCCTGGTTCAGTACAACGGAACCCTGCAGCCGGTGGCCTCGGAGGAAATTCGCGCCCCCGCGTCAGGTGTTCTGGAAGTGGTGGTTCCCTCTGGAGAGCGGGTGCAGGCAGGTCAGCTGCTGTGCCGGGTGGATAATCCCGAATTGGAGCTGGCGGTGGAATCCGCGCGGAGGGATCTGGAGGAGGCGCGGGAGCAGCTGGAAGAGCTGGAGGGAGCGGACCGTAACCCTGCTTATTCCGAGGCGGACGTGGCGCAACAGATGGCCAAGGTCCTCCAGGCGGAACGTCAGGTGGAAGAAGCGGTGGAAGATCTGGAATCACTGGTCGTGCGCGCCCCCGGTGCCGGCACGGTGGTCTCTGTGAAGGTCATGCTGGGCGATCAAGTGGGTGCCGGCGCGGTGGTGGCCCAGATTGCCGATGTCTCCAGCATGCTCATGGTGATCCCGGTGGATGAGCTGGATGTGCCCAAGCTGGCGGTGGGACAGGAGGCAACGGTTAGCATTGATGCCCTGCCCGACCGCGAGCTGCAGGCGGTGGTACATGCCATCAGTCCTGAGGGTACGGTGCAGGAGGGGATCACCACTTACCAGGTAGAGCTTCTGATCGATGAGGTTGACGGTTTGCGCATCGGGATGACTGGTACCGCCAGCGTGTTCCTGGAGAGAAAGGCCGACGTGCTCATGATACCGGTGGAGGCAGTGCGAGAGATCAGGGGACGCAAGGTGGTCTACGTGCTGGAGGACGGCCAGGGGCCGGTCCCGGTGACGGTCCAGCTAGGTGCTTCCAACGACGTCTGGGTAGAAGTGTTGCAGGGACTCACCGAGGGACAGCGAGTACTGCTGACCCCGCCCGATGTCCCGTCAGGTCTGCAGATCCCTGGTCGGCTCCCGCGAATGCCGGTCCCCGGCCGACGCCCGCGGCCAGGAGGTGGGTGATGTGATCCGTCTGCAGGGAGTTGGCAAGGTCTACCGCATGGGAAAGGTCCTGGTCCGCGCCCTCGAGGACATCAACCTGGAAATCGAAGAGGGCGAAATGCTGGCCATCATGGGCCCTTCGGGTTCCGGAAAGTCCACCCTGATGAACATCCTGGGTTGTCTGGACCGCCCCAGCAGCGGGACTTATCTCTGGCGCGGGCGGGACGTGACGCAGCTCAGCGACGACCAGCTGTCCGAGTTCCGCAACCGCTGGGTGGGGTTCGTGTTCCAGACCTTCAACCTGCTCCCGCGCTTCAGCGCCCTGGACAACGTGGAGCTGCCCTTGTTCTACCGGGGGGTGCCCCGGCGCGAACGGCGGCGACGGGCGCGGGAAGTACTGGAGCTGGTGGGTCTCGGTGATCGGATACATCATCTGCCTTCCGAGCTTTCGGGGGGTGAGCGGCAGAGGGTGGCCATCGCGCGGGCGGTGGTGGGAGACCCCCGGCTGATCCTGGCCGACGAGCCCACTGGTAACCTCGATTCCCGCTCCGGAGGAGAGATAATGAACTTGTTCGAAGAGCTGAACCGGCGGGGAGTCACGGTGGTGGTGGTGACACATGATCCGGCCATCGCCGAGCGAGCGCCGCGACGGGTGCTCCTGCGGGACGGCCGCGTGGAACGGGACTACAGGAACGGGCGCGAAGAGGTGATGGCCAAAGATGCTTGAGAACCTGCGCGCGGCCTGGCGGTCGCTTTCTGCCAACAAGCTGCGGTCGTTCCTCACCATGTTGGGCGTCATCATCGGTGTCGGGGCGGTGGTCTGCCTGATATCGCTGGGGCAGGGGGCGGGAGCAATGATAACCTCCCAGATACGGGCATTGGGCAGCAATCTCATAATGATCGCTTCCGCGGGCCGACCCCCGCTGCTGGCGGAGGATGCCGAGGATCTCGTGGAGAGGATGCCCGAACTGGTACGGGCGATGCCCATGGTCAGCAGGACGGTGACCGTCAAGTGGGGGCGCGAGACCTGGGAGACTACTGTGCAGGGAGTGACGCCCGACTTGCCTGCCATAAGGGACTTCTACCCGCTGGTGGGCAGGTTCGTGCAGCAGACAGACATCCAGGCTCGTCGTCGGGTGGCGGTGGTGGGTCAGACGGTGGTGGATGAGTTGTTCGGCGGAAAGCTCCCCCTGGGCGAGACCATCTTGCTGCAGGGCCAGGCATTCACCGTGGTGGGTATCATGGAACGCAAAGGGGAAGCCATGGGAACGGACCAGGACGACGTGATCTTCATTCCTCTCACCACCGCTCAGCGACTGCTGGGCACCAAACGGGTGAACCTCATTTATGCCCAGGTGTCAGATGACGCCGATCCTTCCGCGGTGGTGCAGCGAATCACCGCCATTTTCGCCGCCAAGCACCGGCGATCGGATACGGTGCGGGTGTTCAGCCAGGAGCAGCTGTTGCAGACGGTGGCCGAGGCCACCCGTACCCTGACCATCATGCTGGCGGGCATAGCGGCGGTGTCGCTGCTGGTGGGGGGCATAGGGATCATGAACATAATGCTGGTGTCGATCACCGAGCGGACCCGGGAGATAGGCATCCGCAAGGCGGTGGGTGCCCGGCGGAACCAGCTGTTGCAACAGTTCCTGGTGGAATCGTCCCTCCTCAGCGTGATGGGGGGTGTGATAGGAATTACAGCCGGCTGGGCTGGCTCTCGGGTGGTGGCTCAAATCGGCGGCTGGCCCACCGCCCTGTCGGTGCAGGCGGCAGCACTGGCCTTCGGCTTCGCGGTCCTGGTGGGGATATTCTTTGGGGTGTATCCGGCATGGAAGGCCGCCAACCTGGACCCCATCCGCGCCCTGAGGTACGAATGAGGGCCAGGATGCCCATGCTGCGCCAGCTGGCGGCCTGGGCGCTCGGTGGCACCTGGCTCGGTCTGCTGGCGGTGGTGAACGCAGCCGGGACGGCCTATGGGATCTGGTGGTATCGGGCACAGCTGGGGGTGACCCCCTGGCCCCGCTGGCCGCTGGTGGCTGATTCTCCCACCAGCGTACTGTTGATGACCTTGCTGTTGATCTGTCTGCGCGCCGGGCACAGATGGCCTTCTTGGGCGGCCTGGCCTCTTCTGGCCTGTGCCAAGTACGGCCTGTGGACGGTGGCGGTGATCGGGGAGCAATTCCCCCGGTGGGTACTGGAGGACTGGCTGCTGGTGCTGTCTCATGCCGGCATGGTGGCGGAGGCGGTGCTCTACGCTGCGTTGGTACCCTTGGAGGCTCGGGGGCTGGCGGTGGGTTTTGCGTGGCTCCTGGCCAATGACTTCCTCGACTGGACCCGGGGCTGGCATCCCTACCTGCCCGCCGGGCTGGATCCTTCCCGGGCGGCGGCCTGGGGCGTGGCCACCACCTGGGTGGCGCTGGGGATGGTGTGGGGGGCCTCTCTCCTTCGCCGTCGGGGCCTGCCTCCGGAGCCGGCGGGCAGAGCACCCCTTGAGGGCGGATGACCAATCCGCCCCTTTCCATGTCGTGAAGGCGTCCATTGTGGTATACTGGAAGTGAAAAATACCATACCCGGGAACGGTATCCCCACGGGAGGTAGCCGCATGTTCCCGACCAGTGACTGCCAGCCCCCTCCGGGGGCTGCCCTGCGGGACAAAGAGGATCTGCTGGTCAGGTTGAGCCGCATAGAAGGACAGGTGCGGGGCATCGCCCGCATGATCCGGGAGGACCGGTACTGTATCGACATACTGACCCAGGTGGCGGCGGTCTGCTCCGCCCTGAAAACGGTGGCCCTGCTGGTGCTGAGCGCTCACCTGCGCGGCTGCGTCGCCCATCGGCTGAGCAGCGAGGATGACCCGGATACAATCATCGACGAGCTGCTGGAGACACTGAAGAGATACCTCAATGCGGGCTGAAGGGAGCGAGCTGAGATGGCGGAGCGGGCAAAGCTTCTGCGGGTGGGCATACGAGGGATGCACTGCGCGGCCTGCGCAGCGCGCATCGAAAGGGCACTGCAGGCTGTTGAGGAGGTGCGTAAGGCGGAGGTGAACTTCGCCACCAACACCGCGGTGGTGGTTCACCGCGGGGATGAGGGGGAGATCTGGGAGAGGATAAAGGGCACACTGGAAAGGCTTGGATACCGGGCGCTGCCGGTACAGGAGGTCGACGCCAGGGACCGCGAGCAGAGGGCACGGGACCTGGAACGGCGGGCACACCTCAGGATCACGGGCTTTGCCTTTGCCTTCACCATTCCCCTGGTGGTGTTGATGCTGGCGCGGATGCTGGGGGTGGAGCTGCCATCATGGTTGCGGCCCCCCTGGCCCGACCTGCTGCTGGCCACCCCCGTGCAGTTCGTGGCGGGGGCGCGGTTTTATGCCGGTGCCTGGCGCTCCCTGCGGGCGGGGATGCCCAACATGGACGTGCTGATAGCGGTGGGCACCTCGGCGGCTTACGGCTACAGCCTGGCCACGACTTTCATCCTTCCCGGCCACACCTATTACGACGCCTCCGCCATGATCATCAGCCTCGTCCTGCTGGGGCGGACCCTGGAGACCCTGGCCCGAGGCAGGGCTTCGCAGGCCATCAGGGAACTCCTCCGTCTTCGACCCGAGACGGCCCGGGTGGTGCGGGAGGGAGGGGAGCGGGAGATCCCCCTTTCCGAGGTGCAGGTGGGCGACGTGGTGGTGGTCCGGCCCGGCGATCGCATCCCGGTGGACGGCGAGATCCTGGAAGGCTACTCCAGCCTGGACGAGTCCATGCTCACCGGGGAACCGCTGCCGGTGGACAAGGGCCCGGGGGATGAGGTGGTAGGGGGGACCCTCAACACCCACGGTGCCTTTCGGTTTCGCGCCACCAGGGTCGGCAAGGACACCGTACTGGCGCAGATTGTGCGCATGGTGGAGGAGGCGCAGGCCTCCAAAGCCCCCATCCAGCGTTATGCGGACCGGGTGGCCGCGTACTTCGTGCCCGCCGTCATGGTGGTGGCCTTTGCCACCTTCCTGGGGTGGTACTGGGCTGGTCGCGACCTGGCGCGGTCTCTGCTGAACATGTCGGCGGTGCTGCTCATAGCGTGCCCCTGCGCTCTCGGCCTGGCCACTCCCACCGCCATCATCGTGGGTACCGGCCGTGCTGCGCAGCTGGGGGTGCTGTTCCGCGGGGCCGAGCAGCTGGAGAGGGCGGCCTCGGTCAAAGCGGTGGCCATGGACAAGACCGGGACCATCACCGAGGGCAAGCCGCAGGTGGTGGCGGTGGCCGCGCTCCCGGGTTTCGACGGCCGGGAGGTGCTCCGCATGGCGGCGGCGGTGGAGGCAGGCTCGGAGCATCCTTTGGGCCGCGCGGTGGTACAGGCCGCCGCGGGAAGTGAAGCCCTTGCGCCGGCGGAAGAATTCCGGGCCATACCCGGACGAGGGGTGGCGGGACGAGTGGGGGGCGTCTGGGTTCTGGTGGGAAATGCCGCGCTGCTGGAGGACGAAGGGGTGGACGTGGAACCGCTGCGGCAACTTGCCCTTTCCTGGCCCCAGGACGGGAGAACCGCGGTCTTCGTGGCGCTGGACGGTGCGCCGGCCGGGATCATAGGCCTCGCGGACCGCGTCAAGCCCCGTTCGGCGGAGGCCATCAGGTATTTGCTGGACCAGGGGTACCAGGTATTGATGCTAACCGGCGACGAGGAGCCAGCGGCCGAGGCGGTGGCCCGTCAGGTGGGCATCGCGAAGGTCATCGCCCGGGTCTTGCCTCAGGACAAGGCGGGAGTGGTCCGCCGCCTGCAGGCAAGCGCAGGATCGGTGGCCATGGTGGGGGATGGAATCAACGATGCGCCCGCCCTGGCCACCGCGTCGGTGGGCATCGCCCTGGGTGCGGGCAGCGACGTGGCGGTGGAGGCTGCGGACATCACCCTGATGCGGGACGACCTCGGGGCGGTGGTTGATGCCCTCTGGCTCAGTCGCCGAGTGATGCGCGTGGTGAAACAGAATCTGTTGTTTGCCCTGGGCTACAACGTGGCCGCCATCCCCCTGGCAGCGGCCGGCCTCCTCAATCCGGTGGTGGCGGCGGCCGCCATGGCGGCGAGTTCCCTGTCGGTGGTGGGTAATGCCCTAAGACTGCGTCGGGCGAACCCTCCTTGCGCGGGTCCGTCCGGCGGGGGAGGTGAAAGGCGGTTGCGCGACGAACTGCCGATGCGCGAATCTCGCTTGCTGGTGGAGGATATGTCCTGCCAGCACTGTGCCGAGGCCATTCGCCGGGCGGTGGAGTCAGTGGCAGGCGTGGAGCGGGTGGAGGTGGATCTGGCCTCCAAGCAGGTAACCGTATCGTACCGCGGCCGCGACTCCCGGCCGGTGGAAGCGGCCATCCGACAGGCGGGTTTCACTCCCAAGGCGCTGGACTGAAACTGGAAGGGGGCCTGAATCCGTGGGTCTGGCCGACGAGCAAGGTTACGTGGAGCTGTTGATGGCCCGGCCGGCGAGCATCTGGTGGTCAGGCGAGCGGGTGGAGGATGTCACATCTCACCCCGCCACTGCCCCGGCGGTGGCTGCCATGCGGGAAGTGTACCGACTGGCCCGGAAGGGGCCCCTGGCACCGCTGCTGACCGTCGGCGAGGGTGACGGTGCCTACAGCCGTCAGCTGCACGTACCGCAGAGCCGCGATGATTTGGCCAAACGCGTGGAAATGGCCGAGGAGCTGGCACGACAGCTGGGGACCTGTAACTACCGCTGCGTCGCCTGCGACGCCTTGACTGCACTGTCCAGCGTTACCCTGGAAATGGCGGAGGACGGTTGCGGGGAGTACTGCCAGCGGCTGGAGCACTTCCTCGAACGGGCTCGGGCGGAGGATTGGGCAATCAGCGCCGGGCTCACCGATCCCAAGGGCGACCGGCGGCTCCGGCCCGGTCAGCAACCTGAGCAGTACGTCCGGGTGGTGCAGCGCAGGCCTGACGGCATCGTGGTGCGGGGTGCGAAGTTGCACCAGAGCGGGGCGGTGGCTGCCCACTGGCACCTGGTGCTGCCCGGCGGAGCCCTGCGCGCGGGCGAGGAGGAGTTCGCGGTGGCCTTCGCGGTGCCCCGAGGCGCCCCCGGCCTGAGCTATCTGGTACAATCCGAGGTGGGCCGGCCAGGCGGGGGAGCCCCTTTTCCGCCGTATTACGCCCCCAGGCACACCTGCTGGTTGGTGTTTGAGGATGTATTTGTCCCATGGGATGAGGTCTTCCTTTGCGGCGAAGTGAGGTGGAGTGGGCCGTTAGTCAGTCGCTTCGCGCGTATGCACCGGGCCTGTTGCGGAGGCGCCTGCAAGGTGGGGTTTGCCGATCTGGTGATCGGTGCGGCGGCTGCACTGGCCGAGCTCAGCGGGGTGGCCGGCTCTCCGCACGTGCGTTGGCAGCTGGTGGAGATGGTCACCTTGCAGGAGACCTGGCGGGGGTGTACCATGGCCGCCATCTATCGAAGTCAGCCGCAACCGCCGGGGGGGCCCTGGTTGCCAGACCAGGTGCTGTCCAACGTGGCCAAGCTCAACGTGGCCAGTGGTTTTTGGCGCATGCTGGCGTTGGCGGGTGACATCGCGGGGGGCAGCGTGATCACCGCTCCCAGCTGGAAGGATTTGTGCAGCGAACCCACGGGGCGGTGGGTGAGACAATACATGGGGGCCTCGGGGGAAGGAAGGCAGCGCCTGGCCCTGCTACATTTTCTGCGTGCCTGGGTGGCGGGAGACCACATGGTGGCCACCTGGCATGGCGCGGGTTCCCCGGCCGCAGGGCGTCTGTCACTGGAGCGCGGCGTGGACTGGGAGGCGAAGAAGGCAGCGGTGAGGCGTTTGATGGGGTGCCATTAGGGCGAAGATGATGGAACTCAGGCGACATATCACCATCTGGGATATGGCGATCCTGGTAGGGGCCGTGCTCATCGCCCTCCTGCTCTTAGCGTGGATGGGCACCGGGCCGGCGCAGGCGGGAGGGAGACGGACAATTGTGGTGATGGTGCGGGGTGCCGAGGTGCTGACGGTGGTCAGCGGTCCCGGTGACCCCCTCAGACGCTATCCGCTCCAGCTGCCGGGAGGACGGGCATGGCTCGAAGTAGAAGGGGGCCGGGCGCGTCTGGTGCCTGACGGCGCATTCTGTCCGCTGGGGTTGTGCTGGCGGACAGGTTGGATATCTGAGCCCGGTCAGGCCATCGTCTGTGCCCCCAACGGTTTGGTGATCGTGATCCGCGGCCAGGGCCCGCTGGACGCGGTGACCCGGTAGGAGGTGACGCGGTGCATCCCATTGCTTTCCGCATAGGTGGCCTGGAAATCCACAGCTGGGCGGTCATGTTTGCACTGGGTTTCCTCAGCGGTACCTGGCTGGCGGCTCGGCGGGGACGTCAATTGGGGCTCCAGCCGCAGCTGGTGGTGGACATGGCCTTGTGGGTGGGTGTGGCAGCGTTGTTGGGCGCGCGTCTCATGTACGTGGCGCTGGAGACCCCGTGGTACTTTCGGGTGCCCTGGCGGATTCTGTACCTGCGGGAGGGCGGGCTGTCGATGCACGGGGGAGTGGCAGGGGGACTGCTGGCGGCATGGTTATTCGCCCGGCGCCGCGGCGTGCACTTTGGCAAGCTCGCCGACGCGGCGGCTCCCGCGGTGGCGTGGGGCACGGCGGTAACCCGGATTGGCTGCCACCTGGAGGGCTGCTGCTACGGTCGCCTCACCGAGGCACCGTGGGGGGTGCTGACCCATTATGCGCCCGGACTCCGCCACCCCACCCAGCTGGCAGAGTCAGCGCTGTGCTTTTTACTGTTTGCACTTCTGTGGCATTATGGACCGCGTCTGAAGCCGCGCGGCGGCACCTTCCTCGCCTTTGCTGCCGGGTATTCAGTGATCAGGTTCGGGGTGGAATTCTACCGCGAGGTTCCCCGGATACTGCCGTGGCTGTCGGTGGCGCAGGCAGCCAGCGTGGTGATAATCGTGGTGGCGGTGTTGTGGTACTGGCGGCTTGCTGCCGATGGGGAAAGTACCTGAATGTTACCTTCCAGTTCACATCCTGTTTACAAATACCGGCTATACTTGGCCACAGAGACCATCACTCGCGGGAAGGGAGCTGGTGTACAGATGCGGCGACGGTATCTCACAGTGGTGGCGGTGCTGGTACTGGCGGGGCTGGTGGGCAGCATCCTCTGGGCCCCGACGGCCACCGCGGCGGAGGACGATCGAGAAGCTCCCCGCTGCGGCCTGAGGGAGCGCCTGCGAGGTTTCTTGAGGCACCGAGCTTTGCCCGCGGTGCGCCCCGAACGGCTGTGGCAGCACTTGCAGCTTAGCGAAGAGCAGTGGTCAAGTCTTGCCGAACTTTTCCGCGAGGCGCTCCCCCGCATACAACAGCTACGAAACGACATTGAGGAAACCCGTCTCGAGATGTGGTTGGAGAGCCTTAACCCACAGCGAGATGAAGAGCGTCTCGAGACCCTCCGGGCGCAGCTGGAAGAACTGCACCAGCAGTTGAGGGAGCTCCACCAAGAGCTGTGGGAGCAAGCCCGGGAGCTACTGACCGAGGAGCAGCTGGAGACGCTGAGGAAGGTGCGGCAAAGGCTGCAGTGCCGCCATCTGCGCGATATGTGGCGTCGCTTCAAGCAGCCCGGATCCTGAGACAGGTACTCTCAAGGCCCGGGGAGGGAGCAGGGTGCTCCCTCCCCGGCTGCGTGTCCTCAACCAGACGCCGCGTGATACCATGCCTTGCAGGTGGCGAGGTACGTTCTCCCGAGCTCAAGATCGGTGCCGGCAACTGACAGGCCGGGGAGGACTCGAGTTTTGGGGAAACGAAAACAGGGGGCGGTGGAACCCCATGAGCGAAAAAGCCCGGATACTGGTCATAGACGATGATCCCAACGTGTGCGAGCTGGTGTCGCTGTATCTGGAGAAAGAGGGATTCGAGGTGCACCGGGCCGGGGACGGCCAGGAAGGCCTGGCAGCGGTGCGCGAACTGCGCCCCGATCTGGTAATTTTGGATCTCATGCTCCCCCGCATTGATGGGTGGGAAGTCTGTCGGCGCATCCGTCGACAGACCAACGTGCCGGTGATCATGCTCACCGCCAAGGCGGAGGACTTGGATGTGATCCTCGGGCTGGAGCTGGGTGCGGATGACTACGTCACCAAACCCTTCAACCCACGGGAGCTGGTGGCCCGGGCCCGGGCGGTCCTGCGACGTGCAGATCGCCGCTTGCGGGAAGAAAGGCTGTCCTTTGGTGACCTGGACATCGATATCGCCAGCTACGAGGTCCGGCTTGACGGGGAACGCTTGGATATGACCCCGCGCGAGATCGAGCTATTGCATTACCTGGCCAGCCACGCGGGACGGGTGCTGACCCGTGAGCAGATCTTGCGGGACGTGTGGGGCTACGACTACGCGGGGGACGCCCGGACCGTGGACACGCACGTCAAGAGGCTGCGGGCCAAGCTTTCGCGGGGCACGGGACCGCGCAATTGGGCCATCACCACTGTGTGGGGTGTGGGCTACAAATTCGAATACACCAGACGCGGTGAACGCCCTTGACGCGCTCTCTGTTCGGCAAGCTTCTGTTGACCTACCTCGCGGTAGTCCTGCTGACGTTGCTCCTGTTGGGATTGCTACTCACGGGGCTCTTGCAATGGCACTTCGCCCAGCGCCGTCAGGTGGAGCTGATAGCGCGCGGACGCGAGCTCAGCCTGCTGGCCGCCCAGTACCTGACCGGGCAGATGGAGGAAGCCCGTTTGCGTTCCTGGCTGCGCACTACCAGCCGTCTCATGGGGGCGCAAATCCTCATCGTCGATGCTCGGGGACGTCCCAGAGCGTATTCCAGCGGTGTTCGTGGACGCCTCCCGGACTTCGTGCCCGGGATCCCATGGCCGGGTGCGGCGGACGGCCTACCGCTGGTCCGACGCGATGTTGGTGAGCTGTTCGGACAGCGGGTGGTGACGGTGGCCATCCCGGTGAGGGGCAGGGAGGGGGGCGTGCTGGGCGCCGTTGTTTTGGGGGCGCCCATCGCCGACGTGACGGGGGCCGCCCGTGGTGTCATCAGGTTGCTGGCATGGGCGGCTCTTCCGGCGGCAGTGGTGGCGGCCGGGGTGGCTTACTGGTTTTCGGGACGACTGACCAAGCCCCTGGTCAGGATGGAGTCCCTGGCCCGCCGGATGGCGGAGGGGCGTTTCGATCAGCGGTTGTCCGTGGACACCGGTGACGAGTTGGGCAAGCTTGCTCAAAGCTTCAACTATCTGGCCGAGCGTCTGCAAAGGACCATTGCGGAGCTGCGATCTGAGAAGTCGCGCATGGAGCACATGGTCACCAGCATGGCGGAGGGAGTGGTGGCGGTGGATGAGTCGGGCCAGGTCATGGCGTTCAACCCCGCCGCCAGAAGGCTCCTGGGTTGGGAGGGGAATGGCCTTCCGGCCCTGGGCGACCTGGACCCGTCGGTGCGGGAACTGCTGCAACAGGCCCAGCAGACTGGCTCCTCGCGGCGACTGCTGCGGAGCGGCGGACGCTCCATCATGGTCCGTGCCACCCGCATCACCGACGAGGGAGGTCGCTCCCTGGGCATCGTGTGCCTGCTGAACGATGTCACCGAGAGCGTGCGCGCGGAGGAGATGCAGCGGCAGTTCGTGGCCAACGTTTCCCATGAGTTGCGCACGCCCTTGACCAGCATCCGCGGTTTCGTGGAACCCCTCTTGGACGGCACGGTGGAGGATCCGGAACGTCAGAGGAAATACCTGGAGATCATAAGGCAGGAGACCATCCGGCTGACCAACCTCATTGCCGAGCTGCTGGAGCTGACGCGGCTTGAGACGGGAGCTGAAGCGCTCAGAATCGCCCGGGTGGATTTTGCAGAACTGGTTGAGGATGCGCTGGTGCAGATGGAGGCGCAATGGAGGCGTAAGGAGCTGCAGGTGGACACCGAGCTCGGGGAGTCCCTCTGGGTGGAGGTGGACGGGGACCGCATGCGTCAGGTGCTGCTCAATTTGCTGGACAATGCGATAAGGTATACGCCTCCGGGCGGAAAGATCCAAATCAAGGCCCAGCTGGCGGCTGATCAGCTGAAGGTGAGCGTCTCGGACACCGGGGTGGGCATTCCCCCCGAAGAGCTGCCGCGGATATGGCAGCGCTTCTACAAGGTGGATCGGGCCCGGGCCCGGGATGATGCGGGCACTGGGCTGGGCCTGTCCATAGTGAAACACATAGTGGAGGCGCACGGAGGCCAGGTGTGGGCTGACAGTACTCCTGGCCGAGGGACCACGGTGGGATTCAGCATCCCCGTTCGGCCAGGAGGCGAAGAGTGACCGGGCGGCATGGTGGCCGAAAGGCAAGCTGTTGGTCCGAGGGCCACAATCAGGCCGGATATAGTCTTAGTGGTGTGATCCGGGCAGTGTTGGCTGCCTGCCACCCCGGAATGTGCCTTTAGTCATCCATTCAGCTAGTTCGCCTGGGAGGGACCTGCTGCCGGCCAGGGTCCATTAGGAGCTGCTCTTTGGGGCGTCTGTTGCCTGGCGTCGCATGGGATCGTTTTGTCCGGTTTCCCCTTCTGTTGCTCCCGGGTAAAGGGCAGCCATGGCGACCAGTTCTTTCTTGGCTGGGCAACCTGGAGCCAGAGCGAGAGCTCTGAAAAAGTCCTTGCAGAGGGCGGTATTTTATGGTATTCTTATGTGTGGCCAGCGTATAGGCTCAGGTAGCAGCGGTGATGTCATGGGCCATTTCGATTGTCCACCGGTATTCCGACCAAGGAGGTCTCCTGAGGGGAGGAAGCTGCAATGCTGGGAAAGCGCAATCCCCAGCAGGGGTTATGGGAGAGTTGGATTTATGATCGCCTGATACCCCAGGATCATCTGCTGATGAAGATTGACCGGCTGGTGGATTTTTCTTTTGTGGAGGAGGAGACCCGGGATCTTTACAGCGTCGGGGTCGGTCGGCCTTCCTATCCCCCGGAGCAGTTATTCCGCATGTTGCTGCTGGCTTATCTTTATGATCTGTCCGATGTACGCGTAGCAGAAGAGATCCGGTACAATTTGCTATTTCGGGCTTTCTGTGGTTTTGGGCTTTATGATGAGACCCCTGATGATACCACGTTGGTGGTATTCAGGGAGAGGCTGGGGGAGGAGCGGTTTGAGCGGCTGTTTGATCGGCTGCTGCAGCAGATAGTTGCCCGGGGGTTGCTGAAGGGCAGGCGCAAGGTGGTTGATGCCAC
>DFNJ01000015.1:43646-44458 GCA_002376005.1 Firmicutes bacterium UBA3570
GGGTGCTGAAAGAATTGGCTCGCACTGATCCCGAGGGTGCCGAAAGATTGGCGGCGGAAGAGGAAGCTTGCCCCGAAGATCTGTCCCGGGATGAGAGGTTGCGCTGGGAAGAAGAAAGGACTGCAGCATCACTGAAAGAGCTGCAGGAAGTGCAAGATGATTCGGTGGCCTACTGGCGGCGCCAGCTTGCAAAGGTCCTGGAGGGTGAAGGTGGGGTAGCATCATTCACTGATCCTTGATGCCGGTGGGGTTACCGCAGAAAGGACGAAGTCGGTCTTGGATACAAAGCCCATATATCCTGTGATGAATCCGGGATCGTCACCTCGGTGCAGGTCATCCCTGCCAATGTACCCGAGGGTACCAAACTGGAGGAGCTTTTGGCCAAGGACCAAGAAAAGGGCATTCGTGCTCAGTCGGTGGTCGCGGACAAGGCCTATGATTCTGAGGCCAACCACCGGGTTATTGAGGAAGCAGGGATGAAGCCGGAGATACCTTTCCGGCACCGACACAAACAGGCTTTTTCCTTCCGCTATCGGCCCAGGAAGGATGCCTTCCGGTGTCCTGCGGGCAAAGACACGGTGGGTAAATCCCCACATCAGGGTGGTGGGTATCTTTACTACTTCTCGCAGGCTGACTGCAGTCGGTGCAAGCGCAAGGAATCCTGTCTGGGTCGGAAAGAGACCCGCAAGCGGGTATACCTCAGCCAAAGGGCCCGGCATCTGTTGCTTCACCGCCCGCAGCTACGTGAGGCTCTGCGATATCGCAAGATCGTGGAGCGTAAGTTTGCGGAAGCCAAATGCTGGCACGGGCTC
>DFNJ01000017.1 GCA_002376005.1 Firmicutes bacterium UBA3570
CGCTGCTCTGCAATTTCCAGAACCGCTGACCCTGGAGGACAAGCTGACATTGGTGGAGCGGCACCACCAAGAATACGGTCTGAACAGGTGTCTCAAAGCCTTAGGGGTAGCCAAATCCACCTGGTATCAAAGGCGGCGTCGTCCCCGGGTCAGCGGAAGTGCCCACAGTCCAGAGGATGAAGATCTCAAGGAGAAGGTGTCTCAGATAATAAAGGAGCATCCTGCCTATGGTTACCGGAGGATCCAGGTGGAGCTCAGGGTGAGGTATGGACTGCGGGTGAACCACAAGAGGCTGCGGAGGCTGCTGATAGAGAAGGGATCTGGCTTTGAGGAGACAGGTAGCACGTTCTCGGCCTCCTGCAGTGAGGCGGATCCTGAAGGAAGGCCGAGGCAATCTCAACCTGCTGCGGGGAAGGAAACTGGAGCCCTTTGAGGCGCTGTGCACTGACTTCACCGAGGTAAGGTATGTCCAAGGAACCAGGAAGGCACAGTTGATGGCGATGGTGGATCCGGCCAGTGGCTGGGTGGGAGCCTGGGCGGTGGGAGAGAGTGCCAATCGTCAGTTAGCGTTGCGGTGTTGGGACAAAGCCAAAGATAACCTTACCCGGCTGGGAAAAAGCGTCCGGGGCTTGGTGGTGCATCACGACCAGGATACGGTGTATGTGAGTTACCGCTGGTTGAGGCAGCTTCTGATTGAAGATGAGGTGGTGGTATCCTACTGCGAGCGAGATGCCAAGGGCAACCCGTGGATGGAGTCCTTCTGGAGTCGGTTTAAAGGGGAGAATGGGTCGTTATTTTGGGATGCAACCACCTTGCAGGAGTTGGAGGAGCTGGTCAGCAAGCAGATGCATTACCACAATCATCAGCGGCGGCATTCCAGGATCGGGTATCTGTCACCCATGGAGTACCTTGCAGCGGAGGGGCTCATAGCCAGCGGTTACTCTTAGCCCAAAACGGGGCTTGAAGTGGTCCACTTTTGGGGGCGCAGCACCTCCAATGAGAGTCGGGCTGGCCGACACGTAGGCATGGAGGCGAAGGGTAATGCCAATACCCAGGACACAAAATTTTCAGCTGCCACTGTTGCGGGTGATAGCTGACGCCGGCGGCGTATTGCCCGTTGCCGAAGCAATTGCTCGAGTCCAGCGATACTTCCCTGACCTACGCGAGGAAGACAAAGCCAAGCTGCAGCCCTCCGGGAAGGAGCCAGTTTGGAGCAACCGCGTGCGTTGGGCGCGACTGCAGCTGGCTCTGCAAGGATATTTGTACAGAGGGCCTAGGGGCTACTGGCGCATCACGCCACAAGGTGAGGCTTACCTGAAAGAGCACTGGGACAACTGGAAGCCGGAGTACTCCGACGTCAAGGAAACCGAATCTCAGCCTGACAGCAGTGAGGAGGTAAACATCCGGCCGCATGAGCGACTGAAGCAGCTGCTATACGAACTAGGCGAGCTATTTGGCTATCGGACCATGGTGGAATTCCGGGAACCGCCCTACATCTATGACGTCGTCTGGCAACTGTCGCCGGACGTCCCACGGCCCGTCTGTGTGTACGAGGTACAGGACAAGGGCAACCTGTTTGCCGCTCTGGCAAAGCTGCAGCACGCGCGGGATGTCTGGGGCAGTCATCTCTTCCTGCTGATAACGGACGAAAGAGATCGGAAGAAGGCTGAAGACCTTGTTGCACCGCTGCTTAGAGGCACTTTTCACCGTTTGGCTCCCCACCTGATCCTGCTGGACGCCGACCAGGTGGAGGAGCTCCACCGGGTGCTGGTCGCCAATCGCGACGTGCTGAAGAAGATGATACAGCAGTGAGGTGGAGCGGCATTGCTCCCAATCATCGACCGTTTCGAAGGCGACTGGGCCGTGATTGAGTACGGCCGTGCAACCTTCAACTTCCCGCGGGCGCTCCTACCCAAGGAGGCCCGGGAGGGTGATGTCCTCAGGTTTCACGTTCAGGTAGACGTCGACACCACCCGCAGGCGCAGACAACGGATAAGGGCCCTCGAGGACGAGCTGTTCCGCAGGGAGTAAACGGAGGGACGAAGAATGACGCGGGACAACAGGCGTCTCCTCTACGCCGTCCTGCTGATCCTCGCGCTGTCTCTGGTGGCCTGCGCGCCGCCGGAAGAGGCAGCGGCACCGGCGCAAGAACAGTCAAAGCCCGCCGGCGAAGCCGCACCGCAACAGTCACAGGAGCCACCGAAGCCGCCCACCGAGAAAACAGAAAGCACAGCCACCACCGAACCCGAGCAGGAAACCGCAACCGAACAACCCCAGCCCTCTGAGGAATCCCCGACCAAGCAGTACACCCGACCGCTGTCAGTGCACTTCATCGACGTCGGCCAGGGCGATGCCATCCTGGTGCTGCTCCCCAACGGCCAGAACATGCTCATCGACGCCGGCGACAACGGCCTTGGCCCGCGCGTGGTCGCGTACCTGAAGGAGCAGGGTGTGACCCGGGTGGACTACCTGGTCGCCACCCACCCCCACGCAGACCACATCGGCGGCATGCCCGAGGTCATCGAGGCATTCGAGATCGGCAAAGTCTACATGCCCAGGACCGGCCATACCACGCGGATCTACGAAAGACTGCTGCTTGCAATCAAGGAAAAGGGCCTCACGGTGATCGAGGCCCGAACCGGGGTGGTGCTGTTCGACGAGCCGGAACTCAAAGTGCGACTCGTCGGGCCCGTGCCGGGCACATACACGAGCCTGAACGACTACTCGGCGGTAGTCCACCTGCGATACCGCTACACGGCATTCCTCTTCACGGGAGACGCGGAGGCAGCGTCTGAGGGCAGGATGATCGCCGCTGGAGGGTTTTGGCCTCATAAACCTGCCGAGCCCGCCGGCGTGGTGCTCGATGCGGACGTGCTGAAGGTGGGCCAGCACGGAAGCAGATCATCTACTACAGCAGCGTTTCTTGAGGCAGTGTCGCCCACCATTGCGGTGATCTCGGTGGGAGCGGACAACAGGTACGGGCATCCGCACGCCGACACCCTGGCCAGGCTCCAGGCAGCCGGCGTGACGGTGTACAGGACGGATCTGCACGGGACAGTGGTTATCACGTCGGATGGAGAGCAGCTCACAGTCGAAGTCGAGAAGGCGAAAAGCCCAACCGCGGTGACTACGCCGCCTCCGACCCAGCAGGAACCGTTCGGCACTTCCAGCATCACGGTCTACATCACGAAGACGGGCTCCAAGTACCACCGCGAGGGGTGCCGTTTTCTCAACCGACTCTTGGAGGCAGCCCGTAGGACCCGAGATTACCCGTTGATCGCAACAGCCCTCGGAACTGGAATGCGGCTTGGGGAGCTGCTGGCATTGCGGTGGGAAGATGTGGATCTCGAGGCAGGCACGATCAGCGTCACCAGGAGCATGCAATACACGAAAGGGCAGGGCATCGCGTTCAAGGAGCCAAAGACTCCCCAAAGCCGGCGGAAAATTATTCTTCCTCCTGCGTTGGTGAAGGTCCTCAGGGCACACAAAACCGAGCAAGCCAAGGCCAAACTCTTGGCCGGACAATACTACGCAGAGACTGGCCTGGTTTTCGACCGAGGAGATGGGCGGCCGCAGCGTTCTGGTACGGTGTCGGCGCGTTTCCGCACGCTAGTACGGAGGGTTGGCCTTTCCATTCGCTTTCATGATCTCCGCCACACTCACGCGTCGCTGCTCCTCCAGCAGGGCGTCCACCCGAAGGTGGTCGCGGAACGACTAGGCCATTCTGGCGTGAGCATCACGCTGGACACGTACTCTCACGTGGTGCCCGGCCTGCAGGAGCGGGCTGCAGAACAGATCGAGGCGGTCCTGCGGTTGGGCTAACATCGGGCAGCTTTCTGCGGATTATGTCAAGCGAGATGGCGGCCCCGAACGATCCCGGGGCCGCCGGATTTTCCCGTCATGGCGCGATTTGTTGGGGCGGAGGGGGTGGGATTCGAACCCACGGAGGGAATGCCCCTCAACGGTTTTCAAGACCGCCGCGTTAAACCAGACTCCGCCACCCCTCCGCGTAGCGATTTCTCACCACTGAACTATATCACTCAACGTCACCACGAGTCAACGCCAACTACTAATCGCCCTTCGCACACTTTGCACGTGGCGGGCCCCCTGGTGAAGATGTCCTCTCCAGCCCCCCGGTCAACCGCCGGATGAGGAGATCCTCATCCGGCCAACACCAGATGACTGGTGGTTTCCTGCATCTCCAGGCCCGCGCAGAGCGGCGTTTTTTCCGCCCTAGTTGCTGAGTGTTTCACTGGGTGCCACCGCGGACTCGATTCAATGTGGCGTCGCCAGTCCTGTACACATGCAGCTGTCAGTCCCCGGGCGTGATCCTGTCCATCCCCTGCATATAAGGTCGGAGCGCCTCCGGAATCACCACCGACCCGTCGGAGCATTGGTAGTTTTCCAGCAGAGCCGCAATGGTCCTACCTATGGCCACTCCAGAACCGTTGAGGGTATGCACATACTCAGGGCGTGATTTGCGACTGCGCCTGAATCGAATGTTCGCCCGTCGCGCCTGGAAATCTTCAAAGTTACTGCACGACGATATCTCTACGTAGCGCTGGTAACTGGGCATCCACACCTCAAGATCATACTTCCGTGTCTGGGCGAATCCCAGGTCGCCCGTGCACATCTCCACCACCCGATAGGGGAGTCCTAACCTCCTGAGCACTTCCCCGGCTTCCCGCACCAGCTTTTCCAGCTCCTGGTAGGACGTCTCCGGAGTCACGACCTTCACCAGTTCAACTTTGTCAAACTGGTGTTGTCGGATCAACCCGCGTGTGTCCCGGCCGTAGGAACCAGCTTCCGAACGGAAGCATGCGGTGTATGCCACGTAATACAGCGGAAGTTGGTCGGCCTCCAGGATTTCCCCACGATGCAAATTGGTCACCGGGACCTCAGCCGTGGGAACCAGGTAGAAATCGTACCCTTCAACCTTGAACGAGTCCTCCCGAAACCGTGGCAGCTGAGCCGTTCCCACCATGGCTTGTTCGTTGACCAGGAACGGCGGGAGCACCTCCGCGTAACCATGCTCCCGCACGTGCAGGTCTATCATGAACGAAATCAACGCACGGACCAGGCGAGCGCCCGCGTTCCAGAACACGGTGAACCGGGTCCCCGTCACTTTCGCCGCCCTTTCAAAATCCAGGATGCGCAGCGACGTACCCAACTCCCAGTGAGGCTTGGGGGGAAACTCGAAGTTCCGAGGCTCGCCCCATCTGTCCACCTCCACGTTATGGGTCTCGTCCGGACCCACAGGTGCATCGGGATGTGGAATGTTGGGGATATACAGGAGCAAGGTTTGCAGGCGCTCTTCCACAGGCCTGAGCTGGCCGTCCAGTTCCTTGATCCGGCTGGACACCTCGCGCATCTCCACCACCAGCTCGTTGGGAGATCCTCCCGACTCCTTTAGCCGACCGATTTCCTGAGAAAGCCTGTTACGGCGTGCCCTAAGCTCCTGTACCTCCTGGAGCAGCTCCCTTCGCTTGGCATCCAGCCGAAGCACCTCGTCCACGTCGTGCTCCTCGCCAATCCCCTTCTTCCGGATCGCTTCGCGTACTAGCTCCGGACTGTCCCGAATGAGCCTCAAATCAATCATCGACAGCCCTCCCGGCATTCAATGCCTCACTGATGGACTGATGGTACGGAGGGTGCAGAACGCCGCAGTCGGTGATGATGGCGGTGATATACCGGTGCGGCGTCACGTCGAAGGCAGGATGCATCACCTGTGCCCCCTCGGGCGCGATGGGTACACCGCGGATGCGAACCACTTCCGCCGGGCTCCTTTCTTCTATGGGAATGTGCTCACCGCTCGGCAGCTCGGGATCCAGGGTCGAGGTGGGCGCAGCCACGTAAAACGGAACCCCGTGCTCTCGGGCCCATATGGCCAGCCCGTAGGTACCGATCTTGTTCGCAACGTCGCCGTTGCGCGCTATCCGATCCGCGCCCACCACAACCGCATCCACCAGTCCCCTGGCCATCAGGTGTGCCCCCATGCCGTCCGTGACCAGAACGCAGTCTATGCCATCGCGGGTCAGCTCCCACATCGTCAAACGGGCCCCCTGAAGAAAGGGGCGGGTTTCGTTTACATAGACCTTCAGTTGCTTCCCCGTCAGTATCGCTGCGCGTATGATGCCCAGCGCGGTCCCGAATCCCCCAGTGGCCAGGGCGCCGGCGTTGCAGTGAGTGAGCACCCTGGCCTTCCTGGGAAGCAGGCGCGCTCCATAGACGCCAATGGCCACGTTCATGGCAACATCTTCCCGGTGGATGCGAAGGGCTTCCCGTTCCAGCGACTCTACCACCTCATCGGGCGAAGCCGACTTGGCCACTGCCAGCATCCGCCGAATGGCCCAGAACAGGTTCACCGCCGTGGGCCGGGTCTGGGACAGGAGCTGGGCAGCTCGTTCGATGCACCCGAAGACGTCGTCGCCGCGCTCTACCGCGCTCCGCGCGGCCAATACCAGACCATACGCCGCCGTAATTCCGATCGCTGGGGCACCCCGTACGACCATATCGCTGATGGCCCGCGCGAGATCTGCTACGTCGTCGAATTCCAGCCACACTTCCTGGGCAGGAAGCAAGCGTTGGTCGATGAGATAGACCTTCCCCCCGCGATAGTGCACCGGAGACAGGTCGACGTCGGTCCCGGTCGCTACCATCACTCACCCCAGCCGCCCTTCTTCCAGCACTCTCTCACACTCGCAACCCCGTTGGTCGGGAATCGACTCTATCAGCTCGAACAGCAAAGACCGCAGCCTTTCGTTGTTCTCACGGAACACGCGCAGTACCTCCTCGTGCGTCACCGGCCGGATATCCTCGCGCCCTTCGAGTCCCACATCGTAGTCCGTGATGAGAGAAATGTTGACGTAGCACATGCCCAGCTCCCGAGCCAGCACGCACTCGGGATACTGAGTCATGTTGATGACTTCCCACCCCATGGAGGAGAACCACCTGCTCTCTGCGCGCGTGGAGAAGCGAGGTCCCTGGATGACCACCACCGTTCCCCGGGGGTGGTAGCTGATGCCCAGCTTTTCAGCCGCTTTGATCGCCAACTCCCGTAGTTCAGGACAATACGGATCCGCCGTGCTGATGTGCGTGGTGACCGGTCCGTCGTAGAAAGTGTCCTTCCGTCCCTTAGTCCTGTCCACGAACTGGTCGCAAATCACGAAATCTCCCGGTTTCACATGCGGTTGCAGACTGCCTGCCGCACATGGTCCTATGATGCGCGTAACACCCAGCTGTTTCATGGCATACAGGTTAGCTCGGTATGGTATGGCATGTGGTGGGAGGTCGTGGTCCCGGCCATGGCGAGGCATGAAGGCAACTTTCTTGTTTCCCACCGTCACTAAAGCGATTTTGTCGCTTGGGGCGCCGTAAGGGGTATCCACCTTAATGGTTTCAACGTCCTCGAGGAAGCTGTAAAACCCCGAGCCGCCAAATACCCCGATATCCGCCTGTTTCTCCATGCACCGACCCTCCCTCGTGGGTGTATTCGCCCATTCCGCTCCGCCCGGGCACCCCTGTCAAGAAGGCCTCCCGCCGCCTTGTGGGGACGAGAGGCCACTCCCGCGTTGCCACCCCGGTTGACCCCCTAAGCTTAGGGGATCCACTTTGTTGCGCTAACGGGCAAACCCGCTCCGACTCCTCGCCGGCCGCTCCAGGGCGGATTCCCCGGCCTTCGTTACCGGCTCGCAGCCACCACCGGCTCTCTGTCAACGTTGCAACCGGGTACTGCTCCCCTTCATCGCGTTTACATTGGAATCTTGAGGATATTATACACAGCACATGCCGCCTGTAGCAAGTACATTTCAACCCTTGATGACGCCCATGGGACGTAGCTTGGCGACTTTCCGCGATATGCCCGCGCGATGGGTGACCTCCACCACAGCGGTAACGTCTTTGTACGCGTCCGGGGCCTCCTCGGCAATGCCTGCGTCACTGCCCGCACGCACTATTATGCCCTCCCGCTCGAGAGAGCGCCGTACCTCGGAGCCCCGCAGGGATCGCTTGGCCGCCGCTCGGCTCAGCAGGCGTCCGGCCCCGTGGCAGGTGGAGCCGAAAGTCTCCGCCATTGCCTTCTGGGTACCCGCCAACACGTAGGAGTTGGTTCCCATGTCCCCGGGCACCAGAACAGGCTGCCCCACCTCTCGATACTTTTCAGGGAGAACCGGGTGTCCGGGACCGAATGACCGGGTGGCTCCCTTCCGGTGCACGCACGTCCTTAGCCTCTTGCCGTTCACCGAGTGCTCCTCGATCTTCGCGATGTTATGGGCCACGTCGTAGATCAGCTCCAGGCCCAGGCGCTGCGCGCGGGTGCCGAAGAACTGGCTCAAGGCCTCCCTGACCCGGTGAGTGAGAACCTGCCGATTGGCCCATGCGTAGTTGGCCGCAGCGGCCATGGCACCAAAGTAGTCTCGTCCCTCCGGTGAGTCCAGCGGGGCGCACGCCAGCTGGCGATCGGGCAGCTCGATCCCATATTTGCGCACCGCCCTTCCCATCACTTGGAGGAAGTCGGTACACACCTGGTGGCCCAGGCCGCGAGATCCGGTATGAATCTGGATAACCAGCTGGCCCTTTTCCAGTCCGAAGGCAGCAGCGGCTCGCTGATCGTAGATCTCTTCCACCAGTGACAGCTCGAGGAAATGGTTCCCCGAACCCATGGTCCCCAGCTGATCGCTTCCCCGCTTCAGAGCGCGGGAGCTCACCGCCTCCGGGTCCGCATCGGCCATGGCGCCTCGTTCTTCGCAATATTCCACGTCCTCGGGCCAGCCAAAGCCCTGCTCCACTGCCCACTGGGCCCCTTTGGCAAGCACCTGCTTCAGCCCGTTTGCGTCAAGACGCAACCTGCCGGTGGATCCGACCCCCGTCGGTACCGCCCGATACAATGCGTCGACCAGCTCCCGCAGACGGGAACGGACTTCGTCAGCCTGCAGCTCGGTACGGATCAGTCTAACGCCGCAGTTTATGTCGTAGCCCACCCCGCCCGGGGAAATGACGCCTCCGGCCGCAATCTCGGTAGCCGCCACCCCGCCGATGGGGAAACCGTACCCCCAATGAATGTCGGGCATGGCCAGGGAGGCCCCCACTATCCCTGGCAGACATGCCACGTTGGCTACCTGCTCGGGAGCCTGATCCCGCACGATGGCCTCCAGCAGGGACTCGTCCGCATAAATCACCCCCGGGACTCGCATGCCCGGCTTATACGATTCCGGAATCCGCCACCGGCACTCGTCCATCCTGACCAGTGGGCCTTTCCACCTGTTCGCCATTCGACCACCTCGCAGATCACAGATCGAATATGATCCTGGCCACGTGACCACCAGGCACCTTTTCCAGCCGTAGCATGTGGTAGGTAGCCGCCTTGATCTCTCTCACGGGAGGATCCATGTCTTCCGCCCGCACCCCCCACGCTCGGGCGCGCAGGGCCACATCACGGACCACCCTGACCTCAAACCGACCGAACACCAACCCCTCGGCCTCCGCCAAGTACAGCAGCTCATTGAGCCAGTTCACCAGGAGCTCAACGGGCTCCTCGCCTTCGACGCGCACCAACCGCTCCTCCGTGGGAGCATCCGGCAGGCGCGGGTACATGAGTCCGAACATTGCTGCCGCTGCCACTTCGAACAGTTCCTCCACGCTCTCCGCCTCCACCTCGATGCCAACGTCGGCCGTATGTTCGATGATGGTCACCCTGGGGTTCACGGCAGCCACACCTCCTGGCCTTCATTGCTCCGGTGTCGCCTGCGCCAGCGCCACTACCTGGTCGTCGTCAACCAGGTCCATGACAGTCACGCCCCGGGTGGCGCGTCCCATGCGGGAAATTTCTCCAACCCCCAGGCGGATCACCATTCCCCGGGCAGACACCAGCATCACGTCCGTGCCCTCCCGAACCACGCGAAGGGCTGCTACCCGGCCGGTGCTCTTCGTGATACGCGCAGCCCTGACCCCCATCCCTCCCCGCTTGCGTACTCGGTACTCGTCTAGCGGAGTGCGTTTCCCGTATCCTCTCTCGGTGACCACCAATAGATCAGCACCGGGGATCACGGTATCCATTCCCACCACTTCGTCGCCTGGACGCAGCCGCATAGCCGTCACGCCCCGCGCCGCACGGCCCGTCGGGCGCACCTCTTCCTCCGAAAACCGAAGGGCGTAACCACCAGCGGTGCCCACGATCAATTCCTGCCGCCCGTCGGTCAGATGCGCCGCCACCAGCTCATCACCATCTTCAAGGATGATGGCGCGTATACCGGTCTGGCGGGAAGACTCCAGGTCTGCCAACCGAGTCTTCTTTATCCACCCGCGCCGCGTCACCATGGCCACGTACAGGTCGCCGGAGAACTCACGGATGGACAGCACCGCATTGACCACTTCATCCGGGTCGACGGCCAGAAGGTTGACCAACGCCGTGCCCTTTGCCACCCGACTCGCCTCGGGTATTTCGTGCACTTTGAGCCGGTACGCTTTCCCCCAGTTGGTTATGAACAGCAAGTACCGGTGGGTACTGGTGATGAACAAGTGCTCCACGAAATCCCCGTCTCTGGTAGTGACTCCTGTGACGCCCTTGCCGCCGCGGCGCTGGCTGCGATAAGTATTCAACGCCAGCCGCTTAGCATACCCGCGGTGGGTGATGGTGATGACCACGTCCTCGTCCGGAATCAGGTCTTCTTCGCCCAGCTCCGCTTCCTCGTCGGTGATTCGAGTGCGCCGCGGATCGGCGAACCGCTCCCTAATCTCCGTGAGCTCACGCTTCAGAATGTCCAACACCATGCGGTCGCTGGCCAGTACGGCACGAAAGTAGTCGATGTCGCGTAGCAGCTGCTGGTACTCGGACTCGAGCTTTTCTCGCTCCAGGCCGGTCAACCGCTGCAGCCGCATATCCAGTATGGCTTGGGCCTGGCGCTCGCTCAGCTGAAACCGCTCCATGAGTTGGGTCCTGGCAGTGGGAACGTCTGGCGCGCGCTTTATGAGCGTTATCACCTCGTCCAGGTGCGCGAGCGCCACCCGCAACCCCTCCAGGACATGTGCTCGGTCCTGGGCCTTTCGGAGCTCGTAACGCGTCCGCCTGACGATGAGCTGCTGCTGGTGTTTTATGTACTCCCGGATCATCTGCCGCAGGGTCAGTACCTGCGGCTGCCCATCCACAAGCGCCAACAGGATGATCCCATAACTTTGCTGCATCGGCGTGTGCTTGTACAGCTGGTTCAAGACCACCCGCGGCGTTGCTTCCCGCCGCAGCTCCACCACCACCCGCATTCCGCTGCGGTCGCTCTCGTCGCGCAAATCCGCTATGCCGTCGATGCGCTTTTCTCTCACCAGCTCCGCTATCCTTTCCAGCAGTCGCGCCTTGTTCAGCTGGTACGGCAATTCGGTAACCACGATTCGGGCACGCCCGCCCCTGCCGCGCTCTACCCGCGCAGCAGCCCGGAGCACGATCACCCCCCGACCCGTAGCGTAGGCCTCTCGTATCCCCTGCCTCCCCAGGATCAGACCGCCAGTGGGGAAGTCTGGTCCCGGGATGAAGCGCATCAGGTCTTCGGTATCCGCCTCCGGGTTATCGATCAGGTGTATGATAGCATCGATCAACTCGCCCAGGTTGTGGGGAGGGATGTTGGTGGCCATGCCCACCGCAATCCCCGCCGCCCCGTTGGCCAGGAGTTGAGGGAAGCGCGCCGGGAGTACCACGGGCTCGCGGAGCGAGTCGTCGAAGTTGGGCCCGAAATCCACCGTCTCCCGCTCGATGTCTCGCAGCATTTCCATGGCCAGGGGGGCCAACCGGGCTTCGGTATACCTCATGGCACCAGCAGCGTCCCCGTCTACGGAGCCAAAATTTCCATGACCGTCCACCAGCGGATACCGGAAGGAGAAGTCTTGCGCCATCCGCACCAGAGCGTCGTAGATGGGCATGTCTCCGTGGGGATGATACTTCCCCATCACCTCACCCACCACCCGGGCAGACTTGCGGTGGGGTTTGTCGGGAGTCAGCCCCATCTCGTACATGGCGTAGAGGATCCGCCGCTGAACCGGCTTGAGGCCATCACGCACGTCGGGGAGGGCGCGCGCCACGATTACGCTCATGGCGTAGTCTATGTAAGATCGCTTCATCTCCTCATCTATTGGTACCGTCAGTATTTTCCCAGTCACGTATTCCACCGTTCATCCTCCCCACATTGCTCAACCTACGGTGTCCAGGTTCCGCACCAGCTTGGCGTTGGCCTGGATGAACTCTCTCCGCGGTTCTACCTTGTCGCCCATGAGGATGGTGAATATTTCATCTGCGCGCACCGCGTCCTCAATGGTGACCCGAATGAGGGTCCTGGTCTCCGGGTTCATGGTGGTCTCCCACAGCTGCTCGGGGTTCATTTCTGCCAACCCTTTGTACCGCTGGACGGTCACCCCTCGTCCATCCAGTCGCTTCAGCGTCCTTTCCAGGTCTTCATCGTCATAGGCGTAGTAGGTCTGGTTTCCCTTCTTGATGCGGTAGAGAGGTGGCTGCGCTATGTATACGTATCCGGCCTCAATCAGACGCTGCATGTACCGAAAGAAAAAGGTCAGGAGGAGCGTGCGTATGTGCGCACCATCCACGTCGGCATCAGTCATGATTATCACTTTGTGATAACGAGCGCGGGGAAGATCGAATTCATCCCCGATCCCCGTCCCAAGCGCGGTAATGATGGCCCGTATTTCATCGTGGTTCAGTATCTTGTCAAGGCGCGCCTTTTCCACGTTGAGGATCTTGCCCCCCAGGGGTAATATGGCCTGAAAGCGTCGGTCCCGGGCCTGTTTCGCCGAACCGCCCGCGGAGTCACCCTCCACCAGATAGAGCTCGGACATGGCCGGATCCCTGCTAGTGCAGTCAGTCAGTTTGCCGGGCAGCGCACTCAACTCCAACGCGGTCTTGCGGCGGGTGAGCTCCCGCGCCTTGCGGGCCGCCTCCCGGGCGCGCGCAGCGCTCACCGCCTTGTCCACGATCCGACGGGCCACGGTAGGATTTTCTTCCAGGTAGGTCTGTAGGGCCTCCGCTACTACCGAGTCCACTATTCCCCGGACCTCGGAATTCCCCAGCTTGGTCTTGGTCTGGCCTTCGAACTGCGGGTCGGCCAGCATGACAGAAAGAACCGCGGTAAGCCCTTCCCGGACGTCCTCCCCAGTGAGGTTCCCGTCGCTGCTTTTCAGCACTCCCAGGCGCCGCGCGTATTCGTTCACCACCCGAGTCAGGGCCATCTTGAACCCAGTCTCATGCGTCCCACCTTCGTGGGTCCTGATGGTGTTGGCGAAGGAGAAGATGGTCTCCAGGTACCCGTCGGTGTACTGGAGGGCAGCCTCCACTTCCGCACCATTTCGTTCCGCCCGTATGTAGATGGGCTCTTCGTGCAGGACATCCTTGTTCTTGTTGACGTCCTTCACGAAGGACACGATTCCCCCATCGTACTGGTATTCCACTCGCTGCCCGCTACGCTCGTCGCTCAGGGTCAGCTTCAGGCCCCGGTTCAGGTAGGCCAGCTCGCGCAGACGGGCGGCGATGGTGTCGAAGCTGAACTCCACCTCCTCGAAGATCTCCGGGTCCGGCCTGAACCTCACCTTGGTGCCGGTGGTTTCGCTATCCCCGACCCGCTGCAGCTCTGTCACCGGCCGTCCCCGCTGATACCGTTGCCGAAAGATCCCCCCGTCACGGCGCACCTCAACCTCCAGCCACTCCGACAGCGCGTTCACCACTGACACGCCCACTCCGTGCAGACCGCCCGCAACCCGGTATACCCGCCCGTCGAACTTCGCTCCAGCATGCAGCGTGGTCAGCGCCACCTCCACCGCCGGCCGGCCCACTTTGGGGTGAGTCTTCACAGGGATCCCACTACCATCGTCGGTGACGCTCACGCTCCCATCGGAGTGAATCGCGACGTCAATCCGGGTGCAATGGCCGGCCAGGGCCTCATCCACACTGTTGTCCACCACTTCGTAAACCAGCTGGTGCAGGCCTCTGGCGCTGGTGGAACCAATATACATGCCGGGTCGACGTCGGACCGCGTCTACACCTTCCAGTATCTGAATGTGCGTCTCATCGTAGGCTGCCGGGCGGGAAGGCCTCCCTGATAACCGTCCCTTGCGTGGGGCCTTCCTCATCGTGCCCGACCTCCGCCGGCCACAACGCGCGGCCCCGCTGCCCTATCTGCCAAAGTGGGGCAGGAAACGGGAGAGAGGAACACCTTGGACGGGGTCACCACCACCGACCGCGCTGGCCCGGGCCCTACCCTCACCAGGGCGTCGCACGATCTGCTGTAATCCAGAAATTCTCTGGTAGGTCCACCGAGAACAGCAGTGCTGAAATTCAGTATTGCCACCACCTCTTCTGTTAGGATGGATACCTGATGACCCAAGTGAAGAACCATACGCGTTTCCTCCACACTCGCTAGTGTAATTTTAGCAGATCTCAAAGCAGCTGATCCCCAGGGAAGGCCACAGGCAGCCTGGCATCCATCTGCTTCCCCTTCAGCCCTCCGCCCCACCAGCCATCCTGCTGCTCACTGACCCATGCATACCGAAGAATGGTTTCGCCGTCGTCACCTGGTCCCGTGACCTGCCAGTTGCCGCTACGCGCCTTCGCGCCGGACAGACCCCACCCGCTCGGGGGATCCGCTTCCTACCCCCACCCACGTGCCTTTGCCCTGCCTGCGAGGGGCCCGCCCCTGTTGCTCCAGAATCACCACGCTCATTCTGCTGGGCGGTCCCGGCACGTGCCGCATGGCTGTTTGGGATCGTCACAAAGGAACCCACATACGGGGCAGGGACCCCACCCCATTTTAGACCAGAACTTAGCGACGCGAAGGGAAGTGATCATCAGTCTCCGGGCTCTGTCGCGGAGTTCCTCATCAGTTATTGGAGATAACCACATCTCGATTTGCCGCACTTGCCGCGACGACAAACGAACTGCCGCCGCCCGGTGGCGGTCCCAAACCGCCACTCCACTTTCCCCTCCTTGCACAGCGCGCTGCCCGGACAAGGGGCGGAAACGAAGATCGGTTATGGTAGGCGCTCCCAACCTGTGGTTCAGGGCATCTAACAGCTTGCCCTTCATGAGGCTCAGCTGATGTCCCCACACCGGATTGCGGACCCCCACAACCAACACACCCGCCACCACTCTCAGCGGCTGGGTCTGCCGGGCCAGCCGCGCACCCACCACCTCGGGCCACACCGCCAGCGCCTGGTACTGTCTCAGCCGCCTCAGCAGCTGCATGCGTTCCAGACTCCTGGCGAGGATCCGCGAGATGGATTCTGGCCCCACGGTGCCCACCTCCAGTCGCGGCCGTGCCCCGGGCTCTACCCTTTCCTCGTAATATCATCGTGCCGTCCTGGCGCTCTCACCCAGGGCAAGGTCCAGCTCCCATCCCCGGTCAAGGGGAAGCGTTCGCCCTGCCTGGTCATCCTTCCAAACGCACTGCCCGATGTGGTCCGACCGTTGCTGGCCCGGCACCGGCTCCCGTGTCCGAATGGGCATCCATGCGGTTCGCTCAGGGGCACGATGGCCCCTCGGCCAGCGGCAATGCAGGAAGCTGGGTTCTACCCCTCCGGGGCCACCGTGAACCGTCCCAGCTCGGCCACCTCAACCACATCGCCGGGAGAAAGACTGCGGGATCGTTCGGTCACGATTTTGCCGTTAACCCTGACCGCGCCACTCCGGATCATGATCTTGGCCTGCCCGCCGGTGGCTGCAATTCCTGCCCATTTCAGGAACTGGTCCAGGCGGATGGACGGCGAGCGGATACGCACAATCCTGTGCACGGATCCATCCTCCTCCGTTCAGACCGCCCGCAGGGGCAAGACGATGTAGTAGAAGTCCGGATCATCCTCCCCTCTCATTCGTGCGGGCCCGAACGGACCGGTAGTTTCGAAGATCACGCGTTCACCCGCCACCGCCCGCAGGCCATCGAGTAAGAACCGAGGATTGAAGGTGATCTCGATGGCCTCCCCCTCTAACTCCACTTGCAGCTCTTCGTGAACCCGCCCGACCTCGCTGCTCACGCCGGTGATGGTCAGCGTGCCTCCCTGGACGGTCAGCCTGACGCCCATCCCCCGATCACGGCCCAGCAACGCTGCTCGCTCGCACCCTTGGTGAAACCGCTGCCGATCTAGCCGCATCATGGAGCGATAATGCCCGGGGATAACCTTCTCGAATGCAGGAAACTGCCCTTCCAGCAAACGGGTCATCAGTTTGGTGTCGGCAACCGTGAAGGTGGCTTGGTTGGCGCGGGCGCTGATGCTGACCGTGCCTTGGTCTCCGAGGAGGCGAGCCACCTCTTGCAACGCTCGTGCGGGAATCACCACCCCGGAGTCAGTGAGCCCCTGGTCATCGTCCACCAGGGGTACCCGTCGATAGGCAAGGCGAAACCCGTCGGTAGCCACCATTTCAACGTGCCCGTTGCGTAGCCGCATCAGACACCCCGTCAGCACCGGTCTGGCTTCATCGGTGGCAGCAGCGAATACCGTTTGCCGGATCATCTCCTTGAGCATTGCCTGCTCCAGCGTGCAGCTTCCGTCGTCCTCACCAAAGGGCAGGGAAGGATAATTTTCTGGTGCCTCCCCGTGGATGACATAATCCGCACCGGCCCACTGGAGCTCCACCGTCCAATTATCGGGATTCACCGCTATCTCGATGTCACCGGCCGGGGCCCTTTTGACCAGCTCGGCGAAGTACCTGGCGGGCACTACTACTGCGCCTGCACGCTCCACGTCCGCTGCCACCCGCGACCGTATGGCCATCTCCAGGTCACTGGCTAGAAGTTGGAGGTGGTCCTCTTCAGCTTTGAGGAATATTCCAGCCAGGACCGGAAGGGTGGTGCGAGGAGCCACTGCTCTTGAGACCGTCTGGAGTGCTTCCGAAAGCACCTCCTGCGAAGCGATTAGCTTCAACCCTTTCCCTCCCCCATGTAAGTTTATCCCCAACCTGCACCTCATTCCTGCTAGCTACTTTGGTAGTGTCTTCTCGAAGCAGAAGCCGTAGGTGCTGTGATCTCTGTGGATAGTGGGCAACCACCGCTAAGGACTGCCTTTGGTGCTGTGTAAAACCTGTGTATTTTGGGGAGTAACTTGGCCACAGAGCTCACAGGTTTGTCGGCAAACTGGCGAGTGCGGCTGATCATCCACAGCGAATGCACCCCTCAATCCAGAGGATATCCCCAACCCCGCTCCCGCCGGCTCACGCCCGCTTGATCTTTTCTTTCAGCTGCTCGAGAGTCTTCCGCAAACCGGGATCCCGCGCTGCCTCCTGCGAGATTTTCTCGTAAGCGTGCAGGACGGTGGTGTGATCGCGGCCACCGAACTCCTCGCCGATCTTCGGGAGGGAGGCGTCGGTCAACTCTCGACAGAGATACATCGCTACCTGGCGGGGAAGCACGACCGCGCGGGTTCGCTTCTTGGAGGTCATCTCGGAGATGGGCAGTTCGTAGTGTTGGCACACCACCTCCTGGATGAGGCGGATGGTGACCGGTTCCGGTTTGAGTGCGGGCAAGATGTCCTTGAGTACCTCAGTGGCTAGGTCAAGGGTTATGCTCTGCCGGGTGAGGGAGGAGTAAGCCACGAGGCGGATGAGAGCCCCTTCCAGCTCGCGGATGTTGGTCTCGATGTGGGTGGCTATGTAAAGCAGGACATCGTCGGGGACGCGTAGACCCTCCAGGCTCGCCTTTTTGCGCAGAATGGCTACCCGGGTCTCCAGGTCGGGAGGCTGAATGTCGGAGATGAGACCCCATTCGAAACGTGACCGAAGCCGGTCTTCTAAGGTAGCGATCTCCTTGGGCGGGCGGTCGCTGGAGATCACTATCTGCTTGTTGGCTGCGTGCAGGGCATCGAAAGTATGGAAGAATTCTTCCTGGGTGCTCTCCTTCCCGGCCACGAACTGGATGTCGTCCACCAGCAGTACGTCCACTCGGCGGTAACGATTGCGGAAATCTGCCGTCCTCCCATCGCGGATGGAGGAGATCAGCTCGTTGGTGAAGGTCTCGGAGGAGACGTACACGACCTTCATGTGGGGACTGTGCTCGAGTACGAAGTGTGCCACGGCCTGCATCAGGTGCGTCTTGCCCAGTCCCACCCCCCCGTATATGAACAGGGGATTGTACGCCTTGGCAGGAGCCTCTGCTACGGCTAGGCAGGCAGCGTGGGCAAAACGGTTCGAGTTTCCCACCACGAAGGTTTCGAAGGTGTACTTGGGGTTGAGGGGACCAGAAGCGGCCACCGGAGACAGCCGGGGAGGTGGTGTGACCTGATCCGGCGTGTCGGATGTTGTGGCCGCGTGCTGCATTCCGGGCGGGATCACGAATTTCAGATGCACCTGCTGTCCCAGCATGGACTGGAGGGTTTCCCTGATCAACGGTGCCCATCTGGACTCGACCCAGTCTCTGGCGAACTGATTCGGCACGCCCACCACGATGGTGCTGCCCTCGGCACCCAGAGGCTTGGTATGCCGCAACCAAGTTTCAAAACTAGGCCTCGTCACCCGCTCTTGTATCGACTCCAGCATCGCGTTCCAGACCTCATTGATGTCCATGTCCGGCATGACCCGCCCTCCTTACGCGGATGCTGTGTATAACACACTGCTTTTCCACAGGTTATCCACAACCGTCGAGGAGTCCTGCGCGGGATGCCGCGGATAATCATGCAGAGCCCTGGCCAGCCGTGGTTTTTCCTGTCGTACTGGGCTCCAGGCATCCAGGAAGCAGTGCTGAGTCGCCGTGTGGCCGCGGGCTTTAGTGCCGGCAAGGATCGTTGCTCCAGATTAGGGGTGATCGGCAGCGTGGCGCGCAGATAGGGAGATAGTGGCGCGTCCCCGCTGGCAAGGTTTGGTTATGTTAAGTTTTGGGTATCAACAAGTTACCCACATGCTTATCCACAACCTGTGAATAACGCTTCACCGCCAGGTTCCCCTGGCGGTGAAGGGCGCAGGTACCCCACGGTAGTTCCAATCATACCAGATCTGGGACAGCCTGGCAACCGGTGACTGGCTGGAGAAATTTGCCTCTAGCCCGCCCCGGACTCACTGGGGAGCAGTGGGCGAGGATCCGTCGTTGTTTGGCGTCCACCGGCTGATGTCGACTGGCGTTCCTCGTTGACCGGGCCGGTTGGGCGCTACAGGAAAGGCGGCCACCAAAAGCCGGCGGGACGCATGGCGCAGCTGGAGGACTGCAAATCACTCCCCTTCCCTCAATGCCGCTCATATTACCCCCGTCAAGAGCAGGACAATCTCCACCAGTTCCGGAAGGATCCCTGCCGAGACCAACGCCTCTTCTTTTCGTTGCGTACGCCTCTGTCCTGGGTGAGCACAGGCCCCGCCGAGGTCTTTTGCTGTCCCCGCCGGAGCGTGCAGGTAGCGAGGAGGCCATCTACTTGTAGTCCCCGGGGCGGCGGACCCATAACAGGGCGAAGCGGCCCGGGCGGAGGGCGCGCGCTGATGGGCGGGTCTGGAAAACCGGGAGATTCCCGGATGTGTGGGGTGTGGGACAATTTCGGGGAAACAGCCCAGGAGTTGTTGACGCAAAGCTGTGATTTGTTCCTGTAAGATTCATGTGGGC
>DFNJ01000004.1 GCA_002376005.1 Firmicutes bacterium UBA3570
GGTGTTCCGGAATGAGTGAGCCGCGAGGGCAGGGTGGGGTCGGGTGGTTGCTCGTTGACCAGGGTGCAAGGCGCGGGCGTGGTCGCGAGGGGTGAAGGACACGGTGCGGGATGCTCCGCGGGACATCCAACAGGTGAGGCGTGCGGTGATGAGGCGACGTTGGGTGGTGGGGGTGGCCGTGGTGCTGGTTTTCCTGGCGTGCACGTGGGTCAACAACTGGCGGGCAGCACAGGCAGACTTGCGCCTGACGTCGGCCGATTTCATCCTGGGGCCGGAATCGCCGCTTCTCGACCGGACGGTGGAGGCGATCGAACTTCAGGCCCGTGGGGCCTACGACCACCTTTCCGAAATGGTGGACCCGGAGCTGAAATACGAGGTGCGTCGGCGCAAGTGGGGAGCGGATTGGTGCAAGCTTCCCATCGGGTTTGAGATATTCGGCAAGCGAAAGCTGCGGGTCACTGTCCTTGGCGTGGACATCGTGGGCGTTCGTCCGGATCCCGCCCGTCCGGGCCGAATCGTCGGCGTGACCGTGCGATGCCGCTACGAGGTCGGACCCGCAGACAGCAACGTGCCGGGCGTGTACTATGAAGATCGGCTGCAGTGGTCGTACCGGGACGGCACCTGGTACATAAGCTCATTCAGCAGGCGGGAACCGTAGGCAGGTCGGCAGTCACGTTGGGTGAGAGCTTCAAAGTCCACTTCCGCCTCAGCCCACACCACTTCTTCGGACACTCCCTGGTTTTTCCCGTCTGTCGCTGTTCGAAAGAAGGACGGCGACTGAGCTGTCGGCGAAGACTTTGCGACAAAGGCGCTCCTTGCCCTCGGTAGTTGAGTCGCCGATGCAGGCTTGCTGCCTGCAGGCTCATTGGCTCTCCGGAGGGGATCTGGGCAGTGGCATTCGCTGCCCGCAAGGAGGTACCGGTGTGAGAAGCCTGGAAATCTTCAAACAGAACGTCAAAGAGCTCCTTCGCCGCAAGAGATGCGCATCAGGGAGCTGGCGGAGCTCATCGGGGTCAGTGACTCCTACCTGTCCCTGGTGTTACCCAACACCCGCGGCAACTTTTCCGACCGGTACAAGGACACGATCGCCGTGGTCCTGGGCGCGTCGGTGACCCAGTTGTATACCCCCGGTGGTGTGGTCGGTTCCCTTAGCCGGCCCATTGCTGGAAGTGCGAACGGGGTGGCGCAAGCGTTGGCTGCAGAGGCGGGATCTGCTGTTGGACCATAAGGGGTGGAGGAAGGCCGGCGGCACCGGGCTCTGTACTGCAGGCTGGGTGCGAGGACGATGAGGCCAAAACGCCGATGGCCCTCGTCAACGACTGCATTCCCGTAGTCAGGACCACTCCCGCCCAGGTGGCGGAGGGGGACCGGCTGGGCTGTGGGGCAGGGGCGGTGGCCTTGCCCCGGGAGTTGCGCGTGAGCCTGGAGCCTGGCACGGAGTGGATGGCGGCGGTACCCCTTTGGCGGTGCCTGCTGTCCGGTTGCAGGAAAGGTGCTCGAGGTGGTACAGGCTGAGCCTCCCGCCCGGCGCTGGCCCCCCGCCACGAGGAGAGAGCTGTGTGAGCAGGCAACGGCGTACGCGCGTACCTTGCCTCCGCTCACCGCTCGGCAGCGCAGGGTACTGGCCTCGCGGCTAGTCCGCCTGGGTCAGCTGCAACCGACCCGCCGGCGACTGGAGCAGCCTGGTGACGGCCCGGCGCATCCTCTCCATGGCCGTGGAGGTGTGGGGACAGGATGCGGGAAGCGGGGCGGAACCTGTGGGTGGATGTCTGCAGATGGCCGAGCTGTGCCCCGCCGCCGGTCATCCAGATCTAGCCGCGCTGATGCAGCGGAGAAGAGGGGACTGCTGATCCGGGATAGGGGGGTATGAGATGGCGGAGGTCAATTCGGTGCTGGCCCTGGATGTCGGCAGCACCACCACCAAGGCAACTCTGTGGGTGAGGCGTGAGGGACGCCTCCGGTTTGCCGGACGGACGGATGCGCCCACCACCGTGGAGCTGCCCACTGAAGACGTAATGATCGGCGTTCGGGAGGCCATTGCCCGGCTGGAAGAAGAGGTGGGGCGAAGGCTGATGGCCGGGGAGCAGCTGGTGATCCCGCAGCGCGGCGACGAAGGCGTGGATCTCTGCGTGGTCACCAGCAGCGCTGGTGGAGGCCTCCAGATGAGCGTGGCGGGTATCATGCGGGAGATGACCGCGGAAAGCGCCCATCGGGCAGCTCTGGGTGCGGGTGCGGTGGTGATGGACGTCATGTCCATAGACGACGGACGGCTAACGGTGGAGAAGGTCAGGCGATTGAAGGAATTGCGACCGGACATGATTTTGCTGTCGGGCGGTACCGATGGCGGCAACATATCTCAGGTGATGGCGCTGGCGGAAATCGTCAGTGCCGCCCGGCCCAGGCCCCGGTTTGGCAGCGGCCAGAAGCTGCCGCTGATTTACGCGGGGAACGTCCAGGCGCGGCCTGAAGTGGAGAGGATCTTGGGCGAGGAGTTCGATCTTCGGGTAGTGCCGAACATCCGGCCCCGGATGGAAGAAGAAGTGCTGGAGCCGGCCAGGCGTGAGATCCAGCGAGTATTCCTGGAAAGCGTCATCGCCCAGGCACCGGGCTATTCGGAGCTGCTGCGGTGGTCCAACCGGACCCTGGCCCCCACCCCCGCGGCGGTGGGGAAAATCCTCCGGCTGTGGGCGGAGAAGTACCGGATGAACGTGCTGGCGGTGGATGTGGGTGGGGCCACCACGGACGTATTCTCCGTGATAAACGGCCAATTCACCCGCACGGTGAGCGCCAACGTGGGAATGACGTACAGCAGCCTCACCACCTTCACCAGGACTACGGCAGAGAACGTACTGCGCTGGATTCCCTTCGACATATCCGAAGACCAGCTTCGGAACTGGAACGCCAATAAGATGATACAGCCCACCACCTTGCCTCAGACACTGGACGAACTCCTGCTGGAACAGGCGCTGGCCCGGGAAGCCGTGCAGCTGGCATTCGCCGACCACCTGGAACTGGCGGTGGGGTTGAAGGGCATACGGCTGCGCCGGGGCATTGCCGACATCTTCGAGCAAACTCGGACCGGCATGCCCCTGGTCGATCTGTTGCGGGTAGACGCCATCGTGGCAACTGGGGGTGTCATGTCTCACGCTCCCCGTCCCCAGCAGGCGTTGGCCATGCTGCTGGATGGGATACAGCCGGAGGGTGTGACGGAACTGTACGTGGACAACCATTTCATGCTGCCCCACCTGGGAATCTTGGCCGAGGGGGCGCAGGATACGGCCCTGCAGTTGCTGGAGGCGGAGTGCCTGATACATCTAGGTACGTGCATTGCTCCTGTGGGCCAGCCCCGGAGCGGATCGGTGGCCTTCAGCGCTCAGCTGATATGGCCGGAGGGCAAGGAGGAGGCGCTCACCGTGCGTTGGGGTGAGTTTTACCGTCTCCCATTGGGCCCGGGTGAAGTGGTACAGGCCAAGCTACGACCGGCGCGGAACTGTGACCTCGGTGAGGGTCGGGGAAGGATCGTGCACACCAAAGTCGAGGGGGGAGTGGCTGGTCTGATCATCGATGCCCGGGGACGAAGACCAGTACCCCTCGCCCAGACCAGGGCCGAGAGGGTCCACGAGCTGATCAAGGTCATGCGGATCCTGGACTGCCTGCCCGAGGATGCCCTGCGCCGTTACGAGGAAGCCGTGACCTGAAGGAGAGGAGGACCGGGGATGACGGAAGCCCTTCCGGGGACATGGGAGCCCCGGGTGATAAGAAAAGAGAGGAGGCTGCCCCTGCCCGGGGTGGTCCTGGTGGACGAAGGGGATCGCGTCCAGCCCAGCACCGTCATAGCCAGGACGGAGCTGGTTCCGGGGGCGCCTCACCTGGTGGAGGTGGCGGCGGAACTGGGAATACCTGCTGCCCAGGCTGCGTCCTGCATCTTGAAGAAGGTGGGCGACAGGGTGGAGGCAGGGGAGGTGATCGCCCGGCTTGAGCAGCCGCTGCGCCCGACCAGGGAGGTTCGGTCGCCTACGTCCGGCCTGGTGGAATTCATCTCCAGCGTGCACGGGCGGGTGCTGATTCGGGAGGAGATGAAAGAAGCGGACCCTCTGGTGATGGTCAATGTGGCGCGCGAACTGGACATTCATCCCTACCGGCTTCGCTGGTTCATGCGCTACCGGGAAGGCGACGAGGTGAGGCAGGGCGCGTTGCTGGCGGCCGACGTGGGGTCAGCGAGTTTCATGAACGCGTGCTACTCACCGGTGACCGGGGTGATAGAGAAGATCGACACCAGGACCGGGCTGGTGACCATTCGCCGCCCCTATCGACCAACCACCGTGGAAGCGTACATCCCGGGGACGGTGGAACGCGCGATTCCCGAGTGGGGGGCGGTGATTCGGGGGTGTGGTCACCTGATCCACGGTGCCTTCGGTTTCGGGTTCGAGGTGTACGGTCCGCTGCTCCCGGTGGTGAGCAGCCCTGACGAGCCGCTCACTGCCGACCTGCTGGGGCCAGAGTCCGAGGGCAAGATCGTGGTAGGGGGATCGCTGGTGACCCTGGATGCTCTGCGTAAGGCTGCTGAATTGGGAGTCAGGGGCATCGTGGTGGGCGGGGCGAATAACCATGAGATAGTGAGCTTCCTGGGCAAGCCGCTCGGTGCGGTCACCGGCCAGGAGGAAACCGATCTCACCCTGGTACTCACCGAGGGGTTTGGTGCCATGCCCATGAATCCGGCGGTGTTCCGCCTGCTGCAGCAGTCCGAGGGCAAACTGGCATCCATGGATGGTTCCACCCAGCTTCGGGCCGGGGTGGTGCGACCGGAGCTGATCCTGCCCGTGGACGCGCCTCCGGCGCGTGAGACGGAGGGCACCTTCCCCCGACTGCGGGTGGGAGCGCGGGTCCGGATCCTGCGGCAGCCGCATGCTGGAGCTACCGGCACGGTGCAGGCTCTTCCCCCCGAGCCTCAGATGCTGGAGACGGAGATGCTGGTCAAGGTTGCCATAGTGCGTCTGGATGATGGCGGGGAAGTGACCGTACCACGGGCCAACCTGCGGGTGATGGAGGGGTGATGGGTGCCCAGGACCACTCGCTACGCAGCCCTGATCACAGGTTGCTTGCTGATCACCGAGCTGGCCAACCGGGTATTGATGCTGGCATTTCCCGCCCTGGCCCCGTTCATCAGGTATTTGCTCCTGGTGGCGGTGGCCAAAGTGGGGGGCGACGTGGTGTATTATGCCCTTCAGCCCCGACGACGGAGATATCAGTATCCTGGAGACTACCTGGTGAACGAAATGCTACCGCTTTACATGTGGGCCTTGCCCATGTGCGCGGCGCAGCGGTATCTTCTGGTGAAGGTGGCGTTGCCGGTAGCGGCCATTGTCTTTCTCAACAGCGCGGTGCCGGCGGTCGCGCTGTACATCTACGTGCGATGGGAGCAGGAGTTGGAAGAGGACCGGAGCCATCGGATTGGTGGGAGGGCAGAAAAAAGAGGCGAGGTCGGCGAGGGGTGAAGCTGCCCCATGAAGCGGGAGGCGCGTGGACCCGGCAGGTTGCGGCTGTGGGGAGTGCATGGGTGAATTGTTGTGCCGACCCGGCTCCGCGGCCAACCACTGGTGGTTCAGGCATCTCAGCAGGGGCCCCAAGGTGATGCGTCCCGGGGATTGATCCGCGCTAGGTAATGCGGAAATGCTTGGGGGGATGCTGGCTGCTGGCTCCCGCCGGCGGCCTGGTCCTCCCCCATTATGCGTTTGTTTCCCAGGGGCGGCTGGCGGCGGAACATTGGGGTATTGGGTCCGTTCAGCCAGTTGCGGGCGGCCCCACGCCCTACCGCGCGTGCGGCGGTTGGTCGGATATTGAGAGTGGACGGTGGTAGAGGCGTGTGACGAGTGGTGGAGACGAAAATCCAGCGCCTTGGTAGGACCGACTGGAACCTGGTGGTGAGCTGTTCGTCGAAGGAGACGGAACGGATGGAAACATAGCGGAGATGCGAGGAGGTTGGTATGAGAGTCTGGCTGGCCGTTTTGCTGGTAATTGTGTTGTTGGGGGGATGTGCCATCAGGCGGGAAGCTGCGCCCGGGAAGCCGGAACCGGAAGCGCCCCCTCCGGCCACCGCCCGCGTGACGGTCTATTTCGGCGACAAACAGGCCGTTTGGTTGGTCCCGGAGGTCAGAGAAGTACCGGTTACCGAAGATGCAAACCTGCCGCTGGTGGCCCTCAAGGAATTGGTGCGCGGACCCACCAGTTCGGACTTGGTGCGGGTCATACCGGAGGGCACCCGGGTACTGTCGGTGGAAGTGAAGGACGGCGTGGCGTATGCCAATTTCTCTCGCGAGCTGCAGAGCAAGCATTGGGGTGGCTCGACGGGGGAGACCTTCACCGTCTACGCCATCGTCAACACCCTGACGGAGTTCCCGGAGATCGAGAAGGTGATGCTGCTGATAGAAGGTCAAGTCATCGGTACGCTGGCCGGGCACCTGATCACGTCTGAGCCTCTGAGCCGCAACGAGGAGATGATCAAGAAAGGTAAGTAGCCCGGCTCTGCCCTGATGGGAGTCTGGGGTGCGGACGGGTAGCGCATGCCCGTCCTTCTTTGTTGGCACGGGCCGCGGGTGTGGTGCGGGACGGGCAGAGGGGAGGAATTGAAGCCGGTGGAGAGAAGTACTACACGGCTGTAGCCAGGACCACACATGGTGGGAGGCAGCATGAGCATCGATCTGGAGAGCTTCAAGGCGATGAAGCATGAGCTGGAGGAGCGCAGACAGGCTGGCAAGGCCCGCCGGACGGTGATCGTGGGGATGGGAACGTGCGGGATTGCCGCTGGGGCACAGCAGGTATGGGCAGCCCTGAGGCAGGAACTGAACAACCGGGGGCTGCCCATTGCACTGAAAAAGACGGGTTGTATTGGCATTTGCGAGCGCGAAGTGCTCGTCGACGTGGTGGATGAGGAGGGACGGTGGACTTACGGTGACGTCACCGCGGACAAGGTCCCGGCGATCATCGAGAGCCACCTGGTCAACAACCGCCGCGTCGATGAATGGCTCTTGGGTAAAGTTGACTCTCCCGAGTGTCCTTACCCGGACATGGGCTTCTACCGCAAGCAGGTCCGCCGGGTCCTGGTCCGTTGCGGTTTCATCGATCCCGAATCCATCGATGATTACCTGGCCTGGGGTGGGTACAGCGCCCTGGTTAAGGTGCTGGAGAGCATGACCCCAGAGCAGGTGATCGAGGAAATCGAAAGATCGGGCCTGCGCGGCCGAGGAGGAGCCGGTTTCCCCACCGGTCTGAAGTGGCGCCTGACCCGTCAGGCGCCGGGTGAGATCAAGTATGTGGTGTGCAACGCGGATGAGGGCGACCCGGGGGCCTTCATGGATCGCAGCATTCTGGAGGGTGACCCCCATGCGGTACTGGAGGGCATGATGATTGCCGGCTGGGCCATTGGAGCCCAGGAAGGGTACATCTACGTGCGGGCCGAATATCCTTTGGCCATCAAGCGGTTGCGGATTGCCATCCAGCAGGCTAGGGATTACGGGCTCCTGGGAGAGAACGTCCTGGGTACGGGCCGTCGGTTCGAGCTGAAGATCAAGGAGGGGGCGGGGGCCTTCGTATGTGGGGAGGAAACTGCACTACTTGCCTCGATCGAGGGTTCGCGCGGCATGCCACGCCCTCGACCGCCGTTCCCGGCCCAGAAGGGCCTGTGGGGGCGCCCTACCAATATCAACAACGTCGAAACCTATGCCAATGTGCCTGCCATCCTGCTTCATGGTGCGGACTGGTTTGCCAGTCTCGGGACGGAACGCAGCAAAGGCACCAAGGTGTTCGCCCTGACTGGCAAGGTGGCTCATACCGGCCTGGTGGAGGTCCCAATGGGGATGACCCTACGGGAGATCATTTTCGATGTAGGCGGAGGAATCAAAGGTGGCAAGCAGTTCAAGGGAGTCCAGATAGGCGGTCCGTCGGGGGGTTGTCTGCCGGCTGACAAGCTGGACCTGCCGATAGATTACGACTCCCTGACCGCGGCGGGGGCGATGATGGGCTCGGGAGGCCTGGTGGTGTTGGACGAGGAGACGTGCATGGTGGACCTCGCTCGGTTCTTCCTCAACTTCACCCAAAGCGAGTCGTGCGGGAAGTGCACTCCGTGCCGGGAGGGCACCAAGCGGATGTTGGAGACGCTGGAGCGCATCTGTGAGGGCGAGGGTGACCCCGATGTGTTGGAGCGACTGGCTAGTTTGGCCCAGACGGTCAAGGACACTTCCCTATGTGGCCTGGGCCAGACGGCGCCCAATCCCGTACTGACCACCATCAGGTACTTCCGCGAAGAGTACGAGGCGCACCTGGGTGAGAAACGCTGTCCCGCCAAGGTGTGTCGGGCACTGCTAGAGTTCCGCATCCTGCGGGATGCGTGCCGCGGCTGCGGGGCGTGCAAGAAAGTCTGTCCGGTGGAGGCCATCACTGGCGAGCGGAAGGAACCGCACGAGATCAACGCTGCGCTTTGCACCCGATGCGGAGCCTGTGTGGAAGCGTGTCCCTTCGACGCAATTGTCCGGTAAAGGGAGGCAGGCGATTTGAAGGAAATCACCATTGAGATAGACGGCAGACGGGTCACCGTGCCGGAAGGTGTCACCGTCTTCGAAGCTGCCCTCAAGTTGGGCATCGAGATCCCCCATCTGTGTTACCACCCCTCGCTTCCCTTCCTGGGAGCCTGTAGGCTGTGTGTGGTGGAGATAGAGGGTGCCAGGGGATTGCCCGCCTCTTGCGTCACTCCGGTGGCAGCGGGCATGGTGGTGCGGACCAACACGGAGAGGGTGCGGGAGGCCAGGCGCACCATCCTCGATCTGCTGTTAGCCAACCATCCCCTGGACTGCCTCACCTGCGAGAAGGCGGGCGAGTGCCGACTGCAGCATTACGCGTACGAGTACGGAGTGGCCTCATCCACCTGGCAGGGGGAGCGCAAGCGCCTGGAGCCCGACGAATCCAATCCCTTCTTCGTGCGGGACCAGGAAAAGTGTATCCTCTGCGGTCGCTGTGTCCGCATGTGCCAGGATGTCCAGGGGAGACACGCCATCGACTACGTGCACCGTGGCTTCGCCGTGAGGGTTTCTACTCCCTATGATGTTAGCCTGACCGAGACCAGTTGTGTTTTCTGTGGTAACTGCGTTACGGTCTGCCCGGTGGGCGCGCTGACCCCCAAGATGTCCCGGGGCAGGGGTAGGACCTGGGAGTACACTAAGGTTCGCACTGTGTGTCCATATTGCGGGGTGGGCTGCAACGTCTATCTGCACGTCAAGGACGGGCGGGTGATCGGGGCGTCAGCCGCGGAAGGTCCCGCCCACGAGGGACTGTTGTGCGTCAAGGGACATTTCGGATATGAGTTCATCCACCGGCCGGATCGCCTGCGGGTGCCCTTAATAAGACAGGGGAAGAGCTTCCGGGAGGCGAGTTGGGAGGAAGCCCTGTCGCTGGTGGCGGGCCGTCTCCTGGAGACCAGGAAGCGGTACGGCGCCAGCGCGGTGGCCGCCCTCGCGTCGGCCAAGTGTACCAATGAGGAGAACTACTTGCTCCAGAAAGTATTTCGCGCAGTGCTGGGTACCAACAACGTCGATCACTGTGCCAGGCTGTGTCACGCCTCCACGGTGGTCGGTCTGGCGGCGGCTTTCGGCAGCGGTGCGATGACCAATTCAATCCGGGAGATCGCCGAAGCGGAGCTGCTCCTGGTTACCGGGTCGAACACTACCGAGACGCACCCAGTCATAGGGACGCGAATAATTCGCGCCAAACGAGCGGGAGCTCGCCTGATCGTGGCCGACCCGCGACGCATTGCCCTCGCCGAAGAGGCCGATCTCTTCCTCCAGCTGCTGCCGGGGAGCAATGTTGCGCTGTTCAACGGACTGGCGCACGTGATAGTGAAGGAGAAGCTGTACGACGCCCAGTTCATCGCCGAGCGCACCGAGGGATTCGCCGAGCTGGTGGAGGCCCTGGAGCCATACACCCCCGAGTATGTGGAGGGGATCACCGGGGTGCCGGCGGAGCTCATCGTCCGCGCCGCCAGGATGTACGCGACCGCCCGCAGGGCGATGATACTGTACTCCATGGGGATCACGCAGCATACCTCGGGTACGGACAACGTGCTGGCCATCGCCAATCTGGCCATGCTCTGCGGGCACGTGGGGAGGGAGGGCACCGGCGTCAACCCCCTGCGCGGACAGAACAACGTGCAGGGAGCCTGCGACCTGGGGGCACTGCCCAACGTGCTGCCCGGTTACCAGCGGGTAGACGATGCCGAGGTGCGCCGGAAGTTCGAGGAGTGCTGGGGTGCACCGGTGCCGACGCAACCGGGTCTCACCGTGGTGGAGATGATGGAGGCGGCCGCTCGGGGGCAGTTACGGGCCCTTTACATCATGGGCGAGAACCCAATGCTGTCGGATCCCGACATCAACCACGTGCGCGAGGCGTTGGAGAAGGTGGAATTCCTGGTGGTGCAGGACATCTTCATGACGGAAACAGCCTGCCTGGCGGACGTGGTGCTGCCGGGAGCGTGTTTTGCGGAGAAAGATGGCACCTTCACCAACACGGAGCGGCGAGTCCAGCGCGTACACAAAGCGGTGGATCCTCCCGGGGAGGCACTGCCCGATTGGGTCATCCTCTGCCGGCTGGCGCAAAAGATGGGCTACCCCATGTCGTATGATCACCCGCGCGAGATCCTGGAGGAGATCAGAAGGCTGACCCCCATTTATGGAGGGATATCGTGGGAGCGGCTGGGCACGGACGGCCTGCAGTGGCCGTGCCGTGATGCTGACGATCCCGGTACTCCGTACCTGCACAAGGACAGGTTCGCGCGAGGAAAGGGCAAGTTCCACCCCGTGAAGTACCGGCCGCCGGCGGAGCTGGCCGACGAGGAATACCCACTGCTGTTGACCACCGGGCGTCTGCTGTATCAGTTCCATACTGGATCGATGTCCCGACGTTCCCAGGGATTGGAGGCGATGGCTCCCGAGCCTTATATAGAGATCAATCCGCGTACTGCCGAGGTTCTGGGCATCGGTGACGGACAGCTGGTGGAGGTTGCTTCCCGGCGGGGTAGCATCACCCTCAGGGCCCGCCTCACGGAACGGGTGGCCCGTCAGGTGGTCTTCGTCCCCTTCCACTACGCGGAAGCCGCCGCCAATGTGCTGACCAACTCCGCCCTGGATCCGCGGGCTAAGATACCGGAATTGAAGGTTTGTGCGGTGAGGGTGCGGCCATTGGGCGCCAACGGCAGTGATGGTGGTGGGTCATGAGCGAGAGGAATGAGCGCTGCTGGGAATCAGCTGAGTTCCGGGATCTTCTTCGCGTACACGCGAACCAGCCGGAGTCGTTGATCGAGGTCCTGCAAAAGACGCAAGACCTGCTGGGGTACCTACCGCGCCCAGCGCTGGAGGCCATTGCGCAGGCCCTACGGGTACCATTGGCCAAGGTGTACGGAGTCGCTACCTTCTATTCTCAGTTCCACCTCCAGCCGCGGGGCAAGCACGTGATCAGGGTGTGCCTGGGAACCGCCTGTCACGTCCGGGGCGGGGAGAAGATCCTGCGACGGTTGAGCGAGGTTTTGGGAATCGCGCCGGGAGAGACGACGCCCGATCGGAAGTTCACCCTCCAGCGCGTGGCCTGCCTGGGCGCATGTGGCCTGTCGCCGGTGATGATGGTGGACGAGGTGACCTATGGGCGCCTCAGCCCCCAGCGCGCGGTGGAGCTGGTGCTGAAGTACGCCGCGGCCGATGAACAGGTGGCGGAATCCTAGCCAGGTGCGTCTTTTGCGCTGGCAGGCGGGTAAGTGGGAGAGGGTGGTGGACGAGGTCGCCCAAGAGGTGGGGTGGCGACTGCTCGTCGACGGTCGTCTGCTGGCGGAGGTACCCGGGAGCCCCTGGGATCCCCCCGAACTGGCCGTCGGCTACCTGTACAGCGTGGGGCTGATTGATGAGGCGCGCGATGTGCAGGAGCTGCAAGTGGATGAAGCTCGGGGTGAGATATCTGTCGTTGTGGCGAAGGTGGCGGAGCGGCTGAGGACGTGGCGGGCGCGGGGAGCGTCCCCCGGCGGCCCCAACGGGGAACTGCTGGGTGGTGACATCCACTGGGAGGGGCAGATCACGCCCCGTGATGTCCTGGCGGCTACCCGCATGCTGCGGTCGGCGGGGATCCATCATCGGCGCACCGGTGCCACCCACGCGGCGTTGCTGCAGTGGGAGGGGCGTACGGAAGTTGCCGAGGACGTGAGTCGATACAGCGCGGTGGACAGGGTGATCGGGCGGTGGCTACTGTCTGGTGAAGGGCGGCAACCCAGACTGATGGCGGTCACCGGTCGGGTCGGCCGCGGGATGGTGTTGAGGGCGGCGCGGGTACGCTGCCCGATCCTCATCAGCCGGGCGGCTCCTCTCAGCGCAGGTCTGCGGCTGGCCGAGGAGATGGGTATCTGCGTGATCGCCTTCGCCCGGGCGAGGCGTTTCAGCGTCTATACGGTGCCGGAGAGAGTAACCACAGGATGGTGAGGGGGAAAACGGTGACGCGTACCGTCATTTTGGGGGCGGCGCGGACGGCTTTCGGGCGCTTCGGGGGTACGCTGAAGGATATCCCGGCTGTACAGCTCGGCGGCATCGCCATTGAAGGGGCCCTGGGCCGAGCAGGCGTCCCGGCTGAGCTGGTGGATTACGTGGCGATGGGCATGGTGCTTCACGCGGGCACGGGTCAGATTCCTGCCCGCCAGGCGGCGCACCGGGCGGGAATTCCCTATCAGGTACCCGCGGACACCATCGACAAAGTGTGTGCGTCCAGTTTGAGAGCGGTGAACCTGGTGGATGCGCTGATCCGGGCGGGCGAGGTGCAGGTGGCGGTGGCGGGGGGCATGGAGAACATGAGCTCCGGCCCTTACCTGATACCCAGGGCTCGCTGGGGTTACCGGTTGGGCAATGGGGAACTCGTGGATTCCACCGTGAAAGACGGCCTGTGGTGCCCCTTCTGGGATCGACATATGGGGAATCACGGCGATGCCATGGCCCGAGAGTACGGTATCTCGCGCCGCGAGCAGGACGAGTGGGCCTACAGGAGCCAGATGCGGGTGAAGCACGCTCAGGAGCGAGGCTGGTTGGCGGAGGAGATAGTCCCGGTCGAGGTGGCCCAGAAGAAGGGCCCACCGGTTACCTTCGACCGAGATGAACATCCGCGGCCCGACACCACCCTGGAGAAGCTGGCGCAGCTGCGCCCGGCCTTCAGTCCGGACGGCACCGTCACCGCCGGCAACGCACCCGGTATCAACGATGGAGCGGCGGCGGTGGTGCTGGCCTCCGAGGACAAGGCCAGGGAGCTGGGGTCAGAGCCGCTGGCCACCATCATCGCCACCGGTTCGGCCTCGGCGCAGCCGGAGCAACTGGGGCTGGTGGCGGCTCTGGCGGGGCGGCGGGCGCTGGAGCGTGCGGGGGTGCGCGATGAGGACGTCCACCTCATCGAGGTCAACGAGGCGTTCGCGGTGGTGGTCCTGACCTGCCTGAAGATCACCGGTTGGGATCCCGACAAAGTCAACGTGAACGGTGGTGCCATTGCCCTGGGTCATCCCATTGGCGCCAGCGGGGCGCGGATCTTGCTCACGCTGGTGTACGAGCTCAGGCGCAGGGGAGGCGGGATCGGCCTGGCCTGCATCTGCAGCGGCGGCGGTCAGGGGGAAGCCACGCTGATCCGCGTGGACTAGTATTAAGGGGGAGCCTGAAGGCGATGAACGTGGAAACCATAGCGGTGATCGGTGCCGGTCAGATGGGTTCGGGCATTGCGCAGGTGGCGGCGCAGAGCGGATACCGGGTGATCCTTCGCGACCTGACTGAGGAGCTGGTGCGTAAGGGATTGGGCAGGATCGAGCACTTCCTCAGTCGCGCGGTGAGCAAGGGAAGACTGGAGGAATCGGAAAAGGCGGCCATACTGGCTCGCATCGAGACCACGGTGGGTCTGGATCCGGTCCGGGAAGCTCAGGTGGTGATCGAGGCCATCGTGGAAGATTTTGAGGCCAAGCGCGCCCTGTTCGAGGAACTGGGGGGTCTGTGTTCGCCGTCGGTCATCTTCGCTTCTAACACCTCTTCGCTTCCCATCACCGCCCTGGCATCGGCGGTTCCCCATCCGGAGCGGGTCATCGGGATGCACTTCATGAACCCGGTGCCCCTGATGAAGCTGGTGGAAGTGGTCAGGGGACTGAGGACGTCGGACGAGACGCATCAGACCGTGTGCACGCTGGCCGAGGGCATGGGGAAAACCCCGGTCACCGTACAGGACTACCCGGGGTTCGTGTCCAACCGGCTGCTGATGCCCATGATAAACGAGGCGATCTACTGCCTGATGGAGGGAGTGGCGCGGGCGGAAGACATTGACCAGGTGATGAAGCTCGGTGCCAACCACCCCATGGGGCCTTTGGAGCTGGCTGACCTCATAGGGCTTGACGTCTGCCTGGCGATCATGGAAACGCTTCATGAGGGGTTTGGGGACTCCAAATATCGACCGTGTCCCCTCCTCAGGAAGATGGTGCAGGCGGGACTGCTCGGGCGCAAGACCGGACGGGGCTTTTACGATTACCAGGGGGAGGGGCGACGGCGGTGAGCTTCCAGTACCTCATCTTGGAACGGGAAGACGGGGTGGCCATCCTTACCATCAACCGCCCCCAGGCGCTGAACGCTCTCAATGAGCAGGTCCTGGAGGAGCTTTCCCGGGCCCTGGAGGAGGTAGCCGGCGACCCCGAGGTCCGGGTCCTCATCATAACGGGAGCGGGGGACCGGGCCTTTGTCGCCGGTGCGGACATACGCCACATGCGGGACCTGGACGTAGCGGGGGCGCGAAGCTTCGCCGAGCGAGGCCAGAGGGTGCTGGGGTACATCGAGAACATGGACAAAGTGGTGATAGCGGCCATAAACGGCTACTGCCTTGGCGGCGGTTGCGAGCTGGCCATGGCCTGTGACATAAGGCTGGCGGCCCGTGGGGCGCGACTGGGGCAGCCCGAGGTCACGGTAGGGGTGCCCCCGGGGTTCGGTGCCACCCAGCGCCTGCCCAGGCTGGTGGGCCTGGGCAAGGCGAAAGAACTGATATTGACTGGCGAAATGGTCGACGCGGAGGAAGCGGCGGCCATGGGACTGGTGAACCGGGTGTGCGAGCCGGACCGGCTGATGGACGAGGCCAGGGCCCTGGCGCGCAAGATCGCCTCCCGGGCCCCGGTGGCGTTGGCGCTGGCCAAGCGCGCCCTGAATCGGAGCTTCAGCGTCGGTCTGGAGACGGGTTTGGCGTACGAGGCGGAGCTATTCGCCAGTGCCTTTGCCAGCGAGGATCAGAAAGAGGGCATGTCGGCGTTCCTGGACAAGCGCAAGCCTTCCTTCAAAGGGCGGTGAAGCTCCTCCCCCTGCGGTGGCGGGGGAGGAAGGCGGCGGGCGGCTGCCGAAGTGCATCGTGGAAAGCTCCCCGAGCCGGCGGGCCTAAGGGGATGTACCTATGGTCGCCGGCCGATACCGCCGGAACGCGGTAGAGGGTGCGGGCGGAAACGCCCGTGCCTCCCGTGCTTGGAAAGGCGGAGCTTGCGGGGCCGAGCCCCCAGGAGGGAGCGGCTCCGTCGTGCTTTTTGGGAGGTGAACTGGTGACCGAGGTACAGGCCATTCGCAAGGAGCTCCTCGCCCTGGCCACCAACGGCCGCATCCGGTGTGCGGACGCGCTGGAGCTGGCCCGGAAGCTGGGAGTTTGTCCCCGGCGGGTGGGGCGGGAGGCAGACAGGCTGGGGATCAAGATTACTTCATGCCAGCTGGGTTGCTTCTGATCTGTGGGGAGTGTATGGGTCGTGTTGCAACTGCTGACTCTGGAGCACGCCCTGGAGATGCTGCAGCGGGAAATCCTACCCATTGAGGAGTCTGAGTGGGTGGAGACCTCCGATGCCCTGGGCAGGATCCTGGCGGAGGAGGTGCGGGCGGGTGACGATCTCCCACCATGGCCCCGTTCCACCGTTGACGGTTTCGCGGTGAGAGCACGAGACACCCATGGGGCCTCGGAGTCATCCCCTGTCTACCTGCGCATGGGGCCGGAAGTGGCGGTGGACGATGCCCCGGGCGGGAGGCTGCTCCCCGGGGAGGCGTGGCCGGTGGCCACCGGCAGCGTGGTGCCCGACGGGGCGGATGCGGTGGTCATGCTGGAGTGGACGTCGGTGCACGGACAGGTGGTGGAGATGGTCCGCCCCGTGGCCCAGGGAGAGAACATCATCGGTGCCGGCGAGGACGTACCAGCAGGTTCGGTGTTGGTACCGCGGGGGCGACGCTTGAGGGCACCGGATCTGGGGGTGCTGGCGGCAGCGGGCATCACCCGGGTCAAGGTACTCCGCAGACCGCGGGTGGCGGTCCTTTCCACGGGGGACGAACTGGTCAGCCCTGAGGTCCGCGACCTCCCCCGGGGACGAGTCCGTGATGCCAACGGCATCATGACTGCTGCGCGACTCCGTCAGGAAGGCTGCCACGTGGTGGGGCCGCGGCTGTTGCCCGATGACCCCCAGGTGATCGGTCAGGCTCTGGACGAAGCCCGTCGCCTGGATGCGGTTTACGTCTCCGGGGGCACGTCGGCCGGCAGCCGTGACCTGGTGCCCCAGTGTCTCAGCGGGTTGTCCGGGGTGCGGGTGCTGGCTCACGGGCTGGCCGTGAAGCCGGGCAAACCCACGCTGCTGGCGGTATGGGAGGGACGGCCCGTGGTGGGCCTGCCGGGTCATCCCCTATCCGCGGGCCTGGTGATGGAGCTGGTCGGGGTGCCGGCGATCAGACTCCGCATGGGGCTGGATGGAGGGCGAAGGCCCACGGGCATCACTGCCTGCCTGGCCAGCGAGGTCTCCAACACGTCGGGGAGGATGCTTTGCGTGCCCTGCCGGTTGCGGGCGGCGGGAGACGGCTGGCTGGCCGAACCCCTGTGGTCGAAGTCGGCGGCCATTGGCACCCTGGCGGTCGCCGATGGGTGGTTCGTGGTTCCCGCCGAGACGGTTGGACTGGCTGCCGGGTCGCTGGTCACGGTGCTGCCCTTGGCGGGAGGTGTTGGGGCCCTTGACTGACCCGTTCCTGCCGGAGGTTCCGCTGGAGGAGGCCTTAAGCCGTTGGTTTGCGCACCTGCGCGCCCGAGGTCTGCTGGCCCCCACGCCGGTTGCCGTGCCGGTGGCCGAGTCCCTGGGGAGGTGGCCGGCGGAGCTGGTGCTGGCCCGCAGGTCCTGTCCCCACTACTGCGCTGCGGCCATGGACGGCTACGCGGTGCGCTCGGCGGACACCGCGGGTGCCGCCGAGTCCCGTCCCCGCCGGCTAAAGGTGGGAGTGGAGGCGGTGGCGGTCAGTACCGGACAGCCTGTGCCCGACGGGTTCGACGCGGTGGTGATGCTGGAAGAAGTGGAGCGGACCGACGATGGGCATATTCTGCTCCGCCGGTCGGTGCCTCCCTGGCAGCACGTGCGCATGGTGGGAGAAGATCTGGTATCGGGCGAGGCGGTGCTGCATCCTGGTCGGCCCATCGGGCCAGTGGAGCAGGCCATGATGCTGGCTGCGGGCGTCACCGCGGTGAAGGTCTGGGCCCCTCCCCCGGTGGCGGTGATACCCACCGGATCGGAGCTGGTACCCGCCGACAGTGATCCCGGTCCGGGAGAGATACCGGAGTTCAACTCCATCATGTTGGCCAACGTGATACGTCAGTGGGGAGGGGAACCCAGCGTGTACGATCCGGTGCCCGACGACCCCGGCGCCATCGCCAGCTGCCTGCTGGAGGCCGCCCGCGGCCACCGGGTACTGGTGATCAACGCGGGATCGTCGCGGGGGCCGGAGGACCACGTGGGGGAGGTGTGCCGGCGCCTGGGGGAGGTAGTGGTGCATGGTGTGGCACTGCGACCGGGCAAGCCCACCCTGCTGGGTTCGCTGAAGGGGTGCGCCCTGTTGGGACTTCCCGGTTATCCGGTGTCCGCATACCTGACTGCCCGGCTGTTCCTCCGTCCCTTGCTGGAGGAGATGCTGGGTCGGCCCCGGGGGCGCGACCAGGTACTGCGGGCGGTGTGCGCGCGCACCGTGGTTTCCCCTCCCGGCCGGGACGAATTCCTCCGGGTGATCCTGGGTCGGGTCGACGAGCGGTGGGTGGCCGTCCCGCTCCCGCGGGGTGCGGGAGTGCTGAGCTCCCTGGCCAGGGCAGACGGCCTGGTGTGGGTGCCCAGGGGTTCGGAGGGAGTGAGTGAGGGAACCGAGGTGGAAGTGACCCTCATCAGGAGCCCGGAGGAAGTCCGGGACGTGCTGCTGATCATCGGCAGCCACGACCTGTCCTTCGATGTCTTGGCGGCGGAAGTAGCCCACCGGAGGCTTCCCTGGCGGTTGTCGGCCATGGCCGTGGGCAGCCTGGGTGGCCTGGCGGCCCTCAGGCGCGGTTGGGCCCTGGTGGCGGGGATACACCTGCTGGATGAAGAGACGGGATCCTACAATCTCCCCTTCGTGCGGCGCATGCTGGACGAGCCCGCGGTGTTGGTGGCATTAGCCCACCGGTGGCAGGGGCTGATGGTCAAAGCTGGTAACCCCAAGGGGCTCGCGGACTGGACTGACCTGGCGCGCGAGGACGTGGTGTTCATCAACCGCCAGCGAGGATCCGGCACCCGGCTGCTCCTGGACTATCACTTGCGGCGGCGGGGAATAGATCCCGGCCGGTTGCCGGGCTACGATCACGAGGTGGGCAATCACCTGGCGGTGGCTCAGGCGGTGGCGGCCGGCAGGGCCGATGTGGGGCTGGGGGTGGAAGCGGCGGCACGGGAATTTGGCCTGGAATTCATCCCGCTGGCCCGCGAGCTGTTCGAGCTGGTCATTCCCCGGCGCGCCATGGATGATCCTCGAGTGACCGCCCTGCTGGACATCGTGGCCAGTGGCGACTTCCGGCGGGCGCTGGAGGCTCTGCCGGGCTATGACTGCGAGGTCACCGGACGGGTGCGCGCGGTGGGGGAGGGCGAGGGACGGTGATCGACGCCCAGGGACGCCGGATCGATTACTTGCGGCTGTCGGTCACCGACCGTTGCAACCTTCGCTGTCTGTACTGCCTCCCCCCCACCGGGGTACAGCCGAAAGCCCACGGCGACATCCTCCGCTACGAGGAAATGGAGCTGCTGGTGCGGGCGGGGGTGCTGGAGGGGATACGCAAAGTTCGTATAACCGGCGGCGAGCCCCTGGTGCGGCGCGACCTCGTGCAGCTGGTGCGGATGCTGAGTCGCATCCCCGATTTGCAGGACCTCTCGCTGACCACCAACGGGGAGCTGCTGGCGGAGGTGGCGGCGGACCTGAGGAAAGCGGGCCTCAGGAGGGTTAACATAAGCCTGGACAGCCTCGATCCGGATACCTACCGGCGGATTACCCGTGGGGGGGAGCTGCGGCGAGTGCTGCGGGGGCTGGAAGCCGCCCTGGCCGTCGGTCTACACCCGGTGAAGATCAACGTGGTCTTGCTGCGGGGGTTGAACCAGCACGAGGTTGACCGCTTCGTGGAGATGGCCCGCTCCCTGCCGGTGGCAGTCAGGTTCATCGAGTTGATGCCCCTGGGGGAGGCGTACCGCCGCCACGAGGATTACTTTCTGCCGGTGCAGTGGGTCATCGACCGCCTCGGCCCCGGATGGCACCCGGTGCCCGGCCAGGGGGGCGGGCCGGCGGTGTACTGGGGGCACCCGGATGCGGCCGGCACCATCGGGTGCATCGCCGCGCTGTCCGAACATCTGTGTGCGCGATGCAATCGGATCCGGGTGGGAGCGGCAGGCGAGGGGTACGCCTGCCTGAGCCGGCCCCCGGTCATGGAGTTCAGGAGCGCGCTGAGGCGGGGAGCGGACCTCACCACCTTGCGCATGCTGTTCCGAAAACTGGTGGCATCCAAGCCCGCCGGGCACGCCATGGCGCGGCGGCACCCCGCCCTCAGGCGGCGCCTCATGGCCAAGTTGGGGGGGTGATGTCCAGTTGCCGGATGGGGAACTTGCCCGGCCCGGCGCCAGGATGATTGACGTGGGAGCCAAGCCGGCCACCCGGAGGAGGGCGCGGGCGCGGGCCACGGTGCGCATGCGGCGGGAAGTGCTGGATATGGTGATGCGCGGCCAGCTGGAGAAGGGAGACGCGCTGACGGTAGCCAAGGTGGCGGGCATGAACGCGTGCAAATGGACCCCGCATTTGCTGCCGCTATGCCACCCCTTGCTGATCGATCACTGCGCGGTGGAATGTCGCCCCGTGGAGGGCGGCCTGGCGGTGGAAGTGGAGGTGAGCTGTCGGGGCCCCACCGGGGTGGAGATGGAAGCAATGACCGCGGCGGCGGTGGCCGCGCTGGCCATCTACGACATGATCAAGCCCGTGGACCGGGCGGCGAGCATCGAGCAGGTGATCCTGCTGGAAAAAGAGGGCGGCAGGAGCGGGCACTTCCGCCGGGAGGAGGGGTGACCGTGAAGGAGGTCACGGCACTGGTGCTCACGGTGAGCGATCGGGCGGCGGCCGGCGTGCGGGAGGACCGGGCGGGCCCGGTGGCGGTGCGGGCCCTCGAAGACCTGGGCATCCGGGTGGCCGGGCGTTCGGTGGTGCCGGATGACCGGGAGGAGATCTCTCGCCAGCTGCGGGAGGCGGCGGCCGCCGGCGTGGACCTGGTGATCACCACCGGGGGCACCGGGCTGGGGCCCCGGGACGTCACGCCGGAGGCCACCAAGGCGGTGATACAGAGGGAGGCACCGGGGATTGCGGAGGCCCTGAGGTCGGGTTGTGCCGCCGGCAATCCCCGCGCGTGGTTGTCGCGCGGGGTGTGCGGGATACTGGACAGGACGCTGATCATTAACCTGCCGGGCAGCCCGCGGGCGGTGGCCGAGTGCATGGCCATCCTTTCCGGGCTACTGGGGCACGCGGTGGAGGTGATGAGGGGGGAGGTCCGCGATTGCGCGCACCTGCCCCCGTCCCCCGAGCAGGAGGGAGCAGAGGGGCGGGAGAACGCATGAGGGCGGAGGTGGGGGGCGGCTGACGCGTCTTCAGGAGCTCATAGGGCCGGAGAACATAGGGCAACGGGTGCGGGAGCTGGGGCAACAGATCACCCGGGACTACCGCGATCGCGATGCACATCTGGTCATGGTGGGGGTGCTGAAGGGGGCATTCGTGTTCTTGGCCGACCTGGTGCGCTGGGTGGAGCTGCCGGTAGTGGTTGACTTCATGGCGGTGGCCAGCTACGGTGCCTCCACCCGTACCTCCGGGGTGGTGCGGATCCTCAAGGATCTGGACGAGGAGATAACCGGCCGGGATGTCCTGCTGGTGGAGGATATCGTGGACACCGGCCTGACGCTGGATTATCTGCTGAGCGTGCTGGGGGCCAGACGACCGCGCAGCCTGAAGGTCTGCTGTTTGCTGGACAAACCGGCCCGCAGGCTGCGGCCGGTTCCCGTCCATTATCGGGGATTCGAAATACCCGATGTCTTCGTGGTGGGCTACGGTCTGGACTGCGGTGAACGCTACCGCAACCTGAATTACATCGCCGTCCTGCACCAGGAGGATGCCGGCCGGGACTGATGGCCGGGGATCGCACCGCAGGAGGGAGGAGGAGCTCGGTTGAGCAAGGTGCTGGTCTTGGACTTCGGGGGGCAGTACACGCAACTTATCGCCAGGCGGGTCCGCGAATGTCAGGTCTACTCGGAGATAGTGCCCTACTGGATCCGCCCGCAGGAGATCATGTCCAGGGGAGCCGGTGCGCTGATACTGTCCGGCGGGCCCCACAGCGTCTGGGATGAGGACGCCCCCAGGGTGGATCCCCAGCTGTTCCGGATGGGGCTGCCCGTGCTGGGCATCTGTTACGGGATGCAGCTGATGGCCTACACCCTGGGGGGAAAGGTGCTGCGGGGAGACAGGCGGGAGTACGGCAAGGCGGTGGCCTCGGTCTGCGCGGCCGATCCGTTATTTGAGGGACTCGGTGGGGTGGTCGAGTGCTGGATGAGCCACGGAGACCAGGTCGAGGCGGTTCCGGACGGGTTCGCGGTGATCGCTCACACCGAGGCGTGCCCGGTGGCGGCCATGGTGGACCAGGGTCGGAGGCTGTACGGGGTTCAGTTCCATCCGGAGGTAGCCCACACCCCACGGGGCCAGGAGATCCTGGCCAATTTCCTGTTCCGGATATCCGGCCTGACACCGGACTGGACCATGGAATCGTTCATCGAGCGGTCGGTGCAGCGGATTCGCGAACAGGTGCGCGACGGGCGGGCGGTGGCGGCGCTCAGCGGCGGGGTGGACTCCCTGGTGGCCGCCGCACTGGTGGCCCGGGCGCTGGGCGAGGAGCTGGTGTGTATCTTCGTGGATCACGGGTTGCTGCGGGAGGGCGAGCGGGAACAAGTTGAGCGCACGTTCCTGGACCTCTTCGGCGGCAGCCTGGTGCGGGTGGTGGATGCTGCCCATCGCTTCCTGGGACGGCTGGAAGGAGTCCGGGATCCGGAGGACAAGCGCCGCATCATCGGGGAGGAGTTCATTCGGGTCTTCGAGGAGGAAGCCCGGCGGGTGGGAGGTGTTCGCTATCTGGTCCAGGGCACGCTATACCCGGATGTGATAGAGAGCGGCACTGCCACCGCCGCCAGGATAAAGAGTCACCACAACGTGGGTGGGCTGCCCGAGCGGATGGAACTGGAGCTGGTGGAGCCACTGCGGGATCTGTTCAAGGACGAGGTACGGCGGGTTGGCCAGGCCCTCGGACTGCCCGAGGAGGTGGTGTGGCGGCATCCCTTCCCGGGCCCGGGGCTGGCGGTGCGGGTGCTGGGAGAGGTCACGCCAGCGCGACTGGAGATGGTGAGGAAAGCGGACGCGATAGTGGTGGAGGAGATCCGGCGGGCTGGTCTGTACCGGCGTCTCTGGCAGGCCTTCGCGGTGCTGCTTCCCGTGCGCAGCGTGGGGGTGATGGGCGACAGTCGCGCCTATGGGTACGCCATCGCCATACGCGCAGTCACCTCCCAGGACGGCATGACCGCCGACTGGGCCAGGATCCCCCCGGAAGTGCTGGAGGTAATGGCCAACAGGATCGTCAACGAGGTGCCCGGCGTCAACCGCGTGGTTTACGATATCAGCTCCAAACCGCCGGCCACCATTGAGTGGGAATGATACGAGTATTCGGCCGGATTTTTGTTCGGCTTTTGAACCCTGAGTGGCCCATATTACCCCCACACGGCAGGAGAAAAGGTAAAAAAGGCGAACATTGGGAGGCGAGCGGGGCGCGAAGAAACGGAGGATCAGTCCGCTGGCGGCCCGGAGGAGGGATCCGGTGGTGGGGGCAGGCCCTCGGGGCTCAGTGCGCCCGATGGCGCGCAGGAGGTGTTCATTCGCTGGTCTCGACTGTCCCTGCCCACAGTCGTGAGTTCCAGTGGACGAGGAAGGCCCTGAGCAGAAAGGCTGGTCGGCGGGAGGGGCATGACGGTGATCGAACGGTACAGAACGCAGGCCATGGCCTCCATCTGGAATGAGGACAATCGGCTGCGCCAGTGGTTGCGGGTGGAACAGATGGCGGCCGCCGCATGGGCGGAGCTGGGAGTAATCCCGCGGGAAGCGGCGGACTGCATCCTGAGGTACCAGCGGGTGGACGCGCGAAAAGTCAGGGAGCGGGAAGCCATCACGCGTCACGATGTGGCGGCCTTCGTCCAGGCAGTGTCAGAAGATCTGGGAGAGGCCGGCCGGTACTTTCATTACGGCCTGACTTCCTACGACGTGGTGGATACCGCTCTTTCTTTGCTGCTGCGTGAGGCCATAGACGTGCTGCTGGCGGAGGTCGACCGGGTGCGAGGGCTGCTGCGGGACCGGGCCTGGCAGTTCCGGGACGTGGTGATGGTGGGCCGTACCCACGGGATGCACGCCGAGCCCATCACCTTCGGCCTGAAGCTGGCGGTGTGGTTCGACGAGATGGGACGGCACCGGGACCGCCTGGAGCGGGCCCGGGAGGTGGTGTCGGTGGGACGTCTGGCGGGGGTGGTGGGCACCTACGGCCGGGTGCCTCCCGCGGTGGAGCGGTACGTATGCGATAGACTCGGTCTGCGTCCGGCGGCCATCTCCACCCAGATACTGCAGCGCGACCGGCACGCGGAAGTGATGTGCACCCTGGCCATCATGGGCGGGACGATAGAGAAGATGGCCACTGAGATACGGCTGCTGCAGCGCACGGAGGTGGGCGAGGTGCAGGAGCCCTTCACGCCCGGCCAGAAGGGGTCTTCCGCCATGCCCCACAAGCGCAACCCGGTGATCTGCGAGCGGCTGTGCGGGCTGGCCCGGCTGCTACGCTCGTACTGCCACGCGGCCCTGGAGAATATGGCCCTGTGGCACGAGCGTGACATATCCCACTCCTCGGTGGAGCGGGTCATATTTCCCGATGCCTTCCACCTGGCTCACTACGCTCTGTGCAAGGTGGGAGAAGTGCTGGCCGGGATGAGGGTGTTTCCGGAGCGAATGCGGGCCAACCTGGACAGCTCGGGAGGACTGATTTACTCCCAGGCGGTGATGCTGGCCTTGATCGACGCAGGCTGGTCCCGGGAGGCAGCCTACCGGAAAATCCAGGGGCTGGCCAGCAGGGCGCTGGAAGAGGGCCTGAAGTTTGCTGACCTGGTGCGGGAAGACGGGGAGATTGCCAATGCCCTGTCCCGGCAGGAACTGGAAGCTTGCTTCGACCCCGGGGAAGCGCTGCGGTATGTGGACGAGATCCTGGAGCGAGTGGGAATCGTGGACCACGGAGGGGGAGGCCATGGCGGTCAGAGGTGAAAGGATTCACCGGGGAAAGGTCAAGGCGCTGTATCTCACCGACGATCCCCAGATCCTGATGATGGTTTTCAGCGATGAGGTCACGGCTTTGGACGGCAAGAAACGAGATGTGATAGCCGGCAAGGGAAGGGTCAACGCGGCGGTGTCGGCGCACTTTTTCCGGGTTCTCCAGGAGGCGGGAGTGCCCAACCACTTCGTGGACACCTGGGATGATCACACCCTGCTGGTGAGGCGGGTGGAGATAATCCCGGTGGAGGTGGTGGTCCGGAACGTGGCGGCGGGGAGCATTTGCCGGCGGCTGGGGCTGTCGGAGGGCATTTCCTTCAGCCGCCCGGTGGTGGAACTGTATTACAAACGCGATGATTTGGGCGATCCTCTGATCAACCGCGACCACGCCATAATCCTGGGACTGGCGGAGGAAGACGAGCTGGCATTGATGCAGTCCCTGGCCTTGCGGGTGAACGCGGTCTTGCGTCCCCACGTGCGGCAACGGGGGATGGAACTGGTCGATTTCAAGCTGGAGTTCGGGAGGTCGCCGGCGGGCATCCTGGTGGCGGACGAGATATCGCCGGACACCTGCCGTTTTTGGGATCTGGAGGCGGGGGAGAAGCTGGACAAGGACCGCTTCCGGCAGGATTTGGGCGGGGTGATCGAGGCGTACTCCGAAGTCCTCAAGAGGCTCACCGGGCGATAGGCGGAGGGAGAGCACTTGCGCTACATGGTCAGGGTGCTGGTGAAATTCAAGGCAGGGGTTGCCGATCCCCAGGGCAGGACCATCCTTGCCGCCCTTCATTCCCTGGGGTACGAGGGCGTGCGGGATGTGCGGGCGGGGAAGCTGTTCGAACTGGTGGTGGAGGGTACCGACGAGGATGCGGTGCGATCCCGGGTGGAGGAGATGTGCGGGCGCCTGCTGGCAAACCCGGTCCTGGAAGACTACGAGGTCTCAGTATTACGGGCGCTGGCCGGGGAGGGACGGTGAGGTGAAGTTCGGGGTAGTGGTTTTCCCGGGGTCCAACTGCGATGCCGACTGCTACTGGGTCATCGAGCGAGTGCTGCGCCAGCCGGTTCGTTATCTCTGGCACGGTGACGGGGAGATCCCGGATGTGGACTGCGTGATCCTGCCGGGAGGGTTTTCCTACGGAGATTACCTGCGGGCGGGGGCCATTGCCCGTTTTTCGCCCATCATGCGGGCGGTGGCCCAGTTCGCGGCCAACGGCGGGCTGGTCCTGGGGATATGTAACGGGTTTCAGATACTGCTGGAGGCGGGACTGCTGCCCGGTGCCATGCGTCCCAACGATTCCCTCCGGTTCCGCTGCTGCCCCACCTGGCTGAAAGTGGAACGTTACGACACCCCCTTCACCTGCGCGGTACCCCGCGGCAGGACCCTGAGGATACCCATTGCCCATTTCGAAGGTAACTATTATGCCGATCCCCAGCAGTTGCGCCAGCTGCAAAGAGAACGGCAGGTGGTGTTCCGTTATGCCACCAGGGATGGACGGGTGGTGCCCGAGGCCAACCCCAATGGCTCGCTGGACAACATCGCGGGGATCGTGAACCGGGCGGGTAACGTGCTGGGCATGATGCCGCATCCCGAGCGCTGCGCGGAGGCAGTGCTGGGGGGCGAGGACGGTCGGTACGTGTTCGAGTCCCTCATCGCGTACTGGCAACAGAAGGCGGGTGACGGGCCGAGATGACCCCGGAGCAGATCCTGGCGCGCAGAGCTTGGCGCCAGATGGCCCTGCGGGACGAGGAATACCACCGCTTAGTGGAAATGTTGGGACGGCACCCCAACTGGACGGAACTGGGCATGTTTGCGGTGCTGTGGTCGGAGCACTGCGCATACAAGCATTCCAGGCTGCATCTTGGCCAGCTCCCCACGGAGGCGGAATGGGTACTGGTGGGTCCGGGAGAGAACGCGGGGGTGCTGGACGTGGGGGAAGAGATGGCGGTGGCCTTCAGGATCGAATCCCACAACCACCCCATTGCCGTGGAGCCCTACCAGGGTGCGGCCACCGGGGTGGGGGGAATCATCCGGGACGTGCTGGCCATGGGAGCCAGACCCATTGCCCTGCTGGACTCGCTGCGTTTTGGTCCCCCGGAGGAGCCGAGATGCCGCTACACTTTCGCCGGCGTCGTCTCCGGGATCGCCGGTTACGGCAACTGCGTGGGCGTGCCCACGGTGGGGGGTGAGCTGTACTTCGAGGAGCCATACCGCCACAACCCTCTGTGTAACGTGATGTGCATAGGCATCCTCCCTCGATCGCGACTTCGCCGCGCCCGGGCGGCCGGAATTGGCAATTCGGTGATCCTGGTGGGGTCCCGCACCGGCCGCGATGGCATACACGGCGCCACCTTTGCCTCCGAGGAGCTGGATGAGCGCTCAGAAGAGCGTCGCCCGGCGGTGCAGGTGGGTGACCCCTTCACCGAGAAGCTGCTGATCGAGGCCTGCCTGGAGCTGGTGGAGCGGGAGCTGGTGGTGGGTATCCAGGACATGGGAGCGGCGGGGATAACCTCCTCCTGCGCGGAAACCGCCGCCCGCGCCGGCACCGGCATGAGGATTGACCTGGATCGCGTCCCCCTGCGGGAGGAGGGCATGACGCCTTATGAGATCATGCTCTCGGAATCCCAGGAGCGCATGCTGATCATTGCTCCCCGGGGCAAGGAGGAAGCGGTACTGGAGGTGTGCCGCAGGTGGGGCCTGGAGGGCGCGGTGATCGGCGAGGTTACCGGAGACGGCCACCTGAAGGTGTTCTGGCGCGGCGAGCTGGTGGCCGACGTGCCGGTGAAGGCCCTGGCCGCGGGGGCGCCGGTGTACGATGCGCCGGCATCACCTCCCTCCGACCTCGAGCAGCGATGGAGAGTGCCCTCCCTGCCCGAGCCCACTGATTGCGGTGAGGTGCTCAAGCTCCTGCTGCGCTCGCCCAGTTTGGCCCACAAGAGCTGGGTGTGGGAACAGTACGACCACATGGTACAGGTGAACACGGTGGTGCTGCCGGGGGCGGACGCCGCGGTGTTGAGGCTGAAGGGGACTCGGAAGGGCATTGCCGCCTCCTGTGACGGCAATGGCCGGTATACCTACCTTGACCCGTACCGGGGCGCGGTCCTGGCGGTGGCGGAAGCCTGCCGGAACGTCAGCTGTGTGGGGGCTCGTCCGTTGGGGATCACCAACTGTTTGAACTTCGGTAACCCGGAAAAACCGGATGTGATGTGGTCCTTCCGCGAGGTGGTGCGGGGCATGGCGGACGCCTGCCGGGCACTGGGGGTCCCGGTGACCGGAGGCAACGTGAGCTTTTACAACGAAAGTCCCGCCGGGCCCGTCTATCCCACGCCCGTGGTGGGGGCGGTGGGGCTTCTGGAGAGGATCGAGGAACGGGTGCCTTCAGTCTTCCCGGGTCCCGGTTACCGCATCGCCCTGCTGGGGTCCACCAGGGCCTGGCTGCAGGGAAGCGAGTACCTGAAGGTCATGTACCAGCTGGTGGCCGGCCGCCCTCCCGAGGTGGACTTGCGGCTGGAGCGGGCGGTGCAGCAAGTCTGCCGGGCTGCCGCCCGCCGGGGGTTACTGGCCTCCGCCCACGATTGTGCGGAAGGGGGGCTGGCGGTCACGCTGGCCGAGAGCTGTTTTTCCCCAGAACCGGTGGGAGCCTCGGTCAAGTTGCCGCCGGAGCTGGGCAATGCGGCCGGACTGTTCGGTGAGGGACCGTCCAGAGTGGTGGTGAGTTTCGCGCCCCAGGCGGAATCCAGGTTGCGCGCTTTGTGCGTTGAGCACGGGGTGGGCTTGCTTCTGCTGGGCTGGACCGTTGCCGAGGCGCGACTTCAGATTCGGTGCGAGGACCGGGTACTGGTGGATGAGGACGTGGGGGGATTGATGGCCGAGTGGCAGAACGCGTTGCCGTCACTGATGGGCTGAATTGGCCGCGCCTGGGTGAAGAGTGCGGGGTAGTGGGAATCTGGGGACATCCCGATGCTCCCCGGATGTGCCTGTGGGCCCTGTACGCCCTCCAGCACCGAGGCCAGGAGAGCGCCGGCATGGCGGTGAGCGATGGGGTCCGGATCAGGTACCACCGCGGCATGGGACTGGTGGCGGAGGTTTTCCCGCGGGGGGTACCTGAACAATTGCGGGGCCAGGCGGCCGTGGGTCACGTGCGCTATTCCACCATGGGGGCGAGCGTGCTCAGCAACGCGCAGCCGCTGTTCATCCGCTTTCGCCACGGTGACCTGGCCCTGGCCCACAACGGCAATCTGGTGAACGCCCCCCACGTCCGCCAGCAGCTGGAGGACGCCGGCTCCATATTCCAGACCACCCTGGACACCGAAGTGGTGGCGCACCTGGTGGCGCGGTACTGCGCGCGCGGTGACGAACTGCCCGAGGCACTGAGCCGCGCCATGCGGGAACTGAGGGGAGGTTACGCCCTCTTGATGATGACTCCCACCTCCCTCATCGGGGCGCGGGATCCCCACGGGATTCGCCCCCTGTCGCTGGGCCGGCTGGAGGAGGGCTGGGTCATGGCTTCGGAAACCTGTGCCTTTGATGCCATCGGGGCCACCTTCGAGAGAGAGGTGGAGCCGGGGGAAATAGTGGTGATATCCCACGAAGGGCTGAGGACGCTGCGGGGCCAGGAGCCCATGCAACCTGCGCTTTGTATCTTCGAGTTCATCTACTTCGCCCGCCCCGACAGCAACTTGCGGGGAATGAACGTGCACGCGGTACGGAAGGAGCTGGGGCGCCAGCTGGCGCGGGAGCACCCAGCGGATGCCGACCTGGTGACCGGGGTGCCGGACTCCAGCATTTCGGCTGCCTCCGGCTACGCGGAAGAGGCGGGCCTGGCGTACGAGATGGGGCTGGTGAAGAACCGGTACGTGGGCCGCACCTTCATCCAGCCCGATCAGCAGACCCGAGATCTCGGCGTCCGGCTGAAGCTGAATGCGCTGCGCAAGGTGGTGGAGGGTAAGCGGGTGGTGATGGTGGACGATTCCATCGTCCGGGGCACCACCTCCAGTTACATCGTCAGGTTGCTGCGAGAGGCCGGGGCCCGAGAGGTGCACCTGCGGATTTCGTCGCCTCCTTACCGTTACAGCTGCTTCTACGGGATTGACACCTCCGCCCGGGCCGAACTCATCGCCGCTCGCTCCTCGGTGGAGGAGATCAGGAAGCAGGTGGGTGCCGACAGCTTGGGCTACCTGAGCATCGACGGGCTGCTGAAAGCGGTGCGAGGGACCAGGCAGGAGTACTGTCTGGCGTGTTTCACCGGGGAGTACCCGGTTCCCATACCTCAAGGTCTGGGCAAGGCCAGTCTGGAGGAGGTGCGCGGTTATCAGGGCGACTGACGAAGGACCCACCTACCGGGAGGCGGGGGTGGACCGGGATCGTGCCCGCCGGGCCATCCAGGGTATCGCGAGATGGGCCAGGCGGACCCATGGCCCCGAGGTGCTGGCGGGGATCGGTCCTTTCGCCGCGGCGTACGCCCTGGGAGAACAGGTACTGGTGGCCAGCGCCGACGGCGTGGGAACCAAGATACTCATCGCCTGCGCCATGGGGCGGCACAAGGAAGTGGGGATGGACTGCGTGGCCATGTGCGTCAACGACATACTCACCTCCGGGGCGCGCCCCATCTTCTTCCTGGATTATATCGCCATGGGTCGGCTCCGTCCCGAGGTGGTGGCCCAGTTGGGGGAGGGGCTGAGCGCGGGCTGCGCGGAGGCCGGCTGTGCCCTCATCGGGGGGGAGACGGCGGAGGTCCCCGACCTGCTGCCGCCTGACCGCTACGAGATGGCCGGTTTTGCGGTGGGCCTGGTGAGCAAGGATTCACTGCTCACCGGCGACCAGATCCGCCCGGGTGACCTGCTGGTGGGCCTGGCATCTTCCGGTCTGCACAGCAACGGTTTCAGCCTGGTGCGACGGGCACTGCTGGAGCGGGCGGGGCTGACTCTGGATAGAGTGCTTCCCGAGCTGGAACGCCCCCTGGGTGAGGTGCTGCTCACCCCCACGCGGATATACGCCCACGCGGTGGCCATCCTGCTGGGTAGCGATGGGGGCGGGGTCAAAGCCCTGGCGCACATCACCGGCGGGGGCCTGGAGGAGAACATCGCCCGCGTCCTGCCCGCGGGGGTCTCCGCCGAGGTGGAGCTGGGGCGGTGGCCGGTGCCACCGGTCTTCCGGGTGGTAGCGGGCTACGGGGGGATCGGCAGCCGGGAGATGTTAAAGGTGTTCAACATGGGCATCGGCATGGTGGCGGTGGTGGCGAAGGACATGGTGGAGGAAGCGCTCCGCCGGCTGCGGACCGCAGGGGAAGGGGCGTGGGTGATCGGTCGGATAGTGCCGGGTGACGGCGAGGTGAAAATCGGGGGAGGCTGGTCGCCGTGATCAGGCTGGCAGTCCTGGCTTCCGGTCGCGGCAGCAACCTGCAGGCCATCATCGACGCGGTGGGGCGGGGGGAGCTGCCGGTCAAGCTGGTGCTGGTGCTCTCGGACAACCCGCGCGCCCAGGCGCTGGAGCGCGCGCGCACAGCGGGCATTCCCACGGTGGTGGTTCGGCGCGAGGACTATCGCAGCCGTCGCGACTTCAACCTGGAAATCCTGCGCTGGCTGCGGCGGTATCAGGTGGATCTGGTGGCGCTGGCCGGGTACATGCGCGTTCTCTCTCCAGAAGTGGTGCGCGCATACCCCAACCGGATCATGAATATCCATCCCTCCCTGCTCCCCGCCTTTCCCGGGCTGGAGGCTCAGCGCCAGGCCCTGGAGTACGGGGTCAAGGTCACCGGCTGCACCGTTCACTTCGTGGACGAAGGGGTGGACACCGGCCCCATCATCATCCAGCGCGCGGTGCCGGTGAGGGAGGATGACACGGTGGAGAGCCTTTCTGGTCGCATCCTGGAGCAGGAACACCAGATCTACCCGGAAGCCATCCGACTGTTTGCCACCGGCAGGCTCCGCGTGGAAGGACGCCGGGTACGGGTTCTCGAGGAGGGGTGAGACTTGGCTGGCTCATCATGCGTCATCAGGCGGGCTCTGCTCAGCGTCTGGGACAAGACCGGCATATGCGAGCTGGCAGCTGGTCTGCACGAGATGGGCGTCAAATTGATTGCCAGCGGGGGGACCGCCCGTTCGATACGTCAGGCGGGGCTGCCGGTCATGGAGGTGTCGCAGCTCACCGGCTTTCCCGAGATCCTGGATGGGCGCGTGAAGACGCTGCATCCGAAGATTTTCGGCGGATTGCTGGCCCTGGATACGCCTGAGCATCGGCTGGAGATGGAAAGGGAGGGGCTGTGGTACATCGATCTGGTGGCGGTGAACCTGTACCCGTTCCGGGAGGTGGCCTGGCAGCGGAGGGCGGAGCTCGATGAAGCGTTGGAGCACATAGACATCGGAGGGTCGGCCCTGCTGCGGGCGGCGGCCAAGAATTTCCCCCGAGTGGTGGTGCTGTCATCGCCGGAGCAGTACCAACCGGTGCTGGAGGAGCTGCGGTCCAGGGGGGATCTGACCGTGGACACCCGTCGCCGGCTGGCCTGGGCTGCCTTCCGGCACAGCAGCATTTACGACGCCTGGGTGACCGCCTACCTGGGGATGGGAAAACTCAACCCCCAGGAGCCCGTGGAGGGCGATGGCGAGCTGCTGATGGTGGGTGCACGCTCGCAGGTGCTTCCCTACGGGGAAAATCCTCATCAGAAAGCGGCCCTTTACCTCTTGCCGGGCTGTCCGCCGGGGGCGCTGTCGCGCGCGCAGCTGCTGGCGGGCCGGCCACTCTCGTACAACAACTACCTGGATGCTGCCGCCGCCCTGGCTCTGGTGGTCCAGTACGAGGAACCGGCAGCAGTGGCCATCAAGCATGCCAGTCCCTGCGGATGTGCGGTGGCCACCGAGTTGTCATCTGCCTTCCGGGCCTGCCGCGACGCCGACCCGGTTTCCATTTTCGGCGGGGTGGTGGCGGTCAACCGGGAGGTGGACGAGGACACGGCTCGGGGCATGAGGGAGGTCCACCTGGATCTGGTGGTGGCTCCGGGCTACAGCCCGTCCGCCTTGCAGCTGCTGAAGCGGCGGCGGAGATTGCGAGTGCTACGGGTGACGCTGCCCCAGCCCACCGCAGCTGAGCTGCGCACCATTCCCGGTGGACTGCTCCTGCAGGAGCCGGATGCCGCCCGGGTGGATCCCACCCGGTGGCAGCTGGTGACCTCGCGAAAGCCCACCGAGGATGAGCTGGCGGATGCGGTCTTCGCCTGGAGGGTGGTACGGGTTGCCCGATCCAACGCGGTGGTGGTGGCCAGGGGGCGGGTTACGCTGGGCATCGGGGCAGGTCAGCCAAGCCGCATCTCGGCCGCCCGCCTCGCCCTGGCCCAGGCGGGGGAACGGGCCCGGGGTGCGGTGATGGCCTCCGATGGTTTCCTTCCCTTTCCCGATGTGGTCCAGGCGGCGGCGGCTGCCGGGGTGACCTGCCTGGTACAGCCGGGTGGGTCGGTGAGAGATGAGGAGTCGGTGGCGGCGGCTGAGCAGGCGGGGCTATCGATGCTGTTCACGGGAGTCCGGCACTTCCGTCACTGAGCAATGCACGAGAATGGGGAGATCTGCGCATGAAAGTCCTGGTGGTTGGAGGAGGGGGCAGGGAACATGCCCTGGTCTGGAAGCTGAACCAGAGCTCCCGGGTGTCGCAAATCTTCTGCGCCCCCGGGAACGCGGGTATTGCCAAAATGGCCCGCTGCGTGGACGTGGATCCCAAAGACATCCCCCGACTCGTCGATCTGGCCAAGGCCGAGTCCATCGACCTCACCGTGGTGGGCCCAGAAGCCCCCTTGGCCGAGGGGATTGTGGATGCCTTCGAGGAGGCGGGATTGAGGATCTTCGGGCCCAGCCGTGAGGCGGCCTGCATTGAGTCCAGCAAGGTGTTTGCCAAGGAGTTCATGGTTCGTCACCGCATTCCCACCGCTCCCTTCCGGGTATTCTCAGACCCCACCAGCGCCAAGGAGTACGTGCGCGAGGCGGACCGCCCGCTGGTGGTCAAGGCGGATGGACTGGCGGCGGGCAAGGGCTCGATAGTTGCCGATGATTGTCAGGCGGCGCTGGAAGCGGTGGATCGCATAATGGTTCGGCGCCAGCTGGGAGCGGCAGGGTCCCGCGTGGTCATCGAGGAGAAATTACAGGGAGAGGAACTCTCGGTTCTGGGTTTCGTGGACGGCCACCACGTCCTCCTCATGCCCGCGGCTCAGGACCACAAGGCACTCCTTGACGGAGACCGCGGGCCCAATACGGGAGGAATGGGAGCCTACTGCCCGGTGCCGCGGTGGGACCGCGCCCTGGAGCGACGGGTGCTGCACGAGGTCATGATCCCGGCAGTACGGGGACTGGCCGCCGAGGGACGGCCGTACCGCGGCGTTCTGTACGCGGGATTGATGCTGGACGGGGAAGATCTTTACGTCCTGGAGTTCAACTGCCGGTTTGGCGACCCGGAGACCCAGGTGCTGATGCCGCTGTTGGGCACCGATCTGGTGAGTATCATCGAGGCGAGCCTGAAGGGGAGGTTGCGGTACATGCGCCTGCGCTGGTCCCGAGAGGCCTGCGTGTGCGTGGTCATGGCCTCGGGTGGCTACCCTGGGCATTACGAGCGGGGTAAGGTGATCTCGGGACTGGAGGAAGCGGAGTCACTTCCCGGGGTAATTGTCTTTCATGCTGGCACTGCCCGGGACGAAAGGGGGCAGCTGGTCACCGCCGGTGGCCGGGTGCTGGGGGTGACGGCGGTGGGCAAAACCCTGGGAGTGGCCATCGAGCGAGCGTATCGGGCGGCGGGGAGGATACGTTTCGCTTTCGCCCATTATCGAAAGGACATCGGCTTCCGGGCGCTGACCGGTTAGCGGAGGTGGAGGCGGTGAACCCGCGCCGTCTGGGGGTGGTGGCGCTGACCGCCGCGGCATACGTGACGCTGACCATGCTGTTCCACCCCATCAGCTACGGACCGGTGCAGGTGCGGGTTGCGGAGGCACTCACCGTGTTGCCGTACGTGGGGCAGTTAGCCATTCCCGGCCTTTTTCTGGGTTGTCTGCTCGCCAACCTGCTGGGTGGCTGGGGGGTGTACGACGTGGTACTGGGGAGCGCGGCCACTCTGGTGGCAGCGCTGCTCACCAGGAAGATGCCCAGACCCTGGCTGGCCCCTCTGCCTCCGGTGGTGGTGAACGCGGTGGTGGTGGGGGCGTACCTGAGCTATCTGGCCGGCCTGCCCTACTTCTGGACTGCCCTGTACGTGGGCCTGGGGCAGCTGGTGGCCTGCTACGGGTTAGGGTACCCTCTGCTGCTGGCCGTACTGCGCCGACCGCGCTGGAGAGCGTACCTGGATCGGTGATGAACGGCGGTGAAGGATTACCAACGCAGGGGTCAGAATCTGAAGGTTGGGAACTCGAGAAAGATTGGTAGTAGAGAGGAGGAGTGAGGTGCGGCAAATTCTGGAGCGAGTGCTTGAGGCGGCCCGCCGGGAGGGGGCGGAGTACGCCGACGCCCGCTGGGTGGACCGTCGCAGCCAGGTAGTGCGCACCAAGAATGGCAAGGTGGATCGGGTGCGCGAGGACCACTCCCGGGGAGTGGGAGTGCGGGTCCTGGTGGACGGCGCGTGGGGCTTCGCCTCGGGGTCCCGGACCGACGAGGAGTCCCTGATGCGCATCGCTGCCGAGGCGGTGCGGGTGGCCAGGGCCAGCGCGCTGCGGCGATCAGATCCCCCGGTGGCCATGGCCTCGGTGGAGCCGGTGGAGGCCGAATGGCGCACTCCCGTGAGCGAGGACCCCTTTGAGGTCAAGTTGGAGGACAAGATCAAGACCCTGCTCGATGCTGACCGCATCATGCGGCAGGTAGAAGGCGTGAAGGTGGCCCGGGGATCCATCGCCGCTTTCCGCGAGGACAAGATATTTGCCAGCACCGAGGGCAGCTACATCGAGCAGTCCAAGACGGAAGTGGGTGCGGGTATCGAAGTGCTGGCAGTGTCGGGTGGCGAAGTCCAGCGGCGCTCCTGGCCGGCCTCCTTCGGGGGTAACTGGGCCGCGTGCGGCTATGAGTACGTTCGCCAGCTTGATCTTCCCTCGCGGGCCGAGCAGACCGCGCGGGAGGCGGTGGAGCTTCTTGACGCCGAGCAATGCCCCGGCAAGGTGACCGACGTGATCCTGGGGGGCTCGCAGCTGGCGTTGCAGATCCACGAATCCTGTGGCCATCCCATAGAGTTGGACCGGGTGTTGGGGCAGGAAGCCAGCTTCGCGGGTACCTCCTTCCTGACCGTTGACAAGCTGGGCGAGTTTCAGTACGGGTCGGAGGCGGTGACCATCACCGCTGATGCCACCATTCCCGGGGGCCTGGGCACCTTCGGGTACGACGATGAGGGGGTGCCCGCGCAGCGGGTGACCATAGTCGACCAGGGGAGGTTCGTGGGTTATCTGACCTCGCGGGAGACGGCGGGCAGAGTGGGGCTGCAACCCACCGGGGCCATGAGGGCCGACGGGTGGAACCGGATTCCGCTGATCAGGATGACCAACATCAACCTGGAACCCGGCGACTGGAGCCTGGAGGAGATCATCCGGGACACCAAAGAGGGCATTCTGGCGGATACCGTGAAGAGCTGGAGCATCGATGACCGCAGGCTGAACTTCCAGTTCGCCACCGAGGTCGCCTGGGAAATCAAGGACGGATCCCTGGGAAGGATGTTGAAGAACTTCACCTATACCGGGATCACCCCCGAGTTCTGGCGGTCCTGTGATGCCGTGGGCAACAAGGAAGAATGGCAGCTGTGGGGACTTCCCAACTGTGGCAAAGGTGAACCCTCTCAGGCGGCCCACGTGGGACACGGTGCGGCACCTTCCAGATTCCGCAATGTAAAGGTAGGTGTGGGCAGATGGTAGGACGGGACCGGGCTCTGTCTATCGTGACCAAGGCGGTGGAATTCTCAGAGGCCGACCAGACGGAAGCGGTGGTGCGGGTGACCGACGCCTACCTGACCAGGTTCTCCTCCAACTACATACACCAGAACGTGGGGGAGCACAACGTACAGCTGAGCGTGCGGGTGGCGCTGGGCAAACGTCTGGGCAGTGCCAGCACTAATGCGGTGGACGAACAGGGGATCCGGGAGTGCGTACAGCGGGCACTGCGGATCGCCCGGGTCCAAGAGGAGAACCCCGATTTCGCCAGCTTCCCCGCTCCCGAGCCCATCCCCGAGGTCGGTGGTTACTTCGAGGAAACCGCCGAATGCACTCCCGACCGGCGCGCAGAAGGGGTGGCCAGGATCATCGATGCGGCTTCTTCGCGAGGACTGCAGGCAGCGGGGGCCTTCAGCACCGCCGCGGCCGAGCTGGCGGTGGCCAATTCCCTGGGGGTGCGCGCCTACCACCGGTGGACCACCGCCGCGCTGAACACCGTCATCATGTCGGATGAAGGATCGGGCTGGGCGGCGGCTCTAGCGGGCCAGGTGGGGGACATCGACCCCCAAGCGGTTGCCTCCCGGGCCATCGACAAGTGCCTGCGTAGCGCTCATCCAGCGGCACTGGAGCCGGGGGAGTACGAGGTGGTGCTGGAGCCGGCGGCGGTGGCAACGCTGATGGGCTTCCTGGCTCGGCTGGGCTTCAGCGCCCTGGCGGTTCAGGAAGGGCGATCCTTCCTTTGTGGAAAGATCGGACAGCGAATCGTGGATGAGCGCATCACCATGTGGGATGACGCCACCGATCCGGCGGGGATTCCCATGGCCTTCGACTTTGAGGGAGTGCCCAAGCGCCGGTTGAGCCTGCTCCGCCGGGGGGTGGCGGAAAACGTGGTCCATGATTCATTCACGGCCGGTCGGGAGGGCAAGAAATCAACCGGCCACGCCATCCCGGGTGGCTTTGGCGAGCCCATGCCCACTCACCTGTTCGTGGCGTCGGGAGAGGCCACCCTCGAGGAGATGATTGCTTCCACCCGCCGGGGCATACTGGTGACTCGGTTCCACTACGTGAACCCCGTCCATCCCGTGAAAACCATCATCACCGGGATGACGCGAGATGGCACCTTCCTGATCGAGAACGGCCGGGTGACCAGGCCAGTGAAGAACTTCCGCTTCACGGAAAGCATCCTTAACGCGCTGAACCAGGTGGAACTGGTGGGGAAGGACCGGGAGCTGCACGGCGGGCGGCTGGGCGGGATCATGGTGCCGGCGCTGAAACTCCGTCGGTTCCACTTCACCGGAGTGACGGAGTTTTAGTCCACCTGGGGTCCGGACGCCGGGACCATCGGCCAGCACAGCTCGTGACCCGAGGGAAATCTACGAGAGAGCGGCGGTGCCGCCATCGCATTACCAGCCGGTGCTGAATCCGGCGGCTCCCTGGGGCAGCGTTACGGTGAGTTGCCGGAAAGAACATGACCAAAGACCGGCCGCCACCCCTGGAGACGGGGATCCGGCGGCCCGGATTTTCTGCCCGGCCGGGACGGCGGGGGAAAGAGCTTTGCTCCCTCCGGCCCGCAGCTTCTGGGTCATGAGGGTTTAGCGAAGGACCATGGACTTGGCCACCTGCTCCGGGGGCCGCCGGGGATGTGGTCGGACCCGGTAGCAGTCGCGGGCCGACCACGACCAGGATCCACGGCCAGCTGCCGTCCTGAGCGGTATGCCCCCGGACTCCCGCCATGGTGGACCGCTCATGAAGCTCGTGGGCCGGCGGCCGGGCTGGTTGCTGAACCGCCGCTGCGCGCAGGTTTTGAAGGCTCAGGCGAAGTATTTAAGGTGAATGGTGAGTGATTTGCGCACGGGGGACAGACGCTACTCCCTCAGCACCCACCAGCTGAGCGTCTATGCTGGCCTGGCGTGGCTGGGCATCTTGGGTTGTCTGTTCACCACCTCCTGGTTGCCGGTACTGTTGGCAGTCACCGCGGGCACCCTGTTGTGTCACCGACGGCGTCCTGGTTCTGACCTGGGGGAGTGGGTGGAAGGGTTGCCCGCCCTGGTGGGGATGTTTCTCTGGGGCTTGCCGGTGGCAGCCTGGGGCGTGGTGGTGGGCCGGTTCCTGGTGGGGTGGACCCAGCCTGATCGTTGCCCGTCGGGCCTGGAGGGTGCCCTGGACGGGCTGTGGGCCCTTTCTGCCGGTGCCATAGCCGCACTGGCCATGGGGGCGGAACTCCGAGGACAGGGCACGCCCAGCCACTTCTGGCCACTGGTGGCCTCCAGCCTGGCGTACCTGGCGGTGCGGGTATGCCAAAGGCAGCGGGAGATGCCGGGGAACGCGTCGGGTTACGGGATACGGGCAGCGGTCTGGGGCCTGGTCTACATTGCCGGGGGCATGACTTTGATGGCGGTGGCGCGCTGGCTCGGGATGGGGGTGGCGGTTCTCCCGGGACTGCTCCTCAGGGTGGCCGATGCCTTCAGGGGTGGGTTCCTTGCCACCGAGCCGTGGGGGCTGTTGCAGCAGCTGCCCGCCCCCATCATGCTGGTTGATGACCACGGCTGCCTGCTGTACGCCAACGCCAGTGCCGAAGGGGTGTTTCGCCGGGTGGGGCTACCCCCGCCGGGACCCGGACAGTCCCTGCATGAAGTACCGGGGCTGGCGGCGGCCGTTCGCGGAGTGGGGTCGGGGACGGCGTTGAGGAAGGTGGCGGCGAAACTAGAGGGTCCGGAGGGATCTCAGGCGCTGAGCATCCTGGTGGTTCCCGCGGACCTGGGGCGGTATCGAGTGGGGGCCATGCTCGCGTTGGAGGAGATCCATGCTCTGGGGAAGGAGACACCGGTGGCGATCAACGGTTTGGGGGCCTTCAGCGAAGTGGCCGCGGGCGTAGTGCACGAGATCAGAAACCCCCTGAGCACGGTCAGGGGATTCGTGCAGCTGCTGAGTGATGACGATATCGGCCGGGAGGACAGGGAGCGTTATCTCGGCATCATCGCCAGGGAAATCGATCGCATCGACAAGATCCTGGAGGATTTACTGGTGCTGGTGAGACCGGCTCCTCGCTCCGTGGTCCAGGTGGATCTGGTGGCGCTTCTGGAGGAAACGTGCTTCATGCTGGAAAGATCCGCTCAGGCCCAGCGTGTCTGCGTGTTGCGAGATCTCGACCGAGAGGTGCCACCGGTGCGGGGAGACCCCCAACAGCTGCGACAAGTATTCTTCAACATTGCCGGCAACGCCCTGCAGGCCATGCCCGACGGGGGGGTCCTGAGCGTGGCGCTGCGCTGGGACCAGCCCGCCGGTTTGGTGCGGGTGAGCATTCGCGATACCGGGGAAGGCATACCGAGCGAAGACCTGGCGCGGATCTTCAACCCCTTTTTCACCACCAAACCAGGGGGGACGGGACTGGGCCTGGTGGTCAGCGCCAACATCGTCCAGGCTTACGGAGGGTTCATCGAGGTGGAGAGCGTTCCCGGGGCGGGTAGCACCTTCACCGTGACGTTGCCGGTGGAGGGAGGAGAGCGGGCTGAGGAGCCTGGAAGATCTCAATCCTGACCAGCGCAGAGCGGTTCGGGAGACCGAGGGCCCGGTGCTGGTTCTGGCGGGGGCGGGGAGTGGCAAGACCCGAGTCCTCACCCACCGAATCGCCTATCTAATGGAACGAGGGGTGCCCCCTGAGCGCATCCTCGCGGTTACTTTCAGCAATCGCGCCGCCCGCGAGATGCGGGATCGCCTGCTGGGAATGCTGGGGGCCCTGCCGGAGGGTCTCTGGATCTCCACCTTTCACGCTGCCTGTCTCCGGATGCTGCGCTGTGATGGGATGACGGTGGGCGTGCGACCTGACTTTTCCATCTGCGATGAGGCGGACCAGAAGGCCCTGATCAAGCGGTGCTTGGCTCGCCTCAACCTGTCCGAACAGCACTACCCCCCGGGGGCCTGCATCTCCCGCATCAGCCAGGCCAAGCAGTGGCTGGTGGGTCCGGAAGAATTCGCGCGCCGCGCCACCGGTCCTTTCGAGGAGGGGGTGAGCAGGGTGTACCGGGCCTACCAGCAGGAGCTGGCGGCATCCAACGCCCTGGATTTCGACGACCTGCTGGTCAAGACCGTGCACATGCTACGCGGGAACGAAGAACTGCGACTGAAGTGGGCGGGTCGCTTTCAGTACGTGCTGGTTGACGAATACCAGGATACCAACTGGGCGCAGTACGTGCTGGTACAGCTGTGGTCATCGGTGCATGGCAATGTGTTCGTGGTGGGAGATGAGGATCAGGGGATATACGGGTGGCGGGGGGCTACCATCCGGAATATCCTGGATTTTGAGGCTGACTACCCGCGGGCCACGGTCCTGAAACTGGAACAGAACTACCGGAGTACCCGGACCATCCTGGAAGCAGCCAATGCGGTGATCAGCAATAACCGGTTGCGCAAAGGAAAGCGGCTGTGGACGGCCAACCCGCCGGGGGAGCGGGTGCGGCACTTCGCGGCGGGAGACCCCCAGGAGGAGGCGGCCTTCGTCGCGGAGGAGATCGTGCGCTTGCTGAAGCGGGGCTTCCGCTATCGAGATGTGGCGGTGCTTTACCGAACTCACGCTCAGTCCCGTCCGCTGGAGGAGGCCTTCTTGCGGCGGGAGATTCCCTACACCATTCTGGGGGGCGTGCGCTTTTACGAACGGCAGGAAATCAAGGACGTCATCGCCTACCTGCGGGTGATCGCCAACCCCAACGACTGGGTCAGCATGGGGAGGATCATCAACCGGCCCCGGCGAGGGATCGGGAGCCGGACCTGGGAAAAGCTGGAGGCGTACGGCCGCCAAACCGGCATGGACGCGGTCCAGGTACTGAACAATGCGTCCCAGGTACCTGGGCTGAGTGGCCCGCCCGCTCGGGCGGCCGCCGAGCTCGGGGTGATGTTCCGCCGCTGGCAGGAGCAGCGCGAAGGATGGTCGCTGGCGCGCCTGCTGGCTGCGGTGCTCGAGGAATCCGGGTATCTGGACATGCTGCGGAGGGAGGGTACGCCCGAGGCAGCGGAGAGGCTGGAGAACCTCCAGGAGCTGTTCTCGGTGGTGTCGGAGCCGGGCTGGGAGGGAGCGCCAGAAAGCCTGGAGGACTTCCTGGCCTGGGTGGCGCTGATGACCGACGTGGACAGTTACCAGGAAGACAGGGAAACCGTCGCCTGCCTCACCCTTCACGCCGCCAAGGGGCTGGAATTCCCCGTGGTCTTCATCATCGGGATGGAAGAGGGCATCTTCCCTCATCGTAAATCTATGGAGGGCCCGGAGACGCTGGAGGAGGAACGACGTCTCTGTTACGTGGGAATGACCAGGGCCAAGCAGAGGCTGTATCTCACGCGCTCGAGGGTGAGGACCATGGCCGGCAGCAGGATGCCGATGGCTCCCTCGCGATTCCTGAGGGAAATACCTTCCTCCCTGCTGACGACGGAAGAAATGCCGGTGGTGGATTCCGAGGTCGCCGGGAATTTCCGGCCGGGAGACCGGGTGATCCATCCCAGGTGGGGTCCGGGCACGGTGGTGCAATGCCGCGGTGACGGCCCGGACGCGGAGGTCACGGTGGCCTTTCCCAAGCGCGGGCTGAAGACCCTAATAGTCAAGTATGCGCGGCTGCGGCCCGAGGGCGAAGCAGGAGGGGAATGCCGGTGAGCATGAGCAGGGAGCGGGCTGAACGTCGTATCGAGGAGCTGAGGGAACTCATAAGGTACCACGACTGGAGATATTACGTGTTGGACGCCCCAGAGATATCCGATGCGGAATACGATCGCCTGATGCGGGAGCTGGAGGAACTCGAACGGGCCTTCCCCGACCTGGTCACCCCCGATTCTCCCACCCAACGGGTGGGCGGCAGGCCGGCACAGCAGTTCGGCACCGTGCGCCACCGCCTGCCCATGCTGTCCCTGGCCAATGCCTTTGACGTTGACGAGCTGCGGGCCTTCCACCGGAGGGTCACCGAGGCCCTGGGTGAGACGCCCGAGTACGTGGTGGAGCCGAAGATAGACGGCCTCTCGGTGGCTTTGCGTTACGAACACGGCGTACTCATCCGTGGGGCGACGCGTGGCGACGGAGAGGTGGGAGAGGATGTCACCGCCAATCTGCGGACCATACGGAGCATACCGTTAAGACTGCGTACCTCCTATCCTCCGCCGGTACTGGAGGTACGCGGCGAAGTGTACATGTCCCGGCAGGCCTTCGAACAGCTCAATCGCGCGCGCCGGGAGCGCGGAGAACCTCCATTCGCCAATCCCCGGAACGCCGCTGCCGGCTCGGTGAGACAGCTGGATCCCCGGGTGACCGCCCAGCGCAATCTTAACAGCTTCGTGTATGAGCTGCGGTACGCGGAGGGGCTTTCCTGGCGCAGTCACTTCGAAGCGCTGAGACTGCTGGCGGAGATGGGATTCCGGGTGAACGAACACTGCCGGTTGTGCCGGAGCCTGGAAGAGGTAATCTCTTTCTGCTCGGAGTGGGAAGGGCGTCGTCACCAGCTGGACTACGAAATAGATGGCATGGTGGTGAAAGTCAACTCACTGGAGCATCAGCGTCGCCTGGGCGCCAGGGCCAGGAGCCCGCGCTGGGCAATAGCCTACAAGTTCCCCGGCGAGGAGGCAACCACCCGGCTGCTGGACATCGTCGTCCAGGTGGGACGCACGGGCACCCTGACGCCCATCGCGGTGCTGGAGCCGGTGGAGGTGGCGGGGGCGACGGTGTCACGGGCCACGCTTCACAACGAGGACATCATCGAGCAGAAGGACATCCGCATCGGTGACGTGGTGCTGGTCCGACGTGCCGGGGACGTGATCCCCGAGGTGGTGCGGGCGGTCCGGGAGCTGCGGACCGGCGACGAAAGGAAGTTCCGGATGCCCGATCGATGTCCGGCGTGTGGGGCGGAGGTGGTGCGCCTGGAGGGGGAGGTGGCATCGCGATGCGTGGGGGCGGCGTGCCCGGCGCAGCGGAAAGAATCCATACTCCATTTCGCTTCCCGCGATGCTATGGACATCGAGGGTTTGGGCGAGGCAACGGTGCAGCAGTTGATCGACCGGGGTCTGGTGCGGGACGCGGCGGATCTGTACTACCTGACTAAGGAAGATCTGCTGCAGCTGGAGAGGATGGCGGACAAATCAGCGCAGAATCTGCTCCTGGCCATCGAACGCAGCAAATCCCGGCCGCTGCGGGCCCTGATATATGCTCTGGGGATACGGCACGTGGGACAGAGGACGGCTGCCCTGCTGGCGGAAGCCTTCGGGTCACTCGAGGCACTCCTGGAGGCCAGCGAGGAGCAGCTGCAGGGCGTCCCGGGAGTGGGGTCGGTGGTGGCCCAGAGCATACGTGCCTTCGCCCGCCAGCCGGCAAACCGGGACCTGATTCGGCGTTTGCAGAAAGCGGGTGTTCGCACGGCGGCTGCTTCTCAGACCCGGCCCACCGAGGGGCCGCTGGCGGGTAAAACGGTGGTCTTCACCGGAACCCTAGGCAGCATGACCCGTGCGGAGGCCGCCCGGCTGGCGGAGTCGCTGGGAGCCCGGGTTACCAGCTCAGTGAGCAGGAATACCGACTTCGTGGTTGCGGGGGAAAATCCCGGCTCCAAGCTGGCACGCGCCAGGGAGCTGGGGGTGCCGGTGCTGGATGAGGACCAGTTCCTGAAGTTGGTGGGCCGTGGCCGCTGAGGATGAGGGATGGCCACGAGGATTTGCCGGCGGTGGTGGCGAAGTGATACTGTCACGGATCTGATGCAAACCCCTTGGTAACCCCCGGAAGGAGTGTGCGGATGGACGAGAGACTGCTTGAGGTCAAAGACCTGAAAACCTATTTTTACACCAGCGACGGCGTGGTGCGGGCAGTAGACGGAGTGACCTTCCACATCATGCGCGGTGAGACCCTGGGCATGGTGGGCGAGTCCGGGTGCGGGAAGTCGGTGACCTCGCTGTCCATCATGAGGTTGATCCCCGATCCCCCAGGCAAGATCGTCCACGGACAGGTGATCTTCGAGGGAGAGGATCTCCTGAAGAAATCCGAAGCCGCCATGCGCAGGATCCGCGGCAACCGGATCTCCATGATATTCCAGGAGCCCATGACTTCACTCAATCCCGTGTACACGGTGGGTGACCAGATTGCGGAGGCCATCCAGCTGCACCAGGGGCTCAAACGGCGGGAGGCCATGGAGAAGGCAGTGGAGATGCTCCGTAAGGTCGGCATACCACTGCCGGAGAGGCGGGTGCACGAGTATCCCCACCAGATGTCGGGCGGCATGCGGCAGCGGGTGATGATCGCCATGGCGCTATCGTGCAACCCCCAGCTGCTGATTGCCGATGAGCCCACCACCGCTCTGGACGTGACCATACAGGCGCAGATCCTGGAGCTGATGAAGGAACTCAAGGACGAGATGAAGATGGCCATCCTCCTGATCACCCATAATCTGGGAGTAATCGCCGAGATGGCACAGCGGGTGGTGGTGATGTACGCGGGCAAGCTGGTGGAGGAGGCCGATGTCCGCTCCATATTCCGCAAGCCGCTACACCCATACACTGAAGGATTGCTCAATTCCATTCCTCGCATCGATGCGCCGAGAGCAAGGTTGCACGTGATTGAGGGCGTGGTGCCAAATCCGCTGTACATGCCTCCCGGCTGCCGGTTCCACCCGCGGTGCCCCTACGCGGAGGACATCTGCCGCCGCGAGGAGCCCAGCCTGGTGCAGGCGGGGGACGGCCGCTGGGTGGCCTGCTGGATGTGGGCTGAGCGGGCCAGCGAGGAGGTGGCATCGTGACGGAGAAGACCGAAAAACAGAACGGGATACTGCTGCAAGTCAGGGAGCTGAAGAAGTATTTTCCGGTGACCGGCGGGATATTCTCCCGGGTGATAGGGTACGTCAAGGCAGTTGACGGAGTCAGTTTCTACATCAAACGAGGAGAAACTCTGGGCCTGGTGGGAGAGTCGGGTTGCGGCAAGACCACCTGCGGCCGGTGCATCCTGCGGCTGATAGAGCCCACCGCCGGAGAGGTGATCTTCGAAGGACGGAACATCCTGCAGCTGGACAAGGAAGAGATGCGCAAGCTGCGTCGCGAGATGCAGATCGTGTTCCAGGACCCCTACGCATCGCTGAACCCCCGCATGACGGTGGGAGATATCATCGGCGAGCCGCTGGAGATCCACGGCGTGGCCCGAGGCGCGGCCAAAGAAAAACGGGTCAAGGAACTGCTGGAAGTGGTGGGGCTGAGTCCTCAACACGTACGGCGCTATCCCCATGAGTTCTCGGGGGGACAGCGACAGCGCATCGGAGTGGCGCGGGCGCTGGCCCTGAACCCCAAACTCATCATATGTGACGAGCCGGTCTCCGCGCTGGATGTATCCATTCAGTCCCAGGTGCTGAACCTGCTGCAGGACCTGCAGGAGGAGTTCTCCCTCACCTACCTGTTCGTAGCCCACGACCTGGCGGTCATCAAGCACATATCTGACCGGATTGCGGTGATGTATCTGGGCAAGCTAGTGGAGCTGGCTGACAAGGAAGAGCTGTTCGACAACCCCCAGCACCCGTACACCGAGGCGCTGCTGTCGGCCATTCCCATACCCAACCCGGAGGTGCGCAAGGAGCGGATCATCCTGGAGGGCGATGTTCCCAGTCCTATCGATCCCCCCAAAGGTTGCCGCTTCCATCCGCGGTGCCGCTATGCTCAGGACGTCTGCAAGCAGCTGGAGCCGCGGTTCGTTGACATTGGGGAAGAACACTACGTTGCCTGCCACTTGCGGAAGCAAAAGCAGGTGGCCTGAATCTTCAACGACGTCCGGGAGGCCCATCATGGCGATGGGTCTTTCGTGTTTTGAATGGAGGGATCCTGGATATGGCTGTGTCTCCCGAAGAGGTGAGGCACGTGGCGTGGCTGGCCCGCCTCAGGCTCACCGCGCATGAAGAACGACTCTTCTCCGAGCAGCTCAGCAACATCCTGGCCCATGTGGCCAAGCTGCAGGAGCTGGACGTGGAGGGAATTGAACCCACCTTTCACGTACTGAAAACCCTGAGCAACGTATATCGTCCCGACGAGGTCCGGAGCTGGCCGGAGCTGAGGGAAGTAGTCCAGGCCGCGCCGCAGCAGCGGGACGGTCTGTTCGCGGTACCCAGGGTGCTGCCAGAAGGAGAAGATGAGGTGTCAGCAAAGAATGAGAAAGATGGATGAAGGCTGCCTCACCGATCTTTCTGTCCATCAGCTACGGGTCCTGCTGGAGCGGGGAGAGGTCGCGCCGCGGGATGTCCATGAGGCGTACGTGCGCAGGATTGAAGAGGTGGATGATCAGCTCAACGCCTACATCACCGTCTGTCCCGATTTCCCACCAGAGCTGGAAAACCGCCACGGGCGGCCAGTTTTCCCGGTGGCGGTCAAGGATAACATAATGACCCGGGGCATTCGTACCACCTGCGGGTCCCGTATTCTGGCCCGGTTCATTCCCCCCTACGATGCCACGGCGATCCTGCGCCTCAAGGAGAGGGGCCTGTACGTCCTCGGCAAGACCAACATGGACGAGTTCGCCATGGGCTCTTCCTGCGAGAATTCTGCTTTCGGTCCCACCCGGAATCCCTGGAATCTGGATGCGGTGCCGGGGGGATCCAGTGGGGGCTCGGCGGCGGCGGTGGCGGCGGGAGAAGCCCCCTGGGCGCTGGGTTCGGACACCGGGGGGTCAGTTCGCCAGCCGGCGGCCCTGTGCGGGGTGGTGGGAATGAAGCCGACCTACGGCCGGGTGTCTCGTTTCGGGTTGGTGGCTTTCGCCAGCTCCCTGGATCAGATCGGGCCCATAACTCGCGATGTCTGGGATTGCTGGGTGCTGATGCGCGCGTTATGTGGCCACGACCCCCTCGATTCCACCTCGGCGCCCGGGCAGGCTCCCATCCCGCCTCCCCAGTCGGTGGAATCCCTCGGCGGCGTTCGCATCGGGGTGCCGCGGGAGTACCTAGGTCCCGGGGTGGAGGACGCGGTTCGTGATGCGGTCCTGAAGGCGGTTGGGGTCCTGGAAGAGCTGGGAGCGAGGGCGGAGGAATGCTCACTTCCCCATACCGAATACGGGTTGTCCGCGTACTACATCATAGCCCCCGCCGAGGCTTCGTCCAACCTGGCCCGCTACGACGGGGTACGGTACGGGCACCGTACCTGCCAGGCCAGCTCCCTCCTTGACATGTACGAGCTCACCCGGCAGGAGGGGTTTGGAGCCGAGGTGAAGCGCCGGATCATGCTGGGGACCTACGTGCTGAGCGCAGGATACTACGACGCTTACTACCTGCGGGCACAAAAGGTCAGAACCCTCATATGCCGGGATTTCGAGCGGGCGTGGGCGCGCTATGACCTGCTGGCGGCTCCCACCTCTCCCACGGTGGCGTTCCCGCTGGGAGAGCGGACGGCGGATCCCCTGGCCATGTACATGGCGGACGTGCTGACCATCCCGGTGAACCTGGCCGGACTGCCGGCGCTGTCCTTGCCGTGCGGGTTCGCCCGCGGCCTGCCGGTGGGCCTCCAGCTGATCGGGCGTCCTTTCGACGAGCTCACCCTCCTGCGGGTGGCGCAGGCGTTCCAGCAGGCGACCGACTATCATCTTTACCGGCCGGTGGTGGGGGGTGAGGTGGATGGCTGACGCCGTGGAAGTGGTGATAGGCCTGGAGGTACACGTGGAGCTGAAGACGGAGTCCAAGATATTCTGTGCATGCTCCACCCGCTTCGGATCCCCGCCCAACACGCAGGTGTGTCCCATCTGCCTCGGTCACCCTGGTACGCTCCCCGTCCTCAACCTCAAGGCGCTGGAGCTGGCGGTAAGGGCGGCGCTGGCCCTCAACTGCAAGGTGGCCCGATACACCAAGTTCGACCGCAAGAACTACTTCTACCCCGACCTCCCCAAGGGTTACCAGATCTCGCAGTACGACGCACCGCTGGCGGAGCACGGCTGGCTGGAGTTCCGCGTGGACGGCAGGATGCGTACCGCGCGCATACGGCGGGTGCACCTGGAGGAGGATGCGGGGAAGTTGATGCACGACGAAGTGACGGGCGAGACCCTGGTGGATTTCAACCGCTGTGGCGTCCCCCTGATCGAAGTGGTGACCGAGCCCGATCTGCGCTCCCCGCGCGAAGCGCGAGCCTTCATGGAAGAGCTGCGGGCGGTACTGCAGTACGCGGAGGTGTCGGACTGCAGGATGCAGGAGGGCTCGCTGCGCTGCGACGCGAACATCTCGCTCCGCCCGCGGGGGGCCACCGATCTCGGCACTAAGGCGGAGATCAAGAACCTCAACTCCTTTCGCGCCCTGGAGAAGGCTTTAGAATACGAGGTGGCCAGACAGACGAGGGCACTCGAGAGGGGCGAGCGGTTGGTGCTGGAAACCCGGGGCTGGGACGAGGGCCGGCAGGTAACCGTTCCCTTGCGGACCAAGGAGGAGGCACATGACTACCGCTATTTCCCCGAACCCGATCTGGTGCCCATGACTCTGGACCCCGAATGGGTGGAGCAAATCCGCCGGTCGCTACCCGAGCTGCCGTCGCAGAGGATGGCCCGGTTCCAGGCGGAATATGGGCTGCCGGCATACGATGCGGGGGTGATAGTGGCATCGCGCCGGCTGGCCGACTTCTTCGAGGAATGCGTGCGGCATTACCCCCATCCCAAGACGGTTTCCAACTGGGTGATGGGCCAGGTGCTGGGCTACCTTAACAGCCGGGGCCTGGAGCCGGAAGAACTGAACTTTGAGCCGGAAAGGCTGGCTGAATTGCTGCGCATGGTGGATGAGGGAGTCATCAGCGTATCGGTAGCACGGGAGGTGTTCGAGGAGGCCGTCTCCACCGGCAAGAGTCCGCGGGCCCTGGTGGAAGAGAAGGGACTTGAGCAGCTCAGCGACACCGGGGCCCTGGCGGCGGTGGTGAGACAGGTCATAGAGGAACATCCCTCCCCCGTACGGGATTATCGCAGGGGCAAGGTCAAGGCTTTGGGCTTCCTCATGGGCCAGGTCATGAAGAAGACGGCGGGGAAGGCCAACCCCCAGCTGGCCCGGCGTCTGCTGGAAGAGGCCCTGGCCACCGAGCGAGAAGAGACGCCCTGAGCCTGGATGTTTCGTATGCCCGGAGGAAAGGATGTGCTGAGCATGAGGCGACGGATCATCTGTCTGGTGGGGGCCTGTCTTCTTTTGGTGGGGTTGCTCACCGGTGCCGCCGGGGCCGAGGGAGCCGAGATGCAAATGGTGGTTTACTACCAGTTCATGACTCCCAGCGATTTCTACCTCTTCCCGGTCACCTTTTCTCTTCCCCGGTCCCCCACACCGGCCAGGCAGGCGGTGGAGCTGTTGCTTGCTGAGCCCCCGTTTGCCTTTCTGGATCCACCGTTACCCTCCGGGGTCCGGTTGCTGCGGGTCTGGATTGAGGATGGGGTGGCGTACGCGGACTTCAGTGAGGAGATTCTTGGTGCCAACGTGGGTTCCCGGGGTGAAGAGGTGCTGGTGGGGGCCATAGTGAATACCCTGTGCCAGTTCGTCACCGTGGACAAGGTCCAGATCATGGTGGAAGGCCGCAAAGTGGAGTCGATTGCCGGGCACATGGGGGTCTTTCACCCCCAGGAGCCCATTTCCGGTCTCCTTTTCAGGGGGTATCCCGACGCCAGGGAGCACTGGGCAGCGGGCTCCATACTGGCCCTTACCCTGCGGAGGGTGCTTGATGGCTATCCGGATGGTCAGTTCAGGCCCGATGGTTCGGTGACCCGCGCCGAGTGGGTCAAGATGTTGGTGGAGGCGCGCGGTCTGGAGCCGGAGCCCCCGGATGCCCAGCAGTTTGCCGACCTGCCGCCCGATCATTGGGCCTCGGGCTACGTTAACGTGGCGATACGCGCCCGTATACTGGTCCCCTCCGATTACGGCCACTGCTTGGGGCCTTCTGCCGGGGTGAGCAGGCGCGAGGCGGCGATGCTGCTGGTCCGCGCCTTCGGGATGGAGGAACGCGCTCGGCAGCTTCACGGGGCCCAGCTTCCGTTCTCCGATTGCGCTTCTCTGCCCGCCTGGGCCAGGGGTTTCATTGCCGCCGCCCTGGAGGCGGATCTGATCCGCGGCTATCCCGATGGCAGCTTCCGGCCCCAGCGGGTGCTCACCCGCGCCGAAGCGGCCACCCTGCTGGCCCGGGCCCTGAAGATGGGCGGTCCGGACATATACGTGGTTTGGCCGCAGCCAGGGGATGTCCTCTCGGGATCGGTGAGGGTGTGTGGGGCGGCGCGGGTGTTCGAGGGCACGGTATCACTCCGGCTCACGGCTGACGACCAGGTGCTGGCTCGGGGTTTCACCACCAGCACCGAGGGCGGGCCTTCCTGGGGTTGCTTCGCCGCGGTCCTGCCGTATCCCGATGAGGTCGCTGGACCTGCGGTGCTGGAGTGCTACTGGCCCAGTCCGGTGGACGGAAGTGAGCAGGGGATGGTGCGCGTGCCGGTGACCTTGAAGACCAGCCGGTAGGCCTGGTTTCATCTCGGGTATGGGGGTGCGACGTGGGATGGCGGCAGACACCGAGAAACTCTTCAGTCATGACCGTTATCTCTGTTTCCAGGAAATCACGGAGGTGCTGGAGGAGGCGGCCAGGAGATATCCCGACCGTTGCCGGCTGACTAGCCTGGGTCGGACGCCGGAGGGGAGGGAGATCTGGTGTGCAGTCTTGTCCGCGGGATCCGACGAGGACAAACCGGCTCTGTACGTGGACGGGAACCACCACGCGGGCGAGGTCACCGGGTCCATGGCCTGCCTCCGGATCATCGAACGGTTGCTGGGGGGAGCCGATGAGGAACGGCAGCTGCTGCACAAGGTGACGGTGTACGTGGTGCCCAGGGTCAGTCCGGACGGCGCGGAGCGGTACCTGACCACCCCTCACCTGTTGCGGAGCGTGCCGCGCCCCTACCCGGAGGTGGGGGAACCTGAAGGGTTCCAGGAGGAGGACGTGGACGGCGACGGAAGGATCCTCTGGATGCGCATCCCCGATCCTGCCGGTGAGTGGCGCGTCTCGGAGAAGGATCCCCGGGTCATGGTGAGGAGGCGGCCGGGAGAGTCTGGCGGCCAATACTACCGCCTCCTGCGCGAGGGCCGTTTCCACCGGTTCGATGGTCTGGCCCAGCCGAGAGGCAAGCCGCGCTGGGGCCTGGATCTCAACCGTAATTACCCCGCGCGCTGGGCCACCGAATCGAAGCAGAGGGGAGCCGGTCCCATGCCCCTTTCCGAGCCCGAAGTCCGGGCGGTCAGCGATTTCCTGGCCTCTCACCCCAACGTGGCCGCGGCGGTCTCGTTTCATACCAGCGGGGGATTCCTGCTTTCGCCGCCCTGCACGTACTCTTTCGACAAACTGGACAGGCGGGACGCCGAGTTGTACCGGATCATCGGCCGCGAGGGGAAGCGCCTGACGGGGTACGACCACCAGCCGGTGTTCGACGGGTTCACGGCGGACCGCGACCGTCCGCACCGGGGCAGTTTCCTGGACTTCGCCTACGAGCTGTTGGGGGTCATCTGCTTTGCCCCCGAGCTGTGGGATCTGCGCACCCGGGCGGGGCTGCCGCGGCGCCTGCCGCGGGAGTGGCAGACGGTGGGGGAGGAGGAGCGCGAACGGGAGGAAGTGGAGCTGCTGAAGTGGTGTGACCGGGAGCTGGGTGGGCGGGGCTTCGTTCCCTGGTATCCCATCACCCATCCCCAGCTGGGTGCGGTGGAGCTGGGGGGATGGGACGTCAAGGCGTTGACCTACAACCCGCCGCCGAACCTCCTTCCCGAGGAACTGGATCGGGCTGCTGACTTCGCGTTGCTGTTGGCCCGGTGTTTGCCGCAGCTGGACCTGGGGCTCCTGGAGCCGGAGCCGCTGGGGCCGGCCGAGCAGGGCGGGTATCTCTACCGGGTGAGGGCCTGGGTGGAAAACCACGGTTTGTTGCCCACTGGCGGGAGTTATCGAGCCGAACAGGTGGGGCACCTTGAGCCCCTTCGGATGGGTCTGTGCGTCCCGGAGGGAGTGCGGGTGGTGGCGGGCGAGCCGGTGCTGGAGCTGGAGCACCTCCCGGGCAGACACCTGCCGCCAGGTGCCTTCGGTGGGGGCACCTCCCCCCTGGATCACCGGCGGGTGGGAGAGTGGGTGGTAGCTGCGGCTCGCGGTGCCGAGGTCAGGATCTGGGCACGGGCGCCCCGGGCCGGCAGCGTTGAGCGGAGGGTCGTGCTACGGTGAGACCTGGCACCTGCAGGAATGGTACCGTCACCGCAGAAGTATGCGCAGGAGGAGGGAGACGTTGCGAGTACTGGCGCTGGTGGGAAGTGCTCGGGTGGGAGGCAATACCGATACCATCATCGATGAGATCCTCTCCCAGGTTGAACACCGGCCCGGGACCCGGGTGAGAAAATACTACCTGCACCAGCTGGATCTGCGGCCGTGCCGGGGTTGCGGCCACTGCCGCGAGCACGAATGGTGCGCGCAAGAAGACGGTATGCGGGAGCTGTACGGGGAAATACGCTCCAGCGATGCCATCATCCTGGGATCGCCGGTGTACATGGGCCAGGTGAGCGGGCAGACCAAGATCTTCCTGGACCGGTGTTACGCTCTCCGGGGTCCCGCTGGCAGTCGGGTGGCGGGTGCGGACAAGCTGGGGATCGCGGTGCTGGTGTGTGGGGCGCGTGACCCCGAGCATCCACGACCCGCACTGCGCACTCTCCGGGTGTTCTTCCGGTTGTGCGAAATCAGCCGGGTGGAGGAACTGGTGGCCCAGGGTCTGGGACCGCGGCACGCGGCCAGGGAGCGGCAGGATGTCCTGTTTGCCGCCAGGGAGAAGGGCAGACGTCTGGCAGCTGGTATCATCGGGATTCCGGGGAGGGATGCGGAAGGTGCCCCAGGTTCTGATCATGTATAATCTCAAGGCCGACGCTGACTCCCGCGAGTACGAACGGTGGTCCCTGGCGGTGGATCAGCCAGCCGTCCGCACCCTGCCTTCGGTGGTGGATCTCACTAGCTTCCGCGTGGTGGGCAAGACCTCAGGAGCCCCCTCCTACCAGTTCGTGGAAATCATCCAGGTGACCAGTCTGGAGGCCTTTCAGGCCGACCTGGAAGCGCCCTACCTCCGGCATGTGATGGACAGGTGGCTCGATTACGTGGCTGAATACGAAATAGTTTACCTGGAAGAAATCCAGCCATAGGCGAGGGATGTTCAGTTGGACCGCGAGACCCGTCTGGCGGCGAAGGTGGCCCTGGTTCTGGCGGGGCTGGTTCTTGCCGGTTGGGTGCTGTATCAGCTGCGCGGGATCGTTCAACTCTTGGTCGTGGTGTTCCTCATCGTCTATCTCCTCAATCCCATTGTGGACTGGCTCACTCGGCACCGAATCCCGCGAGGACTGGCGGCGATCCTGACCTATATCGGGTTGCTTTCCTTTTTGGTTTTTCTGTTTTACCTGGCGATTCCGTTGCTGATCAGCGAAATAAGGGACCTGGTGCCTTACTTTGCCCGCTACAATGAGATGGTACAGCCGTTCCTCCGCGACCGGCTGGGGGAGTTCATCCAGCATCCGGTCTTCAGCGAGGTTCTCTTGAACCTGAGCCAGCAGATCCCGCAGGCCTTGCAACAGCTGGCCACCCAACTGACCGAAGTGGTAGGCACCCTCATTTCCCGGGTGGTGGAGATCATCATCGTCATGATCACCACTTTTTATCTGCTGCGGGATTTTGAGAACCTCAAGCGGGGTGCGCTGGAGATCTGGCCCGCCCTGGGACGGGGGGATGCGGCGAGACTGCTCCGGCTGGTTAACCGCAACGTTGCCGCTTACCTCCGCGGCAATCTCCTCCGGTGTGGCCTGGTGGGCCTGTTGACCGGCTTGGGGCTGGCCCTGGTGGGGTTGCCGTTCGCCTTCTTCCTGGGACTGCTGGCGGGGACCTTCAACATCGTGCTGTACATCGGGCCCACCCTGGCCGCCATCCCCGGGCTGCTGCTGGCGCTGACCTTCCCCTACCCCAAGGTCCTGCTGGTGCTGGCGGTGTACCTCGGTGTTCAGGCGGTGGACGGGGTGGTGCTCACGCCGCTGCTCCTGGGCCGGGCGGTGAACCTGCTTCCCTTCACCGTGATCGCCTCCATCCTGGTGGGAGGGAGTCTCCTCGGCGCCATAGGCGTGCTGATAGGGATCCCGGTGGCGGCGGCGGCCAAGGTGGTTCTGACCTACTACCGCGGCCGGAAGTTGCCCGCCAGGCAGGTGGCGGGAGGGATGTCCCCTGAGGGGAACTGACGCCGGGATGATGGTGAACGCCTTGCAGAGGATGCTGGGGCGGGAAGTGGTTCGGACCGACAGTTGGGTGCGCCAGGCCTACGGCTACGATGCCACGGGGGAGACTGGCCTGCCCGCGGCGGTGGTTTTCCCGCGAAACCGCGGTGATGTGCAGAAGGTCCTGGAGGCAGCAAACCGCTGGGGCGGGGCAGTGATACCCCGCGGGGCGGGCACCAACCTCAGTGGGGGCGCGGTGCCACTGGGGGATGAGCTAGTCCTGGTGCTCACCTCCCTCAACCGGCTGGAAGAGGTGGATGAGATCAATGCCACCTTCGCCGCCGGCCCCGGTCTGGTGAATCTGGAACTGCAAGGTTACCTGCAGGAGCTGGGATGGCAGTTCGCCCCCGATCCCGCCAGCCAAAAGGTGTCCACCCTGGGAGGGAACGTGGCGGAGAACGCCGGCGGCCCCCACTGTTTGAAGTACGGGGTGACCACCAACCACATTCTGGGGTTGGAAGTGTTGCTGCCGGACGGTGCGGCGGTCCAGGTGGGCGGCAAGGTCGCCGGGTGGCCCACGTACGACTGGCTGGCGTTGTTCGCGGGGAGCGAGGGCACCCTGGGGGTGGTGACCCGGATACTGGGAAAATTGATTCCTCTGCCGGAAGAGATCCTCACCATCCTGGTGGGATTCCCCACCCTGGAGCAGGCGGGCAAAGCGGTATCGGCCATTATCGCTGCCGGTGTGCTTCCGGCGGCCCTGGAGCTGATGGATCGCCGCACCGTGCAGGCCATCGAGGAGGCGCTGGCCGCCGGCTATCCTCGAGACGTGGAGTCGGTGCTCATCGTGGAACTGGACGGCCCGGCTGGTTCCCTGGGCAAGCAGGGACAAAGAGTCGAGGAGTTGGCACGGCAGCACGGTGCCACCTTCCTGCGGGTGGCCGCTGACCAGCGGGAGAGAGAGGCCCTGTGGAGCGGCAGGCGAAACGCATTTGCCTGCCTGGCCAGGATCAGCCCGCATTATTCCGTTCAGGATGCCACCGTGCCCCGTCAGCACCTGCCGGTGATGCTGCGTCGGGTGGTGGAGATTGCCGCCAGCGAGGGAGTCACGGTGGCCAACATCGCCCACGCCGGTGACGGCAACCTTCACCCGGTGATCCTGTACGATCCTCGTGATCCGGAATCGGTGCGAAGGATGAGACGGGCCAATGACAGGATCCTGGGGGAGTGCGTGAGGCTGGGGGGGACCATCACCGGAGAGCACGGCGTGGGCACCGAAAAGCTCGCGGCACTTTCTTTAGTGGCCGGGATCCAGGAGCGCGCGCTCCTGCACCGGATACGCCGCGCCCTCGACCCCCGGGGAGTGCTCAATCCCGGCCGGGGAATACCGGAGTGCGATTCTGCGCTCCCTTCGCATCCCTCCAGACTCACCCCTCGGTATTCGCCCGCCGAGCTCCCGGTGGAGATCCCCGGGTGGCAGCCGGGCCGGTGCGTGAGGCCGGCGGATATGGACAGCCTCAAGGCGGTGATGGCGGGGCAGGGTCCTCCCCCTCCGTTATTGGTGGCGGGCAGGGGAAGTCGGCTGGCCGAGCATCCCTGGCTGGCACAGGGCACCTCGGTGGTGCTGGTGGATGGGCTGGACAGCTCCGTTAAGATCGACGGCGAGAATCTGACCGTCACCGCGGGTACCGGGGTATCCTGCCAGCAGTTATGGGCGCGGCTGGAGGAGAGGGGGATGTGGTGTCCTGCGCTGCCTGGCCCCAGCGCGCCCGGTACGCTGGGCGGACTCCTGGGATCTGGGCTGGCGGGACCGTGGGCATTCCGTTTCGGACGCCCGCGCGACTGGGTGGTGGGGACTCGCGCGGTCCTCCCCGGGGGAGTGGAGGTTCGCTTCGGTGGCCGATGCGTCAAGAACGTGGCGGGCTACGACCTTCCTCGCTTTCTGGTGGGGAGCTGGGGGAGTCTGGCGGTGCTTCTCACCGCCACCCTGCGACTGCTGCCCAAACCCCAGGCCCATGCCGGATTGCTGGTGCACCTTCCTTCCGGTACGCGCATGCAGGAAGTCTGGCGGGGCTTGCTGAGACACCCCTGCCGCCCCGATGCAGTCTTGCTGCTCGAGGGAAACGGTGGGAAATGTGCCTGTTCGGGGGACTCCTGGGGGCCGGGAGGACCCAGGATCGTCATGGGGTTCTTGGGTCTGGAGGAGGACGTGGCCGCGCGTTGCCAGAGGATGGAGCAGCTGTTCCACCGAATGAAGGTGCGGGTACAGCGCCTGGACGGAGGCTGGGAACTGGGGGCAATGGTGTCGCTGCCGGATCCGGTGCCGGGCAGTGGATGCCTGCTCTGTCGCCTGGCGGTACCACCCGGTGGCATGGAGGCGGTGACCCGTTGGGTCAGCGAACGACTAAGCGGGTGCTACCGCCTGAGTCTTCCTTTGGGTGCCGCCGGAAGCTTGTGCTGGAGGGAGGAGGCTGGCTGGCGGAAGGACCAGCTGGCGCTGCTGCGGGAGCTGGCGGACCTGGTGCGACGCTGCGAGGGCTGGTTCCGCATGGTGTGGGGCCCGTGGGAGTGGCGGGACTTCCTGAGGGTGCCTCGTCGTGGACCGGCACGTCTCGAGGACGCCGTGCGGCGGGCCTTCGGGGCTGCTGGATTGCTGGTGGGTCCGGGCGATGGGGAGAGAAACGGTGAAGGCTGACCTCAGCCGGGAGGTTTTCGGCTGCAACCGGTGCGGTTTTTGCATGGCGGGCTGTCCCGTCTACCGGGTTACCGGGCGGGAGTGGGATGCGGCCCGCGGAAGGGTGGCTCTGCTTCGTCTGTGGGTGGACGGGCATCTCTCGCTGGATGAACTGCACGAGACGATATCTACCTGTCTGTTGTGTCTGGGATGTCTGCCCCACTGTCCCGCGGGGGTGCGCCTGGACCGCGTGATCACCCTGGCGCGTCAGGGGCGGCTGGAGGCGGGACGGAGGTCCTGGTGGCAGCAGGTGATGTTCCGGGGGCTGTTGACATCGCCCCATCTGCTGAGATGGGCGGGGCGCGTTGCTCCGCTCATGACGGGGGCGGGGCGGCGGCTTCTGAGCATTGGTGCCGCTCGTCGCCTGCTGTCGGGTCTGGCTCGGGGGATCCAGCTTTTGCCCCCGCGGCTGGGCCCCGCGGCCCGGTCGGCCCTGCTGAAGAGGCGGACCTCCTCCCCCCAGTTTTACTACTTCCTGGGGTGCGCTTCGGATCTGGTGTTTCCGGGGGTGGTTCGCGCCACCGTCAGGTTGTTGGAGCAGTTGGGATTCCAGGTGGTGTTGTCTCCCCGTCAGGTGTGCTGTGGGCTTCCCGCCTGGGCGTTTGGGGACCAGGAGGCGGCCCGGCGCCAGGCCCTGGCAAACATGAGGGCCCTGTCCGAGCTGGACATCCCCGTCCTCAGCGACTGCTCCAGCTGTACTTCCACCCTCCGCCATTATCCCGATCTGTGGCCACAAGGCACGCCAGAACGGGCGCGGGCGGAGGCCTTTGCGTCCCGAGTGTTGGAGCTGGTGAGCTTCCTTCATCAGTTTCGCGACCGCTTTCGCGGCTCGGGCTCGAGGAAGGGTGCGGTGACCTACCACGATCCCTGTCATCTGTCGCGGTATCTTCAGGTGAGGGAGGAGCCCCGGGCCCTGCTGCGGCAGCTTGGAGGATGGGAGTTCCGGGAAGCGGCAGAAGCGGATGCCTGCTGCGGTGGGGCAGGCAGCTATGCGGTGACTCAGCCTGATCTGTCGGACCGCATCCTGGAAAGGAAGATCGATGCCCTGTTGCGGACGGGTGCGGATGTGGTGGCAACAGTCTGCCCGGCATGCCTGATGCAGCTCGGCTACGGGCTGAGGCGGCGGGGCGCCCGCATGCGCGCGGTGCATCTGGTGGAGCTCCTGACCAGGGCTGCCACCTTCCCGTGAAGATTCTGAGTGGTTGACGGGGAAATGGAGCAACCAAGATTCTCTACGTGTACACGCGGCGATTGTACATCCCCATTCTGTACCACATGGTGTTCAACCTGACTCGATCAGGGGCCCCATAGCTGCAGGCGTGCAAGCGGCTCCTCGGCGCCGGACCGAGCTGGGAGTCGAAGCGGAAGCAGTCCTGCGGCCGGCCGGGGGCTGGCAGGTCGTACACCGCTACTGCGGTTCGACAGCTGGCTGACGCATGGGCCGCAGCGCGGGGTCGGGAGCCTCAGCGAGCCGCTCAATATTCCCCTTCGGGGGGTGTGCCGCGGAGCGGGCGTGAAGGGGGAATTGCCATAGGAGCTTCAGTAGCGCACGGTGAACTCGTCGAACTCACCGGTGGCGGCTTCCCACCGGACCTTGACGTCGGTGACCTGGGCGCTCCGAGGGCCCCGGTGGCACCAGGCTACCATCTCCTCGACCGCCGTGCGGGGTCCCTCGAAGAGGGCCTCCACCCGTCCATCGGGGAGGTTGCGCACCCACCCGGTAATCCCGCGCCGGTTGGCCTCGTGGTGGGTCCAGTAACGGAAGTTCACCCCCTGTACCACCCCGGATATGAGCACGTGCGCGCGCACTTCCGCCATCCAGACACCTCCCGAGGAGGAACTGCTCGTTGCTAGTTCGCGAGATTCGGGCAAATACCCTGCTGACGCCCTCTGGGCTGGCTGACTACGCGGTTAACCCGTACGCCGGGTGTCAGCATGGATGCGTTTACTGTTACGCCCAGCGACTCACGATATGGGCTCGCAGATCCAGCCTGCCCTGGGGGACGTGGGTTTATCCCAAGCGCAACGCACCGGAAGTCCTCCGGCGCGAATTGCGGCGGCGACCGCCTGGCACCGTCATGGTGGGCTCGGTCTGTGACGCCTATCAGCCGCTGGAGTCCTCTTACCGGCTGACGCGTCGCTGTTTGGAACTGCTGGCCGCGGCCGGATTCCAGCTGCGGGTACTCACCAAGAGCGCCTTGGTCTTACGCGATCTGGGCCTCCTCAGGGACGCGCGGGCGACGGTGGGGATCACCGTGACCTGCGTGGATGCCGACCGTCAACGCCGGCTGGAGCCGGCCGCCGCGCCCACGCGGGTGAGGGTGAGGGTGCTGGAGCTGGCCAGCGCCGCCGGCCTGGATACTTATGCGCTTGTCGGTCCCCTGGTGCCTGTACTTTGCGATGATGTGGGCAACATCCGCCAGCTGTTGCGTCAGACGGCAGAGGCAGGGGCCCGACGGATCCTGGTGGATCGGCTCAACCTGCGCCCGGGGGTGCTGCACGCCATGAAATTCCGCGTACCGGAAGTCGGAGCAGTCCTTAGGTCACGCCAGGCGTGGCAAAGATACAGCCACCAGCTGGCGGCCACGGTCCTGGAGCTGGCTGAACAGCTGAACCTGGGTGATCTGGTGAGGCTGCTTTGGTGAGCTCAGATCCTGTCTTGTAGCCAGCTGACGTGGCGGACGGAGTTCTCGTAGCCGCAGTGGTCGCGGCGGGCTTGTACGATGACGGTGCGATGACCCCCCCGATTGGCGTGAAGCCTGGTGCCGGTTCGGAGGACGCGACAAGTTTGGTTGCCGCAGCGAGGGCATCGGAGGCGGTATGTCCTGCCGCTCTCACCGCGAGCCACGAGGTCGGTAGAAGTTGAGATGGGCTGGGTTCCTTCCCGCAGGCCGAAACAGGCTCCCGGTACGGTCCAGGTCTCCCACTACTTCCGCCCGGTGATCTTCCCCCTCCAGCTGCGGTCCTTCGCCCACCACCATCTTATGAGTCGCCGGGGAGGAGTTTTTGTTCGAGGTACGAAAAGTAGTTGAACAGAAACTGGTGGCTCAGTGGACGGTCAGCAGTTTCTGGTCAGAGATGGGCGCGGGTGAGCGAGGCCCGCGCGCCCGGACGGGGTCTTTTCACCGTGCTTGCGGTCTCGTTCGCCCGGGAGCTGCAGGGAGCGTTTTGGGGCTGGGTACTGCGAGGCGACAGGAGGAGAAGCAGAGGTGCGCACCCGGATACTCTCGGTTGACGACTTTCCGTACGGACGGCTGGAGGTCAAGGAATTCGGATCGGGTAAGCCGTCGGTCCTGGTGACGGCGGCCATACACGGTGGGGAAGCCACCGGAGTGTTCGCCGCCCGCCTGCTGAGCCAGTACTTGGCGGATGTTCAACTGTCGGGCACCGTCCTGGTGGTGGAGGTGTCCAATCCCCAGGGGTTCCGCGCGCGCCAGCGGTGCTCTCCCTACGATGCGCTCGACCTGAACCGGGTCTTCCCCGGCAAACCTGACGGCACGCCCACCCAGGTGATGGCCCATCAGCTGGCGGCACTCGCCGAAGAGGCCGACTACGTGGTGGACCTGCACTGTTGCGGGCCGCACGGCAGCCCTTACATCCTCGGTCTGTTCCGGGAATCCGAAGGCGCCCGGGAGCTGGCCAAGATGCTCGCCCTGCCGGTGGCGGTGCAGTCGGCGGGGACGGAAGGTCAGCTGTTCGTCCACGTTTCCCGGCAGGGGAAACCGGCGGTGATAATCGAGCTCCCGGGCGGAGGCGAAGCGGGCACCGTGGATCTGGTGGCGGGGCGCAGGGCGGCCGATGCAATCCGCGGCTTGCTGGTACACCTGGGGATGATGCCGGGAGTTCGTCCCCAATCAGGTCCCCAATTTTACGGACCCTTGGAGCGCGTGGTGGCAAAGGACAGCGGCCTGTTCATTCCCCAGGTCGCCCCCGGGGAGGTGGTGAAGGGAGGAGAGACGTTAGGGACCATAGAGGATCGACCGGTCATCATCGAGAAGGCGGGGGTGTGCACTGTGGTGAGACCGCCTTCATTCGTGTTTGTGGGCGAAGGACTGGCGTCCTTTGCGCCACAACAAGAAGTGCATGAGGAGGTAGGGTGCTGATGCTTGCCATCGTCAACGGCAAAATCCTTACCATCACTCGGGGCACCATTGACAAGGGCACCATCCTGGTGGAGGACGGCAAGATCAAGGCGGTGGGGCCCGACGTCTCGGTACCGGAAGGTGCGGAGGTCATCGATGCCAGCGGGATGTGGGTCACCCCGGGGTTCATCGACGCCCACAGCCACATAGGTTTGTTCGGAGAGCCCGCCGTTCGCGCCACCCGCGACGGCAACGAGGTAACCGATCCCATAACCCCTCAGCTGCGGGGTATCGACTCCCTGAACCCCGATGACCCCTCTTTCGCCGATGCGCTGGGCGGCGGGGTGACGGCGCTATACACCGGACCGGGAAGTGCCAACGTCATCGGCGGCACCGGGCTGGTGATCAAGCTGGCGGGGAGGACGGCCGAGGAAATGGCCCTGCCGGGCACCGAAGGCATGAAGATGGCCCTGGGTGAGAACCCGAAGCGGGTGTACGGCGAGGGGAAGTCCAAGGCCCCGGCCACCCGGATGGCCATCGCCGCCCTGCTGCGCGATGCTCTGGTCAAAGCTCAAAATTACATGAACAAGTGGGACCAGGCAGAAAGCGAGGGTAAGAAGCCAGAGCGGGATCTGCGGTGGGAAGCCCTGGCCAAGGTCCTGCGGCGGGAAATGAAGGCCAGGATTCACGCCCATCGCGCGGATGACATCATGACCGCGATCAGGATCGCCGAGGAATTCAACCTGGACCTGGTGGTGGAGCACGCCACCGAAGGGTACAAGATCGCGGACATCCTGGCGGAAAAGGGTGTGCCCTGCGTGGTAGGGCCGCTGCTGATGAGCAGGAGCAAGATGGAGCTCAAGGACGTGACCTTGCGCAACCCAGGCATTTTGGCCCGGGCGGGAGTGAAGGTGGCCATCCAGTGTGATACCGCTTCCAACACCCGCTGGTTGGCGTTGCACGCCGGATTGGCGGTGCGCGAGGGGATGCCGGAGGAAGAAGCACTGCGGGCCATAACCATCAACCCCGCTGAAATCCTGGGCGTCGCCGACCGCATGGGCAGCATAGAACCGGGCAAGGATGCCGATCTGGCCATATTCGACGGACATCCCTTCATGACTTACACCAAGTGCATGTACACGCTGGTCAACGGCAAGGTTGTCCACCGCCGGCAGGAGGATTGACTCCCGTCATCCCGCGGAACGGCCAGGCAGCCCGGCCGGAGGGGCCGGGCTCTTCCTTCCGCGCCACCGACGTCAGTCCCGGTGAAGCTCCAGGAGAGAGGGATCGCCGAACCCGCTGGCGCGAGTGTGCCTCTCCCCGGCGGGTGCAAGTCCGCGGCACGGGGCCCCGTCGCGGCGGGTGGTGTGTTGCTCCTGGGGGCACGATCCGTCACCCGGTGGCCCGGTGAGAGTGCTCTGTATGCGGGGGGAGGGGAGATGAACACCGTCGCCGGTGAGAGTGAAGCTCTGGTCCTCCATCCTTCACACCAGCACGAAGGAATCGTGGTTTGGGTTAAAGAAGATGCATCATTGCCGGAGCCACTCATTTGGGGGGGATGAATGTGAATTCCACTGCGATCGCCGAGACGGCCCGGGAGCATCTGTGTCCGGCGTTGCCGCGGGCCACGGAGCTGGTGTTTGAGAGGGGGGAAGGCAGCTACCTGTACACTGCCGACGGAGAGGCATATCTCGACTTGGTGGCGGGTATTGCCGTGTGCAACGTGGGCCACTGTCACCCCGAGGTGGTGCAGGCGGTGCGGGAGCAGGCCGGCCGCCTGATGCACATCTGCCTGGTGACGGGGTATTATCCCAGCGCGGTCAGGCTGGCTGACATGCTGGCGGAGATCGCTCCTGGAGATCTGGATACCGTCTTCTTCGCCAACACGGGTGCTGAGGCCATTGAGGGCGCGCTGAAGCTGGCCAGATACGTCACGCGGAGACCGGTGGTAATAGCGTATCGCGGTGCCTTTCACGGACGCACCCTGGCAGCCGTATCGCTGACCAGTTCCAGCGTGCGATACCGCCAGCATTACGAGCCCTTGTTGCCCTCGGTTTATCACGTGACTTATCCCTATTGCTTCCGATGCCGGTTCAAGGCGGAGCCGGCCAGCTGTGATTTGGAATGCTTTGAGGATTTCGCCTTGTTGTTTTCCCACCAGGTTTCGCCCCAGGATGTGGCGGCGGTGGTCATGGAACCGGTTCTGGGGGAAGGAGGATACGTCTTTCCCCCGGAGCGCTATGTCAGAGCGGTGAGGTCGCTGTGCGATGAACACGGGATCTTGCTCATCTTCGACGAGATACAGACCGGTTTCGGTCGCACCGGGAAGATGTTCGCGGCTGAACATTACGGCGTGGTACCCGACATCATGTGCATGGCCAAAGCCATGGCCAGCGGGTTGCCGCTGAGTGCGTTCATGGCCCGGCGCGAGCTGATGGCTCAGTGGCCGGGTGGTGCTCACGGCACTACCTTTGGAGCCAACCCCGTTTCCTGTGCGGCTGCGGTGGCCAGTCTGGAGGTGATCACCCGGGAAGGACTGGTGGAGAGGTCGGCGCGACTGGGAGACTATCTCAAGGGGCGCCTGGAGGAGATCAAGGACCGGTACCCGGTGATAGGTGACGTGCGGGGACGGGGTCTGATGGTGGCAGTGGAGTTCGTGAAGCCAGACGGTCGGCCCAACGGAGAGGTCTGTGCACGGGTGATCCAGCGGTGTCTGGAACGGCGGTTGCTGTTTTACCCCTGCGGCACTTACAAACAATGCATCAGGTTCATGCCCGCCCTGAACATACCCCGGGAGGATCTGGACCGAGCGATCGAGATATTCGCGGAGGTCATCAGCGAGGTACAAGGCGAAGTACAGAGTTGATGCCGATGGGGGTGGTCGGACTTGCTGGTCGTGGCCAGTGCCAACGGCCGAGTGGGTATCCGAGAGGCGATGCGCGTCCTGCGGGAGGGGGGCAGCGCTCTGGATGCGGTGGAGACGGGCTGCCGCCTGGTGGAGTCAAACCCGGATGACCACAGCGTGGGGTACTCGGGGATCCCCAACCTGCTGGGCGTGGTGGAACTGGATGCTAGCATCATGGACGGCAAGACCCTGGCCGCAGGGGCGGTGGGGGCGGTGAAGAACTTCGAGCATCCCATAAGCATTGCGCGCAAGGTGATGGAGGAACTGCCGCACGTGTTCCTGGTGGGAGAGGGAGCGGAGCGGTTCGCGCGCGAGGCGGGGTTCGAAGAAAAAGACCTCCTCACTCCGGAAGCCGAGGAAATCAGGAGGCGGCTGCTGGAGGGCAAAGGGCTCGGTATCTACGCGGAGCGGCTGAAGTACCTGGAGCGCATACGCGAGTTCGCCAATTTGGCCACCGATCCCGAGAGGGCCCTGGGGACCGTGAACTTCATCGCCCGTGACCGGGAGGGAAACTTGGCCGTGGGCGTTTCCACCAGCGGCTGGGCGTGCAAATATCCGGGACGTCTGGGAGATTCGCCGGTAATAGGGGCCGGGAATTACGCGGACAATCGTTACGGAGCGGCCGCATGCACCGGGCGGGGAGAAATGGCCATTCGGAAGTGTACCGCGTACAGCGCCGTGATGTACATGCGAATGGGAGCATCGGTGGAAGAGGCCGGCCGGCGGGCCATGGAGGACCTGAAGGATCTGGTGGATCCCTACGCCGGGGCCATGAGCCTCATCTGCGTGGATGCTCAGGGGAATCACGCTGCCTTCAGCAACCGCGAGGGCTCCCGGTACGTTTTCATGACCGATGAGATGGACGAGCCGGAGGAGCGGCCCCGCATTCTGGTCACCTGACGGGAGGCGCTGGGTTTGCTGGTGAGGGTGAGGCTCTACGGGAATCTGCGGCGATTTGCTCCCGGGCAGAAAGAGGAATTGGAATGGGAGATGCCGCCCAAGTCTTCGGTGATGGACTTGATCAAGAGCTTGGGCATTGCCGAGGGTGAGGTCTGGATAGTCAGCATAAACGACCAGCTGGCCGACGTGAATCAGCTGCTGGAGGATGGCGACGACGTGAGGATATTTGCCCCCGTCGCCGGAGGCACAGAGCGCGTGGAGGTGGCAGCATGGCTTACGGATACCGGGGAAAGGTGTTGCGGGTAGATCTATCCAGCGGGCGCATCTGGGTGGAGTCTCCTGACCAGCTTTTCTATCGCACCTATTTCGGGGGCCGCAATGTGATCGCCTATTACCTGCTGCGCGAGCTGCCCCCGGGAGCGGATCCCCTGGGGGAAGAAAACGTGCTGGTATTTGCCCCCGGAGTGCTCACCGGTGCGCCGTTTGCGGGGAGCGGCCGCAATAGCGTGGGCGCGCGCTCGCCCCTCACCGGAGCGTACGGGGACGGTGAGGCAGGAGGGTTTTGGGGTGCAGAGCTCAAGCGGGCAGGGTACGACGCCATTGTGATCACGGGTAAGGCCTCCACTCCCGTGTACCTGGCGGTGTGCGACGAATGGGTGGAGTTGCGGGATGCCACTTCACTCAGCGGCCGACCCACGGCGGAGGTGCAGGCGGAGATAAAGCGACAGCTGGGCGACGACCGGGTGCGGGTGGCCCAGTGTGGGCCCGCCGGGGAGCGACTGGTGCGCTATGCCTGCGTTACGCACGATCTCAGGCACTTTGCCGGCCGCTGCGGGATGGGGGCGGTGATGGGTGCCAAGAACCTGCGGGCGGTGGCGGTCAGGGGTTCCGGGACGGTGGAGGTGAGCGACCCGGATCGGCTGGGCGAACTGCGGCGCTGGTTGCAGGAGCACCTGGAGGAGCTGGCAGGAGGGTTGCGGGACAAGGGGACTGCGGGCATCGTGATGGGGCTCAATGCCGCCGGCGGTTTGCCGACCCGCAACTTCCGGCAGGGCAGCTTCGAGGACGCCGAGCAGATATCGGGGGAGACCCTGCGGGATACGCTGCTGGTGGGCCGCGAGAGCTGTTTTGCCTGCCCCATCCGTTGCAAGCGGGTGGTGGAACTTGCCGAGCCGTACCGGGTGGATCCGGTGTACGGAGGGCCGGAGTACGAGACCATAGCCGCTTTGGGGTCCACTTGCGGCGTGGGGGACCTGCGGGCCATCGCAAAGGCCAATGAATTGTGCGCGGCCTATGGCCTGGATACCATCTCCTGCGGCGTGACCATCGGATTCGCCATGGAGTGTTTCGAAAATGGCATACTCCGAGAGCAAGATACCGACGGGCTGGTGTTGCGCTTCGGCAACGCCGAGGCGATGGTCAAGCTGGTGGAGATGATCGGCAGGCGGGAGGGCATCGGCGATCTGCTGGCCGAGGGGGTCAAGAGGGCGGCCTCCCAGCTGGGCCACGACGCGGAGAAGCTGGCCATTCATGTGAAAGGGCAGGAGGTGCCCATGCACGAGCCGCGCCTGAAGCACGCCCTGGGCCTGGGATATGCTGTGTCCCCCACGGGTGCCGATCACTGCCACAACATGCATGATACCATCTATGCGAAGGAAGGCAGGAGCCTCGATCAACTCAAATCCCTGGGTATCCTGGAGCCATTGCCCGCGGATGATCTCAGCCCGCGCAAGGTCAGGATGTTCAAGGCGGTAACCCGCATGCGGCATCTGTACAACTGTCTGGTGGTCTGTTACTTCGTACCCTGGAGCTTTGAGCAAACCGTGGACCTGGTGCGGGCGGTCACGGGGTGGAACAGCACCATCAGCGAGCTGTTGGACGTGGGAGAGCGGGCCATTCAGATGACCCGGTGCTTCAACGTCCTTCATGGGTTCGGCCCTGCCGACGATTATCTGAACCCGCGGTTCTTCGAGGCCTTCACCGATGGCCCCCTGGCGGGAAAGGCGGTGGACCGGCGGGCACTGGAGGAAGCAAAGCGGACATATTACGGCATGATGGGCTGGCAGGACGACGGGAAACCCCGTCCGGAGAAGCTCTGGGAACTGGGTCTGGACTGGCTGGTGGAAAAGATCAGCTGACCGGAGCGCCTCAAGAGCAGGCCCAGATACACCGGCGAAGGGGGGCGGTGCACGCAGTGGGCAAGCGGTTGGTTGAGCCAGCGGCGGTGCTCTATCCGCTTCCGGTGGTACTGGTGAGCTGTGGACGCATGGAGGGACCACGCAACATCGTGACGGTGGCCTGGACCGGGGTGGCATGTTCCGACCCACCGATGATTACCATTGCCTTGCGGCCGGACCGTTACTCGTGCGAGCTGATAAGGCGATACGGCGATTTCGTGGTCAACGTTCCCCACCGGGAGCAACTGCAAGCGGTGGATTGGTGCGGCACGGTCAGCGGGCGGGATGTGGACAAATTCGCGGCCATGGGGCTCACGGCGAGGGCAGCCGCCCGCACGGCAGCGCCTTTGATCGAGGAATGCCCGGTCAACCTGGAATGTGAGGTGAGGCATCAGCTCAGGTTGGGGTCGCACTGGCTGTTTGTGGGCGAGGTGCTGGCGGTGCAGGTGGACGACGGACTGGGCGAGGACTCATCCCGGTGGCCGCTGCAGGTACCGCCGCTGGTATACTGTCGCGGCCGCTACCACGGGTTGGGAGAGTTGCTCGCTGAGCACGGGTTCAGCCGCAAGGAGCAGCTCGGTTAGCCACCAGTGGACTCGGCTAGGAAGCGGGACAGTAGCGGCGCGTCTATGTTGCCACCGGTGATCACGCACACCACCTTGCCAGCGTCCAGGGGAATCAGGCCTTCCTCAATCGCCGCCCAGGGAGCGGCCGCTGCTGGTTCGGCGACTATTTTGGCCCGCGTGGCCAGAGTGTTCACTGCCCGGGCGATAGCGCGGTCGGGAACCACCACCGCTCTATCCAGGTAGTGCTGGGCCAGACGGAAGGTGAGCTCCCCCGGCCGGCGAACAGCAATCCCGTCCGCCAGCGTGTTGATACTCACCAGCTCGCACAGCTGGCCCGTTCGCAGAGACTCCACCATGGACGGGGCACCCTGCGACTGGCATCCGACCAGTAGCACGTCCGGCCTGGTGTTCTTCAGGACCACGCCCAGTCCGGATATCAGGCCGCCTCCCCCGATGGGGGCCACCACCGCGTCCACTTCTGGGAGGTCCTCCAGTATTTCCAGGCCGATGGTTCCCTGACCGGCGATGATGTCCGGGTCGTCGAAGCTGTGCACGTAAGTGGCTCCTGTGTTTTCGGCCAGAGCAAGAGCATGGCGGTAGGCGTCGTCGTAAACGGCCCCGTGAAGAATTACTTCCGCCCCGTACGCGCGAGTGCCAGCAATCTTACTGCGAGCCGATCCCTCCGGCATCACGATGGTGACCTTGAGGTTCTTCAGGGCACCAGCCAGTGCCAGTCCCTGGGCGTGGTTGCCGCTGGAGGCTGCCACCAGACCCCTGCGCCGAGCTGCTGGCGACAGGCGGGCTACCTTATTGAGACACCCGCGGAACTTGAAGGCTCCGGTACGCTGGAAGTTTTCCAGCTTCAGATAAATCTCGAGACCGTTCCGGTCCAGGGAATGACACCGGATAAGCGGTGTCCGCACGATCTTCCCGGTCAGTACCGCCTGTGCTTGCAGCACCGACTCCAACGTCACCGCATCGTGCTTCATCCGTACGCTCTCCCCTTGCTGTGCCGAATAACCATGTAGATCTTCGTCGTAGTAAGGCCGATGCCTGCCTCAGGCGTTCGTATGCTGATGTGGGGTGGCACGAGACCTTTGGATTCTTTCGACCTGTGCCACGTGCAACGGTCCACGCTCGGTCGCTGTGGGTCATGGGTGCCCAGCGTGTAGTCTTTGCCCGCTCGAGGCCAGCTGGACATGCAACATCGTTCCAGGCGCCAGCAACTGGCCCTACCCACAGCGCAGTGATTCCCAACCTGTATGGCCAGTCTGTGGCACAAGAAGACTTCCTATTCGCTAGGCCACATCTCTTACCTGGGTGTAAGAACCGGCGGCTTCTCACGGGTGATACATGGACGAGTACACCATCTCAGGACTTTCCTGCGAACGCCCCGTGAATCAGAATCACGGCATTGCGCAGTGAGTATATCCACAGGTGAGCATGCATCGTAGCTTATGAAATAGGGGAAGGTATTGTCGGATTACTCTTGCGTCACGCAACATAGTGGTTGTAACTTGGCTGAGCCGCTCAGCGGAGGCTTCAAACTGTCTTGCATACCTTTCGAGCTGCTCAACCACAGTGGGCGTGTAGTGACTTAAGCATTTTATGAACCGTTCTGCCTTATCCAATGTGTTTCTGGCCTGTTTGATGGTGGTATACCACGCGTAGGTGTACTCCCAACTATGAAACTGAACTATTCGTCGCGCATCATCCGCGCCCATGGTCATTGGACGATGAGCATCAAGGCACCTCAGGCAATTCTTGAGCGCAGCAAGGGCTCGCTCGGCAACGACAATCTTATGGCGCAAATGCGCTCCAGCACGGGCGATGCGCATCTTGTGGCGTCTACGCCTCTCGAGAATGCTTCCAACGTATTCAAAAGCAAACTTAAACTGCGGGTCTGTCAAGTATCCGTACCTGATCTCTATGGCTGTCCCGTTCGGCATCACTCTAACCGTCATGCGGCCTTGTCGCACAATGTTGCGGAAACCCAAGAGGAGCGGAAGAAGTTCTGCATGTAATTCGCTGCTTGTGTCAGCAAGATGAAGCGACGCCAACAGCAGGTGTGACAGTTCGTGGGCCATGATTGTTACGAAGCTTTGCGGATCGTCATAGCAATCATCGCTGACACGAACCTGAATCGGCCATCCATTCAGGGCGGGAGATCCAAAGGATGGGAGGTTCCCTGGCACTACGATTTGAGCTATGATGCCCTCACGACCGCGCCCTGTCCCGTCGGTGCGTACTGGGGCGTTGGTCTGAAAGCGGGGCGCGTGTCCGGGCTGAAAGGCCCGTGGTATACGTACCAGGGTGACGCAAACAGGGAGACCGAGTTGGGATGCAATTTTTTGCACGCATGCTTGTGCATCGCCCTTCCGCAGAAGTTCGACAAGGTCTCGACCATCTATATCTTCCCTGACGCCCAAGCAGTCGGCCAGTTCGTCGATGGCCCTGCGAATATGACTATTGCTCAGACCATCAAACATACAAGCCCCCCGCCACAAGAACACGCTGCTGGCGCCCGGTTAAGTTTCACGTAATTGCGGGGAAGAACTACAGCCGTTTAAAGCAGTTTGACTTGCTCTGGACTCAGGTAGTGTGCAGTGCACCCATTGGATCTTCTGCGCGCTTGTGCCCACCACCTTCTTCTGGTAGCGCCGCAAAAGGGACGGGTTGTGTGTTGATGAGACTGCCCGTGCATCAGGACGAACCAGTGGTTTCGTGCCTAGGCATTGGATCGGCACGCAACCATGGCCAAACGAGCGGACTAACTCACGTCCAAAGCCCTTGTGCAGGAAGTTGCAGTCACAGCCCAAGTCGACGCTTTTCCCGTACGACACGGCGGACAGCACAACGAGCGTATAAACTTTTGGTAGGCAACTGGTGGGGTGGCATAGTAAAGAGACCTCACCGGGGGTTGTCCTGAGAAGGACAGCCCACCGCGCAAAGCCAGAAATGGAGGTGAGGTCTCTGTGTGGATCATTCGGGAGTTGGTGGAGGTTGTCCTGCTGTTGGCGGAGGGTATATGGCGGATCCTGAGGGAAGCGAAAGACTTCCGGCAGATTGAGGTAGAGATCTTCCAGCTGGTGCAAGAAGCAGCACGGCGGCTTTTGGTGGCAGCGTTGCGTTTGGTGGATGAGTGTTTGATGAAGGAGCGGGACAAGAGTCGGTGGCGGTTGGTGAACGGCAAGAAGCGGGTGATCCTGACCTGGTTTGGCCTGGTAGAGTATGAGCGTCGTTACTATGTGGACCGGCA
>DFNJ01000029.1 GCA_002376005.1 Firmicutes bacterium UBA3570
TCTTCGCCATCTCAGCTCCCCCTCGACGTGAATGTTATTCTAGCAGTAGCTGTAACGGCCAGTGGCCCGTTGGACTATGCCCTCGGCGATGTGGTCGGGCACCTGGGCATAGTGATCGAACTGCATGGTGTAGGTGCCGCGACCCTGAGTCCGGGACCGCAAATCCGTCGCGTACCCGAACATCTCCGCCAGAGGAACATGAGCCCTTATGACGCGGACGTTGGTCCGGGATTCGATGCCCAGTATCTGACCCCGTCGCGCCGTCAGGTCCGACAGTACGTCTCCCAGGTATTCCTCTGGTACCAACACCTCCACCTTCATCACCGGCTCCAGCAGCACCGGGTGTGCTCGACGCGCCGCTTCCTTGAAGGACAAGGAAGCTGCAATCTTGAACGCCATCTCCGACGAGTCCACCTCGTGATAAGAACCATCCAGCAGCACTGCGCGCAGGTCGATTACCTTGTAACCTGCCAGCACCCCATTCTCCATGGCCTCGACGATCCCCGCCTGGATCGCGGGCACGAATTCTTTCGGGATCACTCCGCCCCTGGTGGCGTCCTCGAACTGGAAGCCCTGGCCCCGAGCTAGCGGGTGATATTCGATGACCACGTGTCCGTACTGACCGCGCCCCCCTGTTTGCTTGATGAACCGTCCCTCCGCCCGGGCGGGTCGGGTGAAAGTCTCCCGGTAGGCAACCTGTGGCCTGCCCACATTGGCGCCCACTTTGAACTCTCGCATCAGGCGGTCCACGATGATCTCGAGATGCAGTTCTCCCATCCCGGAGATGATGCTCTGACCAGTTTCGGGGTCAATATGATACCGGAATGTGGGGTCTTCTTCCGTTATTTTCGCCAGTCCCTGGCCCATCCGATCCTGGTCCGCTTTGGTCTTGGGCTCGATGGCTACCGAAATGACCGGCTCCGGGAACTCCATAGCTTCCAGCACGATGGGATGTCGCTCGTCGCACAGAGTGTCACCGGTGGTGCTCTCTTTGAGGCCCACACCGGCCACGATATCCCCGGCCCCTACCTCCGCGACCTCCTCTCTATGATTGGCATGCATCTGCAAGGTCCGGGCGACCCGCTCCCGCACTCCCCGACGGGGATTATACACATAGTCTCCCGCCCGCAAGGTACCCGAGTACACGCGGAAGAAAGCCAGCTTGCCCACGAAGGGATCGGTCATGATCTTGAAAACCAGGGCGCAAAATGGCTCGTTGTTGTCCGGCTTCCTGGTGACCCGTTCGTTGCTCTGCGGGTGGAAACCAGAAATGGGTGGCACATCCAGGGGCGAAGGCAGGTAATAAGTAACTGCGTCCAGCAGCAACTGTATGCCCTTGTTGCGGTACGCGGCTCCGCACAAAACCGGCGTGATGGCCACATCGATGGTGCCCCGTCGCAGCGCCAGCCTTATCTCCTCGGGGGTGATTTCCTCCCCCTCCAGGTACTTCATCATGAGCTCGTCGCTGAATTCGGCAGCTACCTCGAGCAAGGCCTCCCGGTGTGCAGCAACCACATCGCGCATCTCTTCCGGGATCTCGGTCTCCTGACTGCGCGTCCCCAAGTCATCCAGGTAATAGATCGCCTTCATGGTTATCAGGTCCACGATGCCCCGGAATTCACTTTCGGATCCGATGGGGAGCTGAACGATCACCGGCCGCGCGTTGAGACGCTCGCGCATCATCTCCACAACCCGGTAGAAATCCGCGCCCACCGTATCCATCTTGTTGACGAACGCAATGCGCGGTACCCGGTACTTGTCCGCCTGGCGCCACACCGTCTCCGACTGAGGCTCAACCCCGCCCTTGGCACAGAACACGGCAATGACTCCGTCCAAGACCCGGAGCGACCTCTCTACCTCCACGGTGAAGTCCACGTGTCCGGGCGTGTCGATGATGTTGATTCGGTACCCCTTCCAGTAGCACGTGGTGGCAGCAGAGGTGATGGTGATGCCCCTCTCTTGTTCCTGCACCATCCAGTCCATGGTGGCTGATCCTTCGTGTACTTCGCCCATCTTGTGAACTCTACCGGTATAGAATAGAATCCTCTCGGTTGTCGTGGTCTTGCCAGCATCGATATGCGCCATGAGACCGATGTTTCGCACCAAATCCAGTGGGTGAGACCTGGGCATCCTCCAACCCTCCTTCCCGACCGTCAGCTCCTCACCAACGATAATGGGCAAAAGCCTTGTTTGCCTCGGCCATGCGATGACTGTCTTCCTTCCTACGCACGGCTCCGCCGGAACCGGCAGCAGCCTCCATGAGCTCCGCCGCCAGGCGTTGCTGCATGGTGCGCTCCGACCGGTCGCGGGCAGCCTCGACCAGCCAACGCAAGGCCAGGGAAATGCGCCTCTCCGGCCTCACTTCAATGGGGACCTGATAGGTAGCACCACCCACCCGGCGAGGACGCACTTCCAGTAGCGGCGCGGCATTCCGAACCGCCTGCTCGAACACCTCTAAAGGATTCTTGCGCGTCTTACGAGCGACGATCTCCAGGGCGCCGTAGACAATGCGCTGAGCCAGCGTTTTTTTGCCGTCCTTCATCACCTTGTTGATGAGCCGGGCCAGCAGCTCACTCCCGTATATGGGATCCGGCTCGATTTCCCTGCGGGGCACTCGACCCCTCCTAGGCACTCCGGTCACTCCCCTTCATTTCTTAGCTCGCTTCGCCCCGTACTTGGATCGTCCCTGGGCCCGATCTTGCACTCCTGCCGCGTCCAGCGTACCTCTTATGATGTGGTAGCGTACTCCCGGCAGGTCCTTCACCCGTCCACCGCGCACCAAAACCACCGAGTGTTCCTGCAGGTTGTGTCCTTCTCCCGGTATGTACGCGGTGATCTCGATACCATTGGTCAATCGGACGCGGGCCACCTTCCGCAGTGCCGAGTTGGGTTTCTTGGGATTAACGGTCCACACCCGCGTGCATACCCCGCGCTTTTGCGGGTTCCCACGCAGGGCGGGAGCCGAGGACTTCCTCTCCACCTTTTCCCTACCCTTGCGCACCAACTGGCTGATTGTGGGCATCCAAACACCTCCTCCGTCCACTCAACTGTCGGTTTCCGTCTTCAGAATGGCAGCGGATGCTGCTCCCACTTCTATGCCGCAGGCCTTCCCCAACTCGTCCATGGAATTGACGTACACCAGCTGTATCCCGCGTTCCTCGCAGGCTCGAATGATATCCCTGACCACATGCTCTTCGGCATCCTGAGCAATGAAGACAACTTCAGCCAAACCTTTAGCCACCGCCTTAGCGGTCTGCTTGCTGCCGACGGTCTTTCGCCGCGCCTGCTTGAGTCTTGCCAAAGGCATTAAGATAACCTCCTTTGGGCAATTCCTCTGCCCGCGAAAGGTCCGTTGGCGGTCCAATGGGGGGTTCCGCCCCCCCATTGGCATGGATCAGGCTGATTCGGCTCAGACACTCCTATATTCTAGCACCCGCCCCTGATGGTGTCAACAGATGTACCGGAGGACCTGCCGCGTCCGCTTCCCCGGCTGACGACGGGTCACTGGCTGTCAGCCGCCTCCTCAGCTTCCCCCTCCCGATCTTCCTGGTCCTCAGAAGTCGCTTTCGCCCGTTGTACGTCCACCCCGATGCAGCGGTAACAAGACATGCCCGTACCCGCGGGGATCAGCTTACCGATGACCACGTTCTCCTTTAGCCCCATCAAGGGATCCCGTTTACCCTTGATGGCCGCGTCGGTGAGTACCATCGTCGTTTGCTGGAACGAGGCGGCTGCCAGGAAAGAATCAGTGGCCAGTGCAGCTTTGGTAATGCCCAGCAGCACGGGCTTGGCCACCGCCGGCTGCCCTCCCGCCGCCATTACTTTCTCGTTGGCCTCCTCAAACTCGAAGACGTCCACCAGACCTCCTGGCATCAGGTCCGTATCGCCGGGATCGTCGACTTTGACCTTCTTGAGCATTTGCCGGATGATGATTTCTATGTGCTTGTCGTTGATGACCACACCCTGCATTCGGTACACTCGCTGCACTTCCTGCAGCAGGTAGAGCTGCACCGCACGGATTCCTCTTATCTTCAGGATGTCATGGGGATTCACCGAGCCCTCGGTGAGCTCATCACCAACCCTGACCTGGTCGCCATCCCGGACCTTCAGCCGGGCACCGAACGGCACCGGGAAAGTGCTGATCTGGCCCTCGGGGGATATCACCTGGATTTCGCGCCGGCTACGTCCTTCTACGATGCGCACCTCGCCGTCGATGTCGGCGATCACCGCCTGGCCCTTGGGCTTGCGAGCCTCGAACAGTTCCTCCACCCTCGGCAGACCGTGGGTGATGTCCTCACCCGCCACGCCACCGGTGTGGAAGGTCCGCATGGTCAGCTGGGTACCGGGCTCGCCGATTGACTGCGCCGCGATGATGCCCACCGCCTCACCCACGTTGACCAGCTTACCGGTTGCCAGATCTCTTCCGTAGCAACGGGCACAAACGCCATAGCGCGTTCGGCAGGTCAAGACCGACCTGACGTGTAGCTCTTTTATGCCTGCCTCTTCTATCCGATCCATGATTTCCTCGGTGATCTCCTGGTCGGCCTCAACAATGGTCTCTCCGGTTCTGGGATCCACCACCGGTTCGATTGTGATGCGGCCAACAGCCCGATCCCGCAAGGACTCGATGACCTGGTCTCCGTCTGTGATGTCCGCCACCACGATACCAACGGTGGTGCCACAATCATGCTCGCGGACTATGACATCCTGAGACACATCCACCAGCCGGCGCGTGAGATAACCCGAGTCGGCGGTACGGAGGGCGGTGTCAGCCAGCCCCTTCCGGGCACCGTGGGTAGACGTGAAATACTCCAGGACGGTGAGGCCTTCGCGGAAGCTGGCCTTGATGGGCAGCTCGATAATGCGACCGGATGGATCGGCCATGAGACCGCGCATCCCCGATAGCTGTGATATCTGCTGCACGTTGCCCCGCGCGCCCGAATCGGCCATCATGAACACCGGATTGAACTTGTCAAAGGAGCTCATCAGTATATCGGTGATCCGATCCTTGGCCTCGTTCCAGATACTGATCACGCGCTCGTACCGCTCCAGCCAGCTGATCAAGCCCTTACGGTACTGCTGCTCCACTTCCTCCACCTTCTGCTCCGCTTCCGCCAAGATCTGCGGCTTCTGTTCGGGAATCAGGAAGTCTCCTATGGCCATGGTGGTGCCGGCTACTGTGGCGTAATGGAACCCCAGCTCCTTGATGCGGTCCAGGAACTCGGCCATTCGGGCGGAGTCCTCGTGACGGTAGACCAGGGCAACGATTTCTTCCAGGTCGCCTTGCCGTACCTCGCGGTTGATGAACGGGACGCAGTCGGGCAGTACCTCGTTGAAGATCAGGCGGCCCACAGTTGTCTCCACCCGTTCGTCTCCCAGGCGCACCCAGATCTTCGCGTGCAAGTCCACGACACCGTACTCGTGGGCCATGATGGCTTCCTCGGGGGTGCTGAAGTACTTGCCCTCCCCCTTGGCCCCATCCTCGCTCAGCGTCAGGTAGTAGCACCCCAGTACCATGTCCTTGGTTGGGCTGACCACCGGCGTGCCGTCCTTGGGGCTCAGGATGTTGTGAGCCGACAGCATCAGGATCCTGGCCTCCGCCTGGGCCTCTGCCGACAGAGGCACGTGCACCGCCATTTGATCTCCGTCGAAATCGGCGTTATATGCCGCGCAGACCAGGGGATGAATCTGTATGGCCCGGCCCTCCACCAGCACGGGTTCGAAGGCCTGAATGCCCAGGCGGTGAAGCGTGGGGGCACGATTGAGAAGCACGGGATGATCCTTGATGACCTCCTCAAGGATATCCCACACCTCCGGCCGCACCCGCTCTACCATGCGCTTGGCACTCTTGATATTGTGTGCCAGACCGCGCTGGACCAGCTTCTTCATGACGAAAGGCTTGAACAGCTCCAGAGCCATCTCTTTGGGTAATCCACACTGGTGGAATTTCAGTTTCGGTCCCACCACGATGACCGACCGACCGGAGTAGTCCACCCGCTTGCCCAGCAGGTTCTGTCGGAACCGCCCCTGCTTGCCCTTGAGCATGTCGCTCAGGGACTTGAGGGGACGGTTACCAGGGCCGGTCACCGGTCGGCCTCGACGACCGTTGTCGATGAGAGCATCCACCGCTTCCTGCAGCATGCGTTTCTCGTTGCGCACGATGATCTCAGGAGCACCCAGATCCAGCAACCTCTTGAGACGGTTGTTGCGATTTATCACCCGACGGTAAAGATCGTTGAGATCGGAAGTGGCGAACCGGCCACCGTCCAGCTGGACCATGGGACGGAGATCAGGAGGAATGACAGGTATGACTTCGAGTATCATCCACTCCGGGCGATTGCCCGAACGTCTGAAGGCCTCCACCACCTCCAGCCGCCGCATCGCGCGTACCTTCCGCTGACCGCTGGCATTGGCCAGTTCCTGGCGCAGCTCGGCCGCCAGCTGATCCAGGTCGATCTTCTCTAGGAGCTTCTTGACCGCCTCTGCTCCCATGCCCGCCTGGAAATTGTGGCCGTATTTTTCCCGCGCTTCCCTGTACTCGCTCTCCGTCAGGAGCTGCTTCTCCTGCAGGGGGGTAGAGCCCGGATCAGTGACGACATAGGCGGCAAAGTACAGGACCTTTTCCAGAGCCCGCGGGGACATATCAAGCAGCAAACCCATCCGGCTGGGAATCCCTTTGAAGTACCAGATGTGCGAGACCGGAGCAGCGAGCTCGATATGTCCCATCCGCTCTCGCCGAACTTTGGACCGCGTCACCTCCACTCCGCAGCGATCACACACGATTCCCCGGTAGCGCACCCTCTTGTACTTGCCGCAGTGGCACTCCCAGTCACGCACCGGACCGAATATCTTCTCGCAAAAGAGACCGTCGCGCTCCGGCTTCAAAGTACGATAGTTGATGGTCTCCGGCTTTTTTACTTCACCCCGAGACCACCGGCGAATTTGCTCGGGTGACGCCAGTCCTATCTGTATGGAATCAAAATCATTTATGTCCACCATGGACTCGCGATCTCGCTTGCCCTCGAGATGCGCCAGGACCATCGATTCCACTCGACCACGACCGGCTGCACTCGCGGGATGATACCGGGAGCGACGCGATGCCATCAGCCGTCATCCTCCCCCTCCATGTAGTGAACGACCCGCCTGGCCCGCCATCTCTGACCCAGGTGATCACCATTGGCCTTCTGGTTCCTCACCCGCTCCAATAATTCTCTCAGCCCCCGTTTGGCGCGCCAGATCTTGCCCCCCGCGGTCGACGGGCGGTCATCACCAGTAGCCAAACCGCCCTGGCCCGCCTCCACCGGTACCTTAGCCCGTCCGCTGGGGGCATATTCTTCCTCTCTTAGCGGTTCGCCAACATCTACCTCGTCCGCTGCCTCTCCTTCCGCTCGCCCTCGCTCTCTCATCTGCGCTTGGGTGCTGTCCAGCTCCAGGGCGCGGGCAGTTTCGCTCACATCCTCATCAGTTTCCCGGATCTCGATCTCCCGCGCGTCCTCAGACAGCACTCTGACATCGAGGCAAAGGCTTTGAAGTTCTTTGATGAGCACCTTGAAGGACTCCGGGACGCCCGGCTCCGGTATATTCTCGCCCTTGACAATCGCCTCGTAGGTCTTCACCCTGCCGACCACGTCGTCCGACTTCACCGTCAGCAATTCCTGAAGTGTGTAGGCAGCACCGTACGCCTCCAGGGCCCACACCTCCATTTCGCCGAAGCGTTGGCCTCCGAACTGAGCCTTGCCCCCCAGAGGCTGCTGCGTCACCAGTGAATAGGGTCCAGTGGAGCGTGCGTGGATCTTGTCATCCACCAGGTGCGCCAGCTTCATCATGTAACAGTAACCCACGCAGACCCGACTGTCGAACGGCTCCCCCGTACGGCCATCATAAAGCTGTATCTTGCCGTCTTCAGGAAGCCCTGCCTTCCGGAGGAACTCTACTATCTCGCTTTCTCTGGCTCCGTCAAATACTGGAGATGCCACCCGGATGCCCAAGACTCGAGCTGCCCAACCCAGGTGCGTCTCGAGAATCTGTCCCAGGTTCATGCGGGACGGGACGCCGAGCGGGTTGAGCACGATCTCCACCGGCGTTCCGTCTGGCAGGAAGGGCATGTCTTCCTCGGGTAAGATCCGCGCAATAACCCCTTTGTTGCCATGACGACCCGCCATCTTGTCTCCTTCGGAAATCTTGCGTTTTTGGGCGACGTAAACCCGAACCAGTTGATTGACGCCCGGCGCCAGCTCGTCGCCGGCCTCTCGCGAGAACACCTTCACGTCAACCACAATGCCACTTTCCCCATGAGGAACGCGGAGAGAAGTATCCCTGACTTCGCGGGCCTTCTCCCCGAAGATGGCCCGTAATAGTCTCTCCTCCGCCGTGAGCTCGGTTTCGCCCTTGGGGGTTACCTTGCCCACCAGGATGTCCCCGGTGCGGACTTCCGCGCCCACGCGAATGATGCCGCGCTCGTCGAGGTCCTTGAGCGCGTCTTCCCCCACGTTGGGAATGTCCCGGGTGATCTCCTCGGGGCCGAGCTTGGTGTCCCTGGCATCGCACTCGTATTCCTCAATGTGGATAGAGGTGAATACGTCGTCTTTGACCAGCTTTTCGCTGATGAGTATCGCGTCTTCGTAATTGTATCCTTCCCACGGCATGAAGGCAACCAGCACGTTCCGGCCCAAGGACAGCTCGCCGTGATCGGTACAGGGGCCGTCAGCGATGATCTCGCCAGTCTCCACCCGTTGCCCTTTGACCACAATGGGTTTCTGGTTCATGCACGTACCCTGATTAGAACGCGCGAACTTCTTCAACTTGTAATGGTCTAGGTCTCCCTCGTCGGTGGCAATCACTATCTCGTTGGCGGTAACGCGGATCACGGTTCCGGCTCGCCTCGCCATCACCACTACGCCAGAATCTTTGGCCGCCCGGAACTCCATACCCGTGCCCACCAAGGGGGCCTCGTTCTGGATCAGCGGCACCGCCTGGCGTTGCATGTTTGCTCCCATGAGGGCGCGATTTGCATCATCGTGCTCCAAGAAGGGTATCAGCGCGGTAGCCACGCTCACTACCTGTTTGGGCGACACATCCATGTAGTCCACTTCCTCTGCGGGCACTGCCAGGATCTGGTGTTTGTACCTCGCAGTTACCCTGGGGGTGAGGAATCGCCCTTCTTCATCGAGGGGGGCATTGGCCTGCGCGATCACGCACTCGTCTTCTTCATCCGCAGCCAGATACTCGATCTCGTTCGTCACCACACCCCGTTCCTTGTCTACCTTGCGATAGGGCGTCTCGATGAATCCGTACTGGTTGACACGCGCATAGGTGCTCAGTGAACCGATTAGACCGATGTTGGGTCCTTCCGGAGTTTCTATCGGACACATTCGCCCGTAGTGCGAATGGTGCACGTCTCGCACCTCAAAACCCGCCCGTTCGCGGCTCAGACCGCCTGGCCCCAGTGCACTCAAGCGCCGCTTGTGGGTGAGCTCGGCCAGCGGATTGGTTTGGTCCATGAATTGGGACAGCTGTGATGAACCGAAAAATTCTTTGATGGCCGCGACCACAGGACGTATGTTAATGAGAGCTTGGGGTGTGATGATATCCACGTCCTGGATGGTCATCCGCTCACGAACCACGCGCTCCATGCGGGCCAGGCCGATGCGGAACTGGTTCTGGAGCAACTCGCCCACCGACCGCAGCCGGCGGTTCCCAAGATGGTCGATATCATCGACCTCACCAACGCCATAGGTGAGACCAATGAGGTAGTTCACAATGGCCAGCACGTCCGCAGGGGTCAGGGTTCGCACACCGTCTTCAGGACGGTCATTGGAGACGAGTTTTAGTACCTGCCCGCTACTGGTGCGCACGGTGACCGCCTTTACACCGGATTCCTCAACCAGCCGAGCTGCCTCTTTGTCTATGGTCTTGCCCGCGGGCACGATCACTTCTCCCGTACGGGGGTGAACGATATCCTCAACAGCCACCGTACCGGGCAGCCGGCGACGCAAACCCAACTTCTTGTTGAGGCGGTAGCGTCCCACGCGAGCCAGGTCGTACCGCTTTGGCTCAAAGAACAGGTTATTGAACAGACTGCGGGCATTGTCCAGGTTAGGAGGCTCGCCGGGACGCAGCCGACGGTAAATCTCCAGCAGTGCGCTTTCCTGGGAGTCACAGTTATCCCGCGAAAGTGTATTCCTGAGGTATGCGGAATCTCCCAAGCTATCCAGTATCTGCGCATTCGTCCCGTAACCCACGGCACGCAGCAAGACCGACACCGGCAGCTTGCGAGCCCGGTCGATGCGGACGGTCACGAAGTCACCAGGATCGATGGTGAATTCAAGCCAGGCTCCTCTGTTGGGAATGAGAGTAGCGGTGAACAGACGTTTTCCACTGGGATCCATGTGGTCCGCGTAGTAAACGCCGGGAGACTTGACCAGCTGACTCACTACCACCCGCTCGGCACCATTGATGATGAAGGTACCGTTATCGGTCATCAAGGGGAAGTCGCCCATGAAGACCTCTTGCTCTTTCACTTCCCCGGTTTCCCGATTGATCAGCCTGACGCGTACCCGAAGCGGTGCTGCGTAGGTGACATCCCTCTCCCGGCACTCTTCCACCGTGTACTTGGGCTCGCCGAGTCGGTAGTCCACGAACTCCAACACTAGATTGCCCGTGAAATCCTGAATGGGCGATACGTCACGGAAAGTCTCTCGTAAACCCTCTTTGATGAACCACTCATAGGATTTCTTCTGGATCTCGATCAGGTTGGGAAGTTCCAGGATCTCTTCAATGCGCGCAAAACTCACCCTCTCGTGCTTGCCGAACTTGAGGGTACGAGGCATGCGGCTCCCACTCCTTGTCGGAAGGAATTATCAGGCAGTGGACCGAAATGTGACACTTGGACGCAAGACAACAGGCCGGTGACACCAAAAGGAAGTATTTCCCGCAAGCTACCAAATATTACATCGGCGGCTCCGCCGACCAGTTTTCCTGGCGTACCGCCAAGCCATGGATCGCAATACGCTATGCTAGCATAATAACGCCCGGTCGTCAAGCATAGACCCCCGTCGCAGCCTCTTCTAATCTTAACCCACTACCTGACGAAAAGCAACCTTCTCCAGCAGGGCCAGAGAACTCTTCCGCGCCTGTCCAATATTGTTACCTGTCCCCGCTTTGGGCCAAAAGGGCCCCCCTTGGGGGCCCCGAGAGAAACCCTGGAAGATTCTCATTTGATCTCGACCGTAGCACCTACTTCCTCCAGCTTGGCCTTGATGCTTTCGGCTTCCTCCTTGCTCACCTTCTCCTTTACCGCTCGGGGCGCATTGTCGACCAGTTCTTTGGCCTCCTTCAACCCCAGATTGGTCAGCTCCCTGACGACCTTGATGACCTGAATCTTCTTGTCGCCCACGCTCTTGAGGATCACGTCAAACTCAGTCTGTTCAACCTTTTCCTCTTCAGCGGCGGGAGCTGCCACGGGAGCTGCAACTGCCACCGGGGCAGCTGCCGATACTCCAAACTCCTCTTCAAAAGCCTTCACCAGTTCAGCCAGCTCCATAACTGTCATTGATTTGACGATATCCAGGACTTGTTCCACCTTCGACATTACTCCACCCCTCCTAAGCAGCCTGTTCTGTCTTCTTCTTTCTCAGCTCATCCACCACGCGCACAAACCCTGACAACAAGCCGTTCAGGGCACGTGCAAACGCCGCCAGCGGCGACTGCAGCCCACGGGCTGTCGCCTGTAGCAGTTCCTGCCTGCTGGGCAGTTCCGCGAGGCGAATCACCGTCGCCCTATCGATGAGAGAGCCGTCGAGCAGCCCACCTTTGATCTGCAGCTGTGGGTGTTGGCGGCCGAAGTCCACCAGTACCTTCGCGGGGACAACCGGATCGTCATAGCCGAACGCCACCGCGGTGGGACCGGTCAGGAAGTCCATAATTCCTTCCAGATTCAATTCGCTGACCGCGCGGGCAAACAAGGTGTTTTTAACCACGCGGTACTCGATGCCCCTTTCCCTCAGTTTCTGCCGAAGCTGATTCATGGCAGCTACGTCAAGGCCTCGATAGTCCGTAAGTACTAATACTTGTGATTTCTGGACCTTTTCCCGTAAGTACTCCACAACACTTGCCTTATCAGCCCTCGCCCTCGCAGTCACCTCACCACCCCCTCTCAAGCAAAACTCCTCGCCCAGGCCGGCGAGGAGTTATGGAAATCCAACGCACGTTGCCCTCAGCATTCGGCCTCGGCAGGCGAGCCTGCGCTCTTTAAGTGACGACCACACCTGCTGTCTACGGCTGGATCGTCTCAACGGTCTTTGTTGTCCACCCACAGGGTACCCCGGCAGTGGCCCTCACTCGCGCGGACGCGCCACCTTCTGGGGGTTGATCTTTATGCCCGGTCCCATAGTACTGGAAACAGTGATGCTGCGCAAATACTGGCCCCGCGCAGCTGCAGGCTTTGCTCTCAGCAGCGCTTCTATTAAGGTATAAAAGTTTTCCAGCAACTGATCAGTGCTGAACGATACCTTGCCAATGGGGAGATGTATTATGCCGCCTTTGTCTACCCGGAACTCAACCCTTCCTGCTTTGAACTCCCGTATAGCACGAGCCACATCAAAGGTCACCGTGCCGGCTTTGGGATTCGGCATCAGGCCTCGCGGTCCCAGAATCCGTCCCAGCCGGCCCACCACTCTCATCACATCGGGAGTTGCAATGGCCACGTCGAAATCGAGCCAACCCTGTTGGATCTTCTCTGCCAACTCCTCCACACCCACGAAGTCAGCGCCCGCCTCTTCGGCTACCTTGGCATGCTCCCCCTTGGCGAATACCAGTACTCGGACCTGCTTGCCCGTACCATGGGGGAGGACCAGCGAGCCCCTGACCATCTGGTCGGCATGCCTTGGGTCCACACCCAGGCGCACCGCCACTTCCACCGTCTCATCAAAGCGGGCGGATGCCGTTTCCTTCACCAAAGCCAACGCTTCCCGAGGCTCGTAGAGTCGTTCCCGATCGATCTTCTCCAGCACCGCCTGATAGCGTTTTCCGTGCTTACTCATCACTGAACCCCTCCAGCCATTGGTAACCGCATCATCATCGATCGGGTACCACCTCGATGCCCATGCTCCGGGCCGTACCTTCTATCATCCTCATAGCAGCCTCCAGGCTGGCAGCATTCAGGTCCTGCATCTTTTGTTCCGCAATCTCCCTGATCTGGCTCCTGGTCACCCGCCCCACTTTCTTCAGGTTGGGTTCACCGGATCCCCGGTCGATGCCCGCCGCCTTCTTCAGCAGCACGGAAGCCGGCGGTGTTTTCAGCACGAAAGTGTACGAACCGTCTTCGTATACCGTGATCTCCACCGGGATGATTGTCCCCGCCTGGTTGGCCGTTTTCTCGTTGAACTCTTTGCAAAATGCCATGATATTGACCCTGTGCTGCGCTAGGGCTGGGCCAACAGGCGGCGCGGGGGTGGCCTGACCCGCCGGCAGCTGCAGCTTCACGACTCCTACTACGTTCTTGGCCATGGCTATCCACCTACACCTCTTCCACTTGTCCGAAGTCCAGTTCAAGGGGCGTCTCCCGGCCAAACATTGAAACCAGTACCCGCAGCTTGCCCCTGGTTACATCTGCCTCCTCAACCGTTCCCATGAAACCCGTGAACGGACCGCTTATGACCCTGACGGTCTGCCCGGGTTCGAACACCACCTTCGGCCGCGGCTCCTCCATACCCATTTGCCGCATGATTGCCTTAACTTCTCCATCATGCAGCGGAACCGGTCGATTTCCCGAGCCGACGAACGCCGTCACTCCCGGAGTATTTCGGACCACGTACCACGAGTCGTCGGTGAGTATCATCTCCACCAGTACGTATCCGGGAAAGATCTTCCGCTTGGTCACTTTGCGCTTTCCGTCCTTGTATTCTATTTGTTCTTCAGTTGGTATCACGACGCTGAAGATCTTGTCCTCCATGTTCATGGATCGTATCCTCTTGAGCAGATTGGCCTTCACCTTGTTCTCGTGGCCCGAGTACGTATGGACGACGTACCAGCGTCTTTCACCCGAATTCTCACCCATGGTCGCCACCCGGTTGGCACCGGTATGTTTTTCCCTCCCGACTGCGTTTACCGTAATATCAATCCGATCATGAAACTCAGAGCAGTGTCCACCACCCAAATCAAGGCGGCCACCGCGGCCACCGATAGCAATACCACGGAAGTGAAAACTACCGTCTGACGTCTCGTTGGCCAGGTGACCTTCCGCAACTCGCTCCTGACCTCTTTCAGGAACCTGACCAACCGCTTCCAGCCGTTAATAATCTTCCTCACGGCCCATCCCTCTCCGCCACGTGACCCCAGTGCACGTTCAAAAAGTGCAGGCCCGGAGGGACTCGAACCCCCAACCCGCGGATTTGGAGTCCGCTGCTCTGCCTATTGGAGCTACGGGCCTGCGCCATTCAGTCGTCCGCCAGAAGGAGTCCTCCGCTTAGCGCGTTTCCCGGTGTACCGTATGGCGTCGGCAAAAACGACAGTATTTCCTCAGCTCCAGCCGGTCCGGGTCATTGCGCCGGTTCTTGGTAGTACGGTAGTTACGTTGCCGGCATTCAGTGCACTCAAGAGTGATCAGCTGTCGCATGCGGAGCCACTCCCGTCTGTAACCATCAAAACCCCGGCTCCCGAAGGGGCCGGTAGGTCGTCTCCACTGTATCACAAAAGGAACTGAGTGTCAATAAATGAAGGCCGGGAGGCATTCTTGGTGCCCGGTTTTGGCGCCTCCGGCAGGGCATGCCGAGGTGTACCGGCAGTCACCACCTTTACGACCACTCCCTCCAGGGGCCGCAGGCGGCCACCCGGTGCCGATCCCACACTCCAGGCCGCCTGGGGGGACACTAACCCCGGTCCTTTCCTTTTCTCCCGCCCTGCCCGCCCCGTCAAGCTGCCCTGACCAGGCTGCGCCGCAGATCCTTTCATTTTTCCGTCACCCTGCCCGCAGTGCCATCGCCAGCATGAGGCATAGCGCCACGGTACACTCAAGCTTCGTCTTCGCCAGCCCACGAATGTAGTGACGCTCAAAGCCAGAAGGAAACATGCAGCCAGTTTGACAATCCGGCGCTGGCGGCGGAGAAGGCACTGGAGCATGGCGCGCGTGAGATCACGGGGGTTTTTTCGCGCAGCCTCAGTGACATTGTCGCCTTCCAGGGCAGCTTCTGAACACCGGGGAGGGCTCATGAGAAGGAACGGGTGCAAATCAGGCCGGAATATGTGCGCCGGGACCAGCTGACGGTCGCTCACCTGGAGGGCGTTCGATCCTGGCCACCGTGGACATACTGGTCGTGGCGCCCCCGTATGCAAAGCAGGTGACGGTCAGCAGCACATTGCCCGTCGCACCAGCGGTAATCCTCGGGCACGTCCCCCCGACTTACACGAAGATCGGCCGGCTCCCCTAGGATGCCGGCGCACGGGGACCTTCTCGGGTTTCGTTGGCACCGTCCCGAAAAATCACCACCTCGTCCTCCACGGCAAGGCCCATTTCCCTTCCGCTACACAGCTGGTCCGCCCTGACCACGATATTGAGATGATTCGGAATGTGGGTGCAGTCAAAGCCCGCCACCACACCGGCCCTCTTTCCCCCTATCCAGACCGCGTCTCCTTCGACAACGACTCCGGCTTCGTCAATCTCCACGAAGCCTACGTAAGCCACGCGATCCACCCGCGTACCCGGACGCGCCCCCGCCTCATCCGTCACGATCAGCTCGTGCACGTCCCCGGCCTTCATGGCACGAGAAGGCTGGGGGATCAGTGAGAGCCCCCGTTCTCGTAGCGTCCCCTGCAGTACCGCGCAAAGTCTACCCCGGACCTGGCGCCGGGAAAAATACACGTTGCGCGTCACCAGACCGCGGCTGTAAGGGTCATTCATGGCTTGTTCCTCCCTGCTCCCCCAATCCTCTAAACTCACGAATCCCAGCTCCGGGCTACCCTTACGATCTGGATCGCTTTATCCCCAGGACATAAGCAAACAGAGCCGCGAGTAACAGAAGGAATACGCTTATGGGCCGGGTAAAGAACACGGCCGCTCCCGCCCCCAGCGACACTGACCTGCGGAAATAGAGCTCCAAGTAAGGACCGAGTATCAGACCCATCAGGACCGGGACCAGCGGGTAACCCTTCCGGTTCATTACGTATCCCAGGAGACCCAACGCCAGCGCCAGCCCCATCTGAAAGACGCTGAATTCCGCGACGTACACTCCCACCAGGGACACCACGGCGATGAACGAGAACAAGATCGCCCGGTTGATGGTCGCAACACGCAAATACAGGGGGGTCAGGAACAATCCCACCGGGAGGATCAGCACCTGCGCCGTCACCAGCGCTGCGAACATGGGCGCGACGAGGTGGGAGTGCTCGGCGATGAGCTGCGGACCGGGTATCAGGCCCTGTATCAGCAGGACTCCGAAGACGACCGCGGTGACCGCGTCACCTGGAATGCCCAGACTCAACAGGGGAATGAGCGCTCCCCCGCACATCGCGTTGTTGGCGCTCTCGGCGGCGGCAATGCCCTCTGGTGTCCCCTTGCCGTACCTTTCCGGATGCCTGGAGGAACGCTTCGCTTCCCCGTACGCCATGAACGAGGCCATCGAAGCCCCTCCGCCGGGAAGCATACCGACAAATATGCCGATGATCGCGCTCTTGAGGTAGAGCCACCAGCCGATCTCCCTGATCTCCTTCCACGAAGGGATCACGTCGCGGAATCCGATCCGCTCCCGCAGCGTGATGGTCACGCCCCTGGAGTCCATCTGGCGCAGCAGCTCCGCTATGGCGAATAAGCCGGTGACTGCCGGAAGAAGGCCAATCCCTCGCCCAAGGTGCGGATTCCCCCAGGTGAACCTGGCGTAGGGCACCATCGGATCCATGCCCACCGTGGCCAGCGCCATCCCCACCAGTGCCGATATCACGCCTTTTAGCAGGGATCCCCTGGTGACGGTGGCCGCCAGAACTATGGCGAGCAGGATCAGGGAAAAGCGCTCAGGGCTCTTGAATGCCAGGGCCACCTGGACCATGTACGGAGCGACGCACATCAGCGCCAGAGCGCCGATCACCCCTCCGATGGCCGAGGCGAGGGTCGCGTGTCCTATCGCCCGTGCCCCTCTGCCACGTCGCATCATCGGGTATCCTTCGAGCATGGTCATGGCCGCAGCGGGAGCCCCAGGAATCTTCACCGTGATCGCTGTCAGGCACCCTCCATATATCCCACCGGCATATATCCCCATGATGGTGACCAGCGCGGGGACCGTGGCCATGGTGAAGGTGAACGGGAGCAGGAGCGCTATGGCCAAAGTGGCCGTCAGCCCCGGCACAGCCCCGAAGAATACTCCCATGAGCAGTCCGCCAATGAGGTAAAGGAAATTGGCTCCTGAAAACAAGGTCGCGAAACCCTGCACGATTTCCAGGAACATCCGACTACCCTCCTGGGTCATTGCATACGGGCCGGGGGTTGCCACGCAGCCGAGGCGACCTGCGTTCCCATTCGGTCCCCCTACCCCAGACGCTCATCGGCCGCATTCCTCGAAGCGCGGGAACGCGCCGGCTGCCCGACCAATGCCTGCGGGGAATCCGCCTTGCGAGTCTCAAGGCAGCCGGAGGGCAGGCAGCCTGACGCCCAGGAGCAGGGTAAACAGCAGATACACCACGGCAGTTATCGCGATCCCGATGAGCAGGCATGCCATCGCAGCCCTAACAGTCCTCCGCTTTGCCGAATCGAACAGGACGGCGATCGCCGAGGCATACAGCACCGAACTGAGCCAGAACCCGGCAACGGAGAACAGCCACAGGTACCCCGCGGTCACAGCTACTGCGAGCAACGACCTCGCCATTCCCGCGAACTCGCCGCCCGGAGCCGGCCCGTTCTCATCGGCAGCCCCACGAAGGCCCTTTCTGATGAGCAACAGCCCGCAGGCACAGAGCAGGACCGCTATCAGCCAGGGGTACAGGCTTGGACCGGGCTCCCCCGTCTCGAAGGGCGGGGGAAGCTGCATGAGCTGGTACACGTACAGCCCCATGCCAGCCAAGATGGCCAGCCCCTGGAGTATATGGGATCTACCCATGGCTGTTCCCCATGACATGAGCACTCCAGCTCCTCAATCAGGTCCGGGGCATTATTTGCCGCCTGGCGGTTCCAGCACCCCCTGCTCGACCAGTTCGTCCATCAGGCTGAATGCTTCGGACTGAATTCTTTGTATGAACGCCTTGACATTTTCCCTACCCATCCAGCGCTGTCCCAACGCAGTCTTATTCGCCCAGGCCTGGAATTCTTCGTCCTTGAACGTTTTTTCGAAGGCCGCCTCCAGGTAGCTGATTACCTCCTCGGGGGTACCCGCCGGCACGGCGATCAAGCGGAAACTACCCCAAACAACGTCGTATCCGTATTCGCGGAAAGTCGGTGCCTCGGGCACCATGGGATCCCTTTCCTCGGCCATGACCGCGAGTACGCGCGCATCGCCCGCTTTGAGGGCTGGGAGCGCCGCGGCTATGCTCATGCAGGCAGCATCAACCTCGCCTGCCAGCAACGCTTCCCGCTGTGGACCAGCACCCTCGGGGTAGGCCACGTGCCGCAGATGAATCCCCATCTTCCTTTCCGCATCGAGCATGGGCAGATGCCACACGCCCCCCGTCCCCACGTTAGCCACGCTGACTTCGTTGGGATGGGCCTTGGCGTATTCCACAAATTCCGCAAGATCCTTCCACGGCGCATCAGCTCTGACGACGAGTGCGGTGGGGTGATTGGTGACCATGCATATGATCTCGAGCTTGCTGAGGTCGTAACCCTCGACGAGACCGTAGTACGGTGCCGTCACGACGCTATCCCAGGTCAATGTTCCGATGGTGTAGCCATCCGGACGCGCCTGCATCAGGGTGAATACTCCCAGCGCGCTCTGGGACCCGGTGATGTTCTTGTTGTATATCTTAGTGCCAACGTACTTTTCCGCATGTTTCATGAAACCACGCATGGCCACATCGGTTCCGCCACCAGCACTCCAGGGGATGATGTGTTCGATGGGTCTACCGGCCTCTGGGTAACCCGCCTCACGCGCGGCTTCCGACTCTTCTTCAGTCGATGGCGTAACGCAAGCCGCCAGCGCAAGAACAAACACCAACGCCAGACACGCGACCATCCTACAGTACCTCATGGTACCCTCCCTTTCCATGGACTGATGCCCCACTAACCTCTTCCTTGCAGTCTTAGCCGTCGTTCGACCGATCGGGATCGACACTCAGTACGCCAGACGGCCTCTCTGCTCTGGAGGTACCTTCTCGTCCTTCAGCCACTTGGCAACGGGTGGAGTCACCTCGGCTGGAGATGCGGACTCTATGTTGATGAAGAACGGTCCGTCGCTCCGCAGGGCGTCTCTGAGGGTGTCCTCCAAGGTGTCGGGGTCACTGACGTTCCTGCCATCGATGCCGAAAGCCCGCGCAATCATCACATTGTCCACAGGACGGAAATCCACCGAGAAGTATCTTTCGCCGAAGTAGAGCTTCTGCAGCGCCTTTATCCATCCATAACAGCGGTTATCGAAGTTCAGCAGTACCACCGGAACGCCGACCCTGCTGATCGTCTCCAGATCCCCCATCGACATTCCGAAACTACCGTCACCGAACATCCCCACCACCAGCGCATCGGGCCGGGCGAGCTTGGCACCCAGCGCAGCCGGCAATGCGAACCCTAAGCCCCCGTGCCCGCGGGGGCTGATGAAGTGGCGCCCCGGGTGCCGTATCCTGTAGTATGCGGCCATGAAGGGGGTCGGGGTCCCCGCGTCGGCTACTATGATGGCATCTTCGGGCAGTACATTCTGAAGCGCCCGCACGACTCTGTGCGGATTGATTGGACGCCCGGCAAATTCCGGCTCCTGCAGATTGGTGTGAAAGTCGCGTCGGGTCTCCCGCTCGACGCGGTCGGTCCAAACGTGCCACACCCCAGTGGGAGGCTGGCTACCGGCTTCGATCCCTTCCAGGAGCCGTACCAGGAACTCCCGCGCATCCGCCAGGATCTGTACCTGAGCATGCACGTTGTTCCCCAGGGCCTCGGCATCGATGTCCACCTGGCATATGATCTTGCCATCAGTCAGAGAGCCGCCTAACGTGGTTACCCGGTTGAGCTTTGAGCCCAAGACCAGGAGGAAGTCGGCTTCCTGCACCAAACGGTTGGCCAAGGTGCGTCCACCGTTTGCACCGACGACCCCTATCGACTGCCGGGAACCTTCGGCTATCGCCCCTTTGCCGTTTATTGACGTGGCCACCGGTATGTCCAGCCTCCGGCACAGGAGCTGCAATTCTTTCCACGCTTGAGATATCAGCACGCCCCCACCCGCGAGTATGACTGGACGCCGGGCCCGAAAGAGCAGCTTGATGACTTCCTCGACGTCGTCGTCGCCCGGCCTAGGACGGTGCCTGGGGAAAACCTGGGCACCACATTGCCGCAGTTCTTCACATCCCGCGTACTCGTCACTGAGGACGTTCTGGGGTATGGTGAGCACCGTGGCACCGGGTCTGCCTGAGGTCGCTAGGCGAAACGCCTTCCGCATAAGGGCGGGTAGCCTCTCGACCGTCTTTACCCGAGTACTCCATTTAGATATGGCCGCAAACAGCTGTTCCTGCTTGAGCTCGGTAAGCGCCTCAGTTTCTTCGCTGGTGAGCGGAATGTCGGTGGCTATGCACACCACCGCGCTACACGACTTGTGTGCTTCGGAAACGCCGCCAACGCTGTAGAGGGCCCCAGCACCGCTCGGCAGGTCGGCAACTCCTACGCTCCCCTTCACGCGGGCGTACGCGTCGGCTGCAAAGACCGCCGATCGCTCGTCACGAAACGCAATGTGCTTGATCCGTCCGGAACGAGCGAAGGCGTCATACAGGCTCATGCTCGTGTCCCCTGGCACGCCGAAAACGTAATCCACACCACAAGCGGCAAGTTGCGCAACTACCAGTTCCGCTCCAGTCATGCACCAGCCTCTCCTTCCTTGCTACCCCTGGTCAAGAGTTCGCTCGGAAAAAGCTCTGTAGCTTCGAGATCGTACTCGGCCAGCACGAGTTCGTCGAAAGGTATCATCGAGGCGGAGTGCGCGGACAGGTAGCTCTGCACGTCCTGGATTAGGTTGGTGATGTGAATATCCATAGCTTTGGATGCCGCAACAGGATCCCTGTCCCGAATAGCCTGCCAGATCTGGCGATGCTCCTTCCCCAAATCCCCTCCCACCTGCTTGCGGATCCACGCGACGATGGGCGTCAGCCGGCTGGCATGCCGAACCACCCTGAGGGCGTGCACCAAAACCTCGTTCTTCGAAGCCCTGCTTATGAGGTCGTGAAACCGTATGTCCTCTCTGGCCCCACTTCCCCCCGCGTCGAGGACCTTCTGCTGCTCCTCCAGGGCGCGCTCCAGAAGTCCCAACTCTTCTTCCGTCCGGTACATAGCCGCAAGATACGCCGTCTCCCTTTCCAGCGCCCTCCGGGCAGAAAGTACCTTTATCAAACGGTCTCCGGACTCGATGGTCAGGACCTTGAGGAATGCGCTGTTCTCCCGAATCTTTCTGCTCTGGTAGTTGAGGCGCGCCAGCTCAGCACGCCCCTTATCCGTGAGGATCCGCCCCTTGAAACCACATTTCTGCGTGAGCCCTTTGTGATCAAGCTCCTTGAGTTTCCTCCCAATCCACGCCTGCTTCACTCGGTAACGATCCTGCAACATCAGCTGTAAAGTTGTGGCCCCAATGGGAGTGGGAGACTTCGCTATCAGGTTGAGGATGTCCCGTTCCAGCTCGTCCACCATGTTGATTGCTCCATTGCTCCTACTATGGTAGTAGTGTCTGTCGAGACCACCCTTCGACGTCCAATCCTGAAATCCTTCTGAGAAGAGCCAAAATAACTCGCTCGCCAAGTCGCCAACCGCGCGCCGCACCATTTTCCTGCCCCAGGAGGTTGTTGGTGCATTGAGCCGTCACCGCGCCTGCCAGCTGGGGGTCGGTTGTGGGTAGCGGCAAGTGGCAGGATGCCGTCCTCCTGTTTACCACCAACGTGGGGCCCCCTCCAACCCGTCCCACCGCTGCTTCCAGCGGCTGCTGGACAGGGCAGGTCTCCCCTGCCTCCGGCTTTACCACCTGCGGCACACCTGTACGACTTTCGCCCTGGCCGAGGTATCCCGGCAAAGCTCGTGCAGAACTGGTTGGCCACAGCCAGGTGGGACTGAGCCCGGGTACCTACAGCCATGTGGCGCCCGGCGACGCAGCAAGCAACAGCCGGGATGAACGCTATCCTGAGAGGGGAGAAGCGGTGATGACGATCAGCAGGAGTCAGCCAGTGCTGTGTTCGTCTGGCTGTCAGTCCAGCGGCTGTCAGGTTATCAGGCGGGTCCCGGATTTCGCAAAGGGAGAGGTTCTAGTTTTGTTGCCCTCCTGCCGCGGTTGTCTGTGTCGCGCGACTGGGATTGGAGCATACGATCCCCTGACTCTTAAGGATCCCCAGGGGCTCGGAGCCCTCACCATGCGGTATGCCTTCCCGTGCTTCCTCTAGGCACGACCTGGATCTCGGTACTCTCGCTCTTGTCGAGGGCGCGACGCCTCTGCTACCTCCAGCGGTTCTTCTGCTTCGGACCACTCACCAGTGACGATTGCTTCACAGACTGTTGCAGATGCGCCACGATCGCAGCACGATCCTTCCGCTAACGGACGTCGAAGATACCAAGGCGAAGGAGCGGAAAACGGGGGAAGTAGACCGCTTCCTTTTTGCCGACCCCGCCTAGCCGTAGAACAACAGCCTACTAGGAACTCCAGGTTCCACCACTTGACAAAGTCCACCACTGCGTCCTAGTTCATCAGCCGGGCGTCACCCACCCAAAAGTACAAACGCCTGCTCTGCAGGGCATGAGTCAGCGAGTTGTGGGTCTTTCGCACCGCCCGCGGCGTTGATCGGGGATCTGGGGGCTGCGCAAGCACGACCGTTCACACTAACCGTCCCGCAAAGCGGTAGGCACCACGTGGTAACCTTGGGAGGAGTTACTCGTCCCACACACTAACCACAACAATCCGTTGCTCCCCTTCGCTCTTTACCGAGCAACGTGCGGAGGCCTCATCTCAACCAAGTTGGCATCACTGCCACCCAGGCTCCGCACTACCAGACCCGTGCTGTGGGGTCGAGTCGTGCACGGTGTCAGCTTTCATGGAATGCGTTCCTCTCTCATCCTTACCAGGTCCAGAAAGCCGCCGTGCGTAGGAATAGGCGGCCAGGGCCAAGTCCCCAGCGCATCGAATGAGTTTGGGCTCGGCATCAGCAGCCGCCATCCGGCTAGCGAGCCTGAGAGCTTCCAGCACGTACGGAGAATTCTCCGGTCGTGCGAGGAACCGGCGCAACGACTCCGATAGCGCTGAAAAGGCAGGAAACTGAGAGGAAGAATCACCGGCCGTTGCCGGCGTAAGAATCTGCCCTTCCATCAAGAAGGCTACGGGCACGTTGAGGGCGTGAGCAAGGCGAGCAATGGTTGAAGCCGACGGTCTTTTCGTCTCCCCTTTCACGATCAGCGATAGCGTTTGAGCGCTTACCCCCGCCCGGCGCGCGATCTTGCGCAGGGAAAACCGTCGTCGATCAAGCATCTGGAGTCGTCGCAACACCCACCTGACGCGTACCGCCACGTCGCCGCTGCGGAGTACGGCTCTCTCCTCAGGCGGTAAGAACGCCAGCTCCTCCAGGAGCTTCTCCACCAAATTCACTTGTGCCTCCTCCCCTAGCGAGCAGCTGCTGGTTCAATCAAATTCGACAGTCGTCCATACCCTCCCTGCCACTCGCTCCGTCCACTGATGCAACGCCCTCCGGTACCCATTCCCCTCTCACCCAGTAGCACAATCCACCACTGCTCTGTGCACTCAATTGAATGCGCCCGCCCCTTCTCGTGGGGCGGGCGCCACAGTCTACTGGCGAACTCACTTCGGCAGATTCAAGAGCAAGCCCTCATTCGAATATCTCGGTCACCACGCCGGCG
>DFNJ01000011.1 GCA_002376005.1 Firmicutes bacterium UBA3570
TTGGATCGGCATCTCATGGCGGTACGGGATGTGAAGCGGCATGAGTTACATGACAGGCGTCCGCGGACGATGAAGACCCTGGTGGGTCCGGTGACCTTCGGGCGGCGGTATTGCTGGGGCGCACTTGCCCCCCCGGGCAGCCGATGTTAGAATGTGCTGGGAGGTGACAGGATACTTTGCCCAAAACCGCATCGGCCAAGAAGAGAGCCCGACAGGCGCGAGAGCGCACCCTGCGTAACCGGGCGGTCAAATCCAGGATGAGGACTATGATAAAGAAGTTCCGCCAGGCGCTGGCCGGCGCCGACCTGCAGGAAGCCGAGCGAGCCCTCAGAGAGGCGGTCAGCGCCATCGACAAGGCGGCACAGAAGGGGACCATCCACCGCAACCAGGCGGCACGGCGCAAGGCCAGGCTGGCGCGAGCCCTGTCCGCCCTGCGAGGCACCGTCGCGGACACTGAAGCACCGCAGTGACGGAGCGGCATGTCAGATCTTTTCCCCATCTTCACCAGCCCGCCCAGGCGTGCTGGCCGCCGGTGGTTGGTGGCCATGCTCCTCCTGGCCGCGGTGGGTGCGGCTACCGCCGGATACCGGGAACTCCAGTGGAGACCTCGGCAACTGGATCGTCTCATCATCGCGGTGGACGGGGAACTTGCGGATCTGCTACCAGCGGTGTTGGCGGCCTGCCGGCAGCTGGGAGTTCCAGCTGACTGCCGGACCAGCCATCGACCCTCGTGGGACCAGCTAAGCGGTCGTACCGTCGATCTGTACGTGAGCGTATCGCCACCGCCCGGAGGCCAGGGGCTGGAAAGCGTGGAAGTAGGCCGGCACTGCCTCCTGGCGGCGTGCCCGTGGCACCAGCCCCTCTGGAATGTGAATGCTGCCATTGCACTGGCCGGGGGCCCAGATGTGCAGTACGTCTCGTGGGATGCCATTCGCCCCCCATACAAGATCCTCAGCGTGGGCGGGGTGTGGCCGACCCGGGAGGCGGTACAAAGCGGGGAGTATCCCCTGGCCAGATCAGTCTACCTCACCTGGCGGAAGCCTAGGAGTGCTTGGGAACGCTGGCTGGAGGCGCGACACGCGGCAGCACGCCGCCTGCCCAGCCTCATCCCCTCTTTGCAGGCGGCCATATCCTCCCGCCTGTTCTCCCCGCCGACAGGGCTGCGCCTGATGGTGGCCGGCGACGTGATGCTGGCCCGGGGCGTGCGCACCCGTCTCGAGCGCCTCGGGCCCGACTGGGCCTTCCAGTTGGTCCAGCCCCTGCTGAAACAAGCGGATCTGGCGGTGGCTAACCTGGAGTCTCCCCTGGGCACCTCCGGCTCCCCGGTGCCGGGCAAGATGATCTGGTTCCGGGCCCCACCGGATTACGCCTTGGCACTGGCACGGGGGGGCTTTGGGGCTATGATCCTGGCCAACAACCACATCCTGGACTACGGCACGGACTGCCTCATGGAAACGCTGGACGCCCTCCAGCGCGCGGGAGTGAGGTACGTGGGTGCCGGCCGCAATCTGGCGGAGGCTCGGCAGCCCCTGCTGGTGGAAAAGCAGGGGGTGCGGCTGGCCCTTCTGGCGTACAGCGACTTCGCTGATATATTCTGGAGCTGGGATTACCCCTTCACCTTTGCGGCCACCGAGAGCCGGGCTGGTGTGGCCCCACTTCGCCTGGACTACCTGCGCGAGGACATCCAAAAGGCCCGGGAGCTGGCCGACGTGGTGGCGGTGGCCCTTCACTGGGGTGAGGAGGATACCAACTACCCCAACGAGCGCCAGCTGGCAGTGGCCCAGTGCGCCCTCAGTTGGGGGGCGCAGATCGTGCTGGGGTTCCACCCCCACGCGCTGCAGGGGTTGCAACTCGACCAATACAGCCTGGTCGCCTACAGCCTGGGCAACTTCGTGATGGACCAACACCGGCCCATCAATACACAGAGCATGATCTTGGATCTGGTGATCGACCAACGGGGGGTTCGTGCCGTCAACGTGATCCCCTGCCAGATAGAGCAGTGCCGCCCGCGGCCTCTGGCGGACGCGGAAGCCGCCCAGCTCCTGGGTCTCCTTCAGCGGTGGTCGCGGGCCATTGAGGATCCGTGACCGGATAGCATGTTCGCCGAGCGCCACAAAAATATCTGAAAGGCAGCGTCCTCCCGCATTTTCCCCGTCTTTATGGCCTCATCACACCAAAGGGCCAAGAGCAATGCCCGCTTGAGCGCCGCCGACGACAGCCCACGGGCTGCCTGCAGCGCCTTGCGGACCACGTATGGGTGCTGGGACAGCTGTTTGTGTATCTCGGCAGTACTCATGCCCCGGTCCAGAGCGAGTCGACAGAACAGCAACAGGCGCAGATGGTTGGCCAGCGCGGCCAGCATTCGGAGGGGATGTTCACCCGCACTGCGCAGGGCAGCTGCCGACTTGAGCACCTCCTCCACCCTTCCTTCCGCCATGGCGTCGAAGAGATCGAAGATGCGCACGGATGAAGAGGCAGAAGCCACAGCAGAGACCTCTCGGCGCCCAATTCGGCCCTCTCCCACGTAATGGCAAAGCTTTTCCAATTCCGACATGGCCATCCGTACCCCTGTCCCCGCATAGGCAAAGGCCAGGGCATACGCGGCCTCCCGCTCGAGCTGGCACCCTCGTGCTTTGGCCTCCCTGATCAGCCACCGGGCTAACGCTGACGGCCGCGGGCGGGGGCACTCAACCACCCGCGCCTGGCGCAAGATGCCGGTATGCACCCGACTCAGCTGGCCCTGGGCATCGAGCACCAGGCAACCTCCCCCTGGGCTACGCAGAAAGGACCCGATTCTCTCCTCCGTTGCCCGATCCAGTTTACCCAGATCCTCGACCCCCAGCTTGACCCGGTAGAGCCGCTGGCCGCCCAGCATGGGCACCGTCATGAGACAGTCTACCGCCCAGCGGAGACCCTCCAGCCCCTCAGCCCTGCTGTACTCGCAGCTCCCCTGGGCTTCGAGCCGATCGATCAGGGTCTTGACCACTTTATCCTTCCAGTACTCCTCGTCTCCGGTGAGGAGATACAGCGGGGCCACCTTGCCCGAGGCAATGGCCTCAATCTCGCGGTCCCAGGTGTTGCGCATCATCACCACCCGCCCTTGTGGCAGCGCTAGGGCCACTCTTCGCGAGCGGCACCACCACCACCTGCCGCCGGGTCCTGAAGGTCCATAAAGCAGTCTGCGCCCCGCCAGACACCGAGACCGCGCCATCCACGTCGGTCCGCAACACCACCGCACCGAATCGCTTCAGTTCTTGCAGCACCCGCGATGAAGGATGTCCAGCGGAGTTTGGTCCCACCGAGATCACGGCCACCACCGGACGACAGGCTTCCAGCAGCCCGCGGCTGGTGGCATTGTTCGAGCCGTGGTGCCCCACCTTCAGAAGCTGCACTGGGCGCAGGAGCCCCTCCTCCAGCATCTGCACCTCCGCCGGTATGCCGGCATCTCCCATCAGCAAAGCGGAAAGACCCGGCGCACCCACCTCTAGGACCAGGGACATGTCGTTGACCGGGTCTTGAGACTCCGGCACCCGGGGACCGGGATGGAGCACCTTCAGCCGCAAGGTGCCGAAGACCAGGACCTCACCCCGCATCAACCCCCGGCTGGGCACGTCCAATCCGTAAGTGGCAGGCGTGGCCCGATAGATGGTGCCGGTGGGAAATCGCTGCCGCAAGTACTCCATACCGCCCGTGTGATCGAGGTGGGGATGAGTGAGCACGATGGCGTCGATGCGGCGGATGCCTCGCGCCCGGAGAAAGGACTCCACCGCGCGTTCGCTCCAACCCGGCGCCTCATCTCCCCCCGGACCGGTATCGACGAGGATGATGTGTCCTTCGGGGCTGCGGATGAAGATGCAGTCCCCCTGGCCCACATCGACAATTACCAGCTCGGCCGCAGTACCTTCGGGTTGGGCCCACCACAGCAGGACCATGCTCAAAAGACCCACCAGCAGCAGCCTGGCACGCCACCGCGGGAGCAGGATGCCCGCAGTCCAGATGAGGTAGTAGGCGAACAGTGATGCCATCGGGGGACGCCCGAGCCACAGCACAGAGTATGGGAGTTTGCTGATGACCGAGAGCCACCCCCACAGGGCCTCACTGCCAATCCTGGCCGGAGCCATGGCCCACCCAACGGGCAGTAACTCCAGTGCCGAAAGCACTGACCCCGCCAGGGCACTCACCACCACCAACCCGGCCAGGGGGATGCTGACCAGGTTGGCCACCAGGGCGTACGGGCTGAGGCCGAAGAAGTGGTACAGCCCCAGGGGGAAGGTGGCCAGCTGGGCACCCAGCGAGGCACTCACCGCGCGGAGCAACCATCCCCTGGGTCCGCCAGCGCGGGTGCGGATGCCAGTCAGCAGGCCGATGGTGGCCAGAAAGCTCATCTGGAATCCGACATCGGTCAGCACGAAAGGAAGAGGCCAGACCAGCACCGCCGCGGCACCCCACCACAATGCCGGCCAGGAAACCTGCAGTCGGTACTCGGCACGCAGCAAGGCTCCCACGGACATGATGCAGGCCCGCACCACCGAAGGACGGCTGTCGCAGATGATGACATACAGCCCAAGTGATGCCGCCAGGACGAAGATCCTGCCCAGGCGGGGCACCCCTATCACTTTCAGCGCGCCCCAAATGGCCAGGGTGACGAACCCCACGTGCAGCCCGGACACCGCCAGCAGATGGCCCGCCCCGGCGGCCGCGAACACCTGTCGGTGAGACTCCTCCAAAGCGGCCCGTTCCCCCAGAACCATGGCCGGCAACAGCACGTTCCCCACCCCGTCGAGGGAACGAAACGGCTGCTGCAGCCGCTCCTCGCACCAGCCGGCCACCTTAATCAGCAGGGTCCGCCCCCAAGGGTCACTGCCAGAGCAGGGTGAGCAACGCTGTACCGTGAGCAGTGCTGCCACTCCTCGCGACCGCAGGTAGCGCGCGTAGTCGAACTGTCCGGGGGATCCCGCCGACGGGGGAGGCGACAGCCTGCCGCTCACCGACAGTGCCTGCCCCCGCCTCAGCTCCAGGGCCAGCCACGGGGGAACCCAGCATCTGAGCAGCATACCGCACAATCCTTCAAAGCCCGACGGCGCGGCGGTGACCCGCAGGTAGAAGCTGGAGGGGCGGTCACCATGCGCCAAAGACACCACGTAGCCCTGGCAGGTGACCTGCGGAGCTTCCGCAGCAGCCATGCTGACGTCTTCCATGGCCCGTTGATCGAAGGCCACCCGCCACCACCCCAAAAGAAAGAAAAACAGCCCCAGGAGAACCAGCTGCCTTCGGCCCTTCGCCCGCCAGGTGGCCAGGGCGGCCAATATGGTGAGGACCGCCAGCCGGCGGGTCGGCTGCTGCCAGACAAGGCCGCAGGCGACCCCCGTACAGAGGGCGCTGCTCCCTACCACCAGCAGGGTGTTCCACTGCATGTACTTCCATATTATGGCAGGAGGAGGGGGATGTAAAGGGCGCGCATGAGAATCCAGGCCCCTGGCACCAGCTGGATCCTGGGCGCGGCAGCAGCACTCGAGCCCGCAGCAGGCTCCTGATTTGCAAAGGAATCAACTCCGACATCTCCTCAGGCCCCGCCCTTATCTGGGGCAGCCAGCTCCTTCGCAGTGCGGAATCTCCCTGCGCTCTGCTCGCACCTAGTTGGTGAACGCCACTCCCCCGGACCTGCAGGGCAATGCAGAGGAACAGGAAGTGGGCCCTGGGGGTCGTCGCCGCATGCAGGGGCAGGAGGAGATCGCTTTGCGCTGCCGAAACGTGGTGGCGGACGAGGCGGGGTGCACGAGGCAGGGGTGGCCAAACCGCCCTTGAGGCCTGAGCGTTGTCCCCCGGCGAGGGGATGGGCATTCCAGCGGGATTGTCGGTTTGAGTCTGCCCTGGACAGCAGTCACTCGATCCTGGAGGCGGTTACTTGACCGGCTGGCGTCTTCTCACGATAGCCATTGCAGTCCTGGTGGTGGCAACTTCCGCCATGGTGGTTCACGCTGCTGGCAGATCTCCGGACGCACCGGCGATCACCTTCTTTTCTACCTACGCCACGATAACAGCCAGTCGCCGCATCGATCCCGGTTTCCGCATCGAGGAACTGACCGTCCGGGTACAGATAGAGCCCGCAGACAGGCTGATTCGGGTGGACTACCATTTCGTGGGCACGGTGATGGCCGAACGGGTGGGCAACGTGTACAACTGGGCGTTCCCCCCGCAGGAACGGCTGGTTTCCATGACCGTGGACGGCGAACCAGTTCCCCTGACGCCGGCCGGGGGAGGAGAGGAGATCCATGGGTATAACCTGCATTTGGACTCCCTCCGCAGACCTTTAGTGCGCGGGCGACGGTTCGATTGCACGGTGAGCACGCAGTGGGAACTATCGGCAGCCTCGGCCCAGGAACCGTGCATATACCTCGACCTCACAGTTCGACTGTGCGAATTGTTGGCCCTGTACAGTGGATCCGATAGGACTTTCCGCATGCTGGTGACCGTACCGCCGGGTTGGCGGGCGTTCTGGTCGGGGGAAGAGATGCCTGGGCGGAAAACTGCCGGCGGCACGACCTTCACCTGGGCAACTGTGGTGTGTCCCCTCTACAATTATCCGCTGGCCGCGGGACCGTTCCACCCCGTGGACACCGGCCTCGCTGGCGTGCAACTGCACCTGTTGCAACGGGATTTGGGACAAAGCGAGCAGCTGCGTAGCGTGGTGCGCGAAACCACATCCAGGGCCCTGGAGATCGCGAACCGGTTTGGACTCCCACCTCTTCCGAAGCTGGACATCGTCCTGTGCAGGACGACTGAGAGGTGGCTCGGCGGCAAATCTCCCCGCGGGGTGATTTTCATGGAGGTTGGTGGCCACTTCGACAACGAACTGGATCTTCTAGCGGCATTGATCTCTCACGAGATTTGGCATCAGTGGTTTCCGGGAACGGTGGTCCCCGCCGGTAGTGTGTCCTTCATGTGGCTGTCGGAGGCGATGACCTCCTATTTCGACATCAGGTACATGCGCAATGCCTGGCCGCCGTTCAAGGCGGGGTTGCCGTACCCGAGTCAGTACGTACCCCCTGAGCATTCCATAGAGGAAGTCTGCAACAGCTCTGATCTGCTGAAGCGGCACAAACTTCAGGCCATTCACCTCAAGGGGAGCTGGGTAGTGCACATGCTGCAGGATCTGATGGGCGAGAAGGCCTTCCGAGGTGCGGTACGGGAATTTTTCGGGGATACCAGCGGGAACCCGGTGAGTGTCGAGGACTTCCAGGCGATATGCGAGAGGCATTCGGGAATCCAGCTGGGATGGTTCTTTGACCAATGGTTGCGCACAACCCGCACGCCCAGGTTGAAGCTGGCCGACCTGCGGATCGGCCGCCAGCATGGGCAATGGGTGGTATACGGTGCGGTGTGCGACCGCGGCGATGCGATATTGCCGCCGGTGGAAGTGGCGGTCCTGCGGAATGGTGAGAAGATCGCCACCACCCGGGTGGTACTGCCTTCACCGGATTCCGCCACCGGCATCCGCCGCGCCAAGTTCACAATCTCCCTGCCTTTCCTTGGGGGAACCGTGGTACTCGACCCCGATTTTCGGATCCTCAACGCCGAGACCGCCGGGCTGAGTCGGTCGGTGGCCTCGCTGGTGTTTGTTCAGGTGGGTCCCTGGGCAGCAGGTTTCCTGCTCGTCAGCGCCATTGCGGCGGTGCTATTACGCCGCAGGCGTCGACGTACCGCGCCTCTGCCTCAGCAATGACAGGTGGGTGGCCCGATGCGCAACCGTATCACGGGCGCGGCCAGGTAACGCAAGCCGACTCGGCTCCTCAAGGGTAGGGCCGCACTCACAACTGGCGAGCCCCGCCACGACGTGGGCGATCAAGCGTGCCGGGGGTACCACGAGGCACCTCGCCTCCGCCAGTACCAGCCATTCGCTACGGTGGGAACGCCCGATGCAATGCACGAGCAGCAGACCGGCGCACCCGGCATAAGCAGTGAGCAGGGGGACTGCTCACGAGGCCGGAGGCCTGCTCATCACTTCCCGGTACGCTGCATCCAACTTACGGGCGCTCGGCGTTGCTCCGCCGCCGGCGAGCAGGCCACTTCCGGGGCTGCAGGGGTGGTTGTACCGCTGACAACTCGGAAAGGCACCTCCTGGGGTGCCATCAGGATGCCGCAGCGGTGCACTAGGAACCAGCCCGGCGGGGGGAGCAGTTCGGTACCCGCCTTTGTCTTGCCCGGCTATGCCAGCTGTTATCCATGAGGGGTAATTCGCATAACCTGGTCCCGCCCGCACAACGCGCGACTCAAAGCCACTGACCGTCCCCCTCTACCCGCGAGAGCTCAGCAACCGAGCGGGGCAGCTTGAGGAGGTTCAGGAGCAAAGGCCGGTGCTCCACGGCAGGTTCATCGCAAGCGACGTGACCGTCAAGCAGAGAGGGCAACCATCATAGCCAGAACCCTCGGGTTGGCTTCCAGACAACACCACGGGTTACTCCGCCACGCAAAGACGCCACTGCCTCCCGCCATCAGGGTATTCGAGTTACCCACCGCACCCGCACAGAACGGTGGACAGCCCTATGAGCTCAAGAAGAATCCCGCGCCTGCAGGCAGTCGCGGGATTCTTCCGTGCGGCGGGTGGGACTTGAACCCACACGGTCGCGGACCACACGCCCCTCAAACGTGCCTGTCTGCCAGTTCCAGCACCGCCGCTTCTGGATCAATTATACCATTGCAACTTGCCGGCGCAACAACGCAAGCCTGCCGCGCCCGCGAGGGGTGAAAAAAATGGTGCCGAAGGTGGGATTCGAACCCACACGAGCGTTACGCTCATGGCGCCCTGAACACCACGTGTCTTCCAGTTCCACCACTTCGGCACGCTTCCGGTGACTATAATAGCATAGGATCACGATGCTGACAAGACACCCAGGTGGAGACGTCCGGGCCAGTGGTGTGGTTCAGTGACTACCCCAGAGGTGATCCGTCCGACCCTATCGAAAGGCAAGGTGAGCCCTGCGGAGTAACTGCAGTTTGAAGGATAAACGTCAATTGGTCAGGTCAGGCAGCGTTGCCTCGTTCACTACGTCCGTATGCGGCCGGCTTAAGGTCCTCGGTTCCGCGGTCATCAGCCCCCATGCAAGCCATTACATCCGCTGAAACCATCACCGCCTGTTTACTTGTGGCGTGACGTCACGCAGCTGTATTTGCTGCACGCGTTGGCCTCCCAGCGCCTCGCGTCTCCATTCCCGCGGAGGTTTACCCTCCAACCGGCTGAACACGCGGCTAAAATAATTGGGGTCTGAAAAGCCCACCCGCTCCGCAACCTCGGCGACCGCGAGGTCTTCTCGCAGCAGCAGTACCTTCGCCTTCTCGATTCGCACGCGCGTGCGGTATTCCACGAAGGACATCCCGGTTTGCTTCTTGAAGGCCCGAGAAAAATAATCCGGGTGCAGAAAGACCACTTTGGCCAGTTCTTGCACGGACAGGTCGCGTGCGTAATGCTTTTCGATGTAACGCAACGCCCTGCCAATGGCCTGACTGGGTCGGGACCGATGCAGTTCCCCCACCTTCGCCACGTACTCCCGGGCAACCTCCCGACACCAAGCCTCCAGGTGTTCCCTATTCTGGCAACTCATCAATTGACAGGTCATATCAACATTGCAGGAAGCCACGTCTTCCGGAGCTACTCCCGCTTCCTCCGCGGCCCGGCCGACCATGATCAGTGCCTCCAGTAGCCGTGCCTTGACCCTTTCCACAGCTGCTCCAACTTGATCAAACAACGTCTCTAGCAACTCCAAGAACGAGGCCTCTGCTTCTTGTCCATTTCCCTCGCGAATATGCTCGATAAGGCTCCGCTCTGCCTCTGCTGAAGCGCCGCTCGATATTAGTGGCTGGACGTCCCGGCAGTGCACCACGCGGTTTGGGCCCATGAAGAAACTGCCAATGCGGCACGCCAATGCCGCTTCCCGGTACGAGCGTGAAAGATGTTGGGGTTCAGATGCCGGAAATCCCACCCCCACCACCACGGTGACGTTAGTGCTGGATTCAACCGCTGCACGCACCTGCTGCGCGATGCAGGTCGAGGTTTCGACCTTGTCTTCGTCGCCCGGCTTTTCAGAAGGCGGAAGCGACAACAGCACTACAAACTCATCGTCGTATGTGGGCACCACGATACTTCCCGGATATCCTTCCACTACTCCCCGAACAGCCTCCCAGACTTGTTGCTTGAGGACCTGTTTGGATAGCTCATCCCGGTCCCGCACGTGATCACCGAACCCATCAATGTCCACCACCATGACCACGGAAGGAAAGGGGTGCATCCCGAGGGACTCTGCCTGATCCATCAAGTAGCGCACGTTGGATACAGTACCATCAAGAAGGGCATGGGCTAGTCCAATTCGTGCAAAGGGGACGAAACTCCTCAACTGCTCCCGCAGCCGTTTCTGTTCCTCCAGCTTCGAGCGCTCCGCTTCGATCAACTCGGCCGCTCGATCCAATGCGCCTACAATTTCCTTTGGACGGGCTGGCTTCAGGACGAAGTCGCAAGCCCCCAGCTTCAGCGCCTCTTGCGCATACTCAAACTCGTCATAAGCCGTGAGAATAACAACTCCCACCGCGGGCAGGAACTTGCGGACTTCTTCCACTGCTGTGAACCCATCCATTCCAGGCATTTTGATGTCCACAATCACGATGTCAGGCCGCAGGCTCCGACATAAGTCCACCAGCTCAATGCCATTCTTGGCTTCGCCTATCACCGAATAGCGTGATCCCTCCAGGATCTGCCGGATTCCCTGCCGCTCTAACGGTTCATCATCAGCTACTATCACTGTTAAAGTCATGGCGCTCACTCCCTGTTCGCACGATGGTCAAGGGGTACACGAATCGTCACGCGAGTACCTGCCCCCGGACGGCTCTCCACCGTGATGTCCGACTCGGGGCCAAAGTAATGGCGGAGACGGGAACGCACGTTGTTCAGCCCGAGCCCCGTCGTGTGTCCCCGGCCGCTCCTACTACTGACCACCTCAGCCAAACGATCCGGCGGCATTCCTACTCCGGTGTCTTCAACCACTATCAAGGCTTGCCCGTTACACTTTCTCCCGGACATGCGCACCGTCCCGCCTTCTATCTTAGGCTCCAGTCCGTGGACAATCGCGTTTTCTACCAGCGGTTGAAGGGTAAGCAGGGGTACCCGCACGGTCATCAGTTCTTGTGGCACATCAATCTCAACCCTGATGCGGTCTGGATAGCGAATTTGGTGAATAAAAAGATACAATCGGATGTGCAAAATCTCCTCGGATAACGGTACCAGCTGATCAATCTTGCGCAGACTGTAACGCAACAGACTGGCCAGTGCGAATACCAATTCCTGAGTACGGGGGGCTCCTTCCATCATAGCGAGCCGGGAAGCAGCATTGAGGGTGTTGAACAAGAAGTGGGGGTTAACTTGGGTCTGAAGCGCCTTCAACTCTGCTGCTCGTAGGTTCCTTTCTATTTCAGCCCGGGCTGCCATCTCTTCGATCACCCGCTGCTGGGCGAGCCTGGCCAACCCCATCTCCACAATCAATTGGCTCACGATGTGCAGCAAGTCGAAAGATGCCCGGATCCGCTCTTCAGAAACAATTTGAATCTGCTTGAACCACTCCACCGCCTTTTGAGAATCGAGACCGAGCTCTCGCGCGTAGTTCGCCACCCTCTGGAGCTGGTTTCGCGAGGGAGGAGCCAGTAGAAACTGCCCACAAAGTACAGACCCCCACCATATGTCTCCCACCACCAAGGGAGCGGCAAGGTCGATGAGGCCAAAATGACACTGATGCATGGCCGGCTGCCCACCGCTCAACGCTTCCCGGCCCAGCTTTGCGTCTGACGCCTCGCATCGGGCGCGCCCTACCTCGCTGGCCCGGATCGCTTGACACAACGTGGAAAAGTTGCTCGGCCGCGTGATCGCCCGACCCTCAGGGTTGGCTACAATTGCAGCTACTCCCGTTGCCAGGGCAAACTTGTCCATGACCTCCTGAAGCTTTGCTATGTCCACGATCTCGCACTCGTCAGAGCAAAGGATCTCACCCATAAGGACTCTTCTCCCCCACTCTTACGCACACCATCTCCGCACGTTCGATCAATAATGGCAGACCCGCAATCCCTCCTCGTCGCACGGACAAGCCGGCCTGCAGCATATACACCACCATTGAGCCGCTATCGGTGCCTTGACCGTGCCCCGGTTGCCGTTCCGGCTCCGTCGGGCTATCCAAGCCAGGCTGGAGAAAGACTGTGATGCGCCAGCCCTGGACGGGCCCCTGTAGAATGCCCCCGGTGCCTGCACATGCGCCATGCGTCCCTCACTACGGTTAGCTGTTGCTGACGCCCACTTGGACTCAAACTCTTCCACCAGTGCAATACTCCAACCCAGGCTCTGTATGCGCCGACCATCCATTTCGATGGACTTGTTCATTTGTCCTACCGCACTCCCGACAGAAGGCAACGCCACCTTCTGGGTGCGCTGCAGCAGGTTTCCTGCTCCTCGAACGGTATTTGCGGCCTCGGCAGCGGTTTCATCCTAACACCAGCAACTCCCGCCCTCATCTGAATCTCCCCTGGCAGCTCCACCAGGTGGTCCAAGGTGCGCTGACACTGCCAATAAACCCCGAGGCTTGCTGTCGGCCAACGGGCAATCCCACCTCTTGCTCCAGCAACAGGCCTCTTCAAGAAGGAGGAGCCTCATCCCGCAGGTTGTGGCTACCCACACCGGGTCTCCGCCGAACCCATGCCACACGGCAACATCCGACGGTCACCCTGCCAGGGGCTGCTGGCTGGGCAGCTCCGCCCACAAGGTCTGTTACCAGCCCCCGAGTGTCATGGCATCCGGAGCCCCTTATCAGGAATTAAGGAGGGACAGCCGGAGCTGGACGCCCCGCCTGTCCCCCCAGTCGCTTCCGTCCTACTCCACTTCCTCCCAGCTGCCGGGGACCTCCTGGCCCGTCCAATGCACGGGCGCCTCCAGCCCCACCCCAAAGAACAGGGGCACAAAGAACGACCAGGCAACCCCCATGTACCCGTACGTGAACGCCTCCTGGATGTCGGCGAACACCGTTCCTACCATAGACAACAGCAGCTTGGTAATCAGAATGGAAAGCACGGTGCAGAAGGCCCCTGCCAGAATGCCACCCCAGGGCATCCGTACGTAACGGAAGGGCCAGTTATGCGCGGGTACCAGGATGCCCCAAACGAAGGAGCAGTACACGAAGAAGAACAGGAGCCAGGTATCGTTGTAGCTGCCGATCGCCCAGAAGCCAGGGGCCTCAGCGCTCGAGTCCCAGATCCCCAGCGTTGTGGAGATCCACAGCCATATTCCTATCAGTATGAACCAGATAGCCCAAATCCCGATGGTCTTTCCTGGCTGCTTAACTCGTCGGAAAAGGTAGTTGCCCAGGCCGGTGGCCAGGAAGATCTGCGCAAATGGGAACCACCACGGTGGTATCCACCTGATACCCGTGTGCACCACTAACCAAGTAAGTCCCACCACGGTGACCAGGATCAGGAAGAATTGGCGGCTTGCGCTTAACCCGGCCCACAACCAGTTCTCCCCCGTGTAAGAGAAGAAGACAAGGAGCGCAAACAATGTGCCGATGATGGGGAAGCACCAGTCGATGTCAAGGCCTACCCAGTAGATCGCACCGTACGAGAGGTAGCCCAAGAACCAGCAGGCCAGCGTTGCCACGACGCCCCTAGTAAAGCCGTTCTTTATCCACGCTGCAAAAGGCCAGTTGCCCACAGCGGCAAAAAGGAAGCACCACCAGAGCGAAAACAGCATCCAGCAGATGTTGTCGAACCAGTACAACCTGTCCGGGCCGATGGGAGCTGCCTGCATCCATGCGTTAATCACATAGTTCACCACGACCGTAAGCCCGTAAATGGCGACGTAGCCTTTGATGGCGATACCGGGTTGGCGTGTCCAGAAGGAGCCGACCTTCTCGTTATGAGCGTTTGTCATTCCTGTACACCTCCTGCTTCACTGAAAGTACCCGCCGACGCACCATGCTCCGTAAACGTCTGCTTAGCACCACCTCCCTGTCCTCGGGAACCATACCTCCGCACTTTCTCCTCACCACGGAGCACGCGCAGGACCCCTTCAACCAGGGCCGCCATCTCGTCTTCGCCTGGATAGATGAAAACCGGAGCGATGAAACCAACCCTCCGCTCCAACTGGTCGGTAATGTATCTACTATGAGCAAGTCCCCCAGTCAAAACAATTGCATCAACCTCTCCACATAACACAGCAGCACATGCCCCTATCTCGCGCGCGATTTGGTAAATCATCGCGTCCAGCACCAGTCGCTTTCGCGAGTCGCCAGCCAGAGCAGCAGCCTCCACCGCCCGCGTGTCGTTGGTGCCGAAATAAGCTACAAGTCCACTCCGACCCGTAATCCGCTTGAGCATCTCGGAGAGGGTATAGCGCCCCGAAACCGCCAGCTCAGCTACAGCCGCAGCCGGTAGCCCTCCGGACCTTTCCGGTGTCATCGGGCCCTCGCCGTCCACTCCGTTGTTCACATCGACGACCCGGCCCTTGCGATGCGCGCCAACGGTAATACCGCCCCCCATATGAGCCACGATTAAGTTGACTTCCTCGTACCGCTTTCCGAGTTCGGCTGCCGCCTGCCGTGCGCGCCGCTTCTGGTTGAGCGCGTGAAACACGCTACGACGCTCGATCTCCGGCAAGCCACTAATGCGTGCCACAGGATCCAACTCGTCCACTGCAATGGAATCAACGATGTATGCACTTACTCCCGCACGATTAGCAAACTCCCGTGCTAAGGGTGCTCCGAGATTTGAGGCATGGCTGCCATGCACTTCCTGCAACAATTCCTCTACCATCTCGTCGTCCACCAAATACACGCCTCCAGGAATCGGTCGGGTCAACCCCCCTCTGCCCACCACCGCGGCTAGCGATCGCAGATCAACTTCCGCCTCCGATAAAGCGCGGGATATCATCTCCAACCGGAACGGAAACTGATCAGCAGTCGTGCGGAAGCGCGCCAGTTCCTCAGAGGAGTGTCTGATCTCGCGCGCGAAGATCTTCTCATCACCCCGGAAGAGTGCTATCTTGGTGGACGTCGATCCGGGGTTGATAGCCAGGATCAATGGCTGCCTCATCATCCCACCAACCCCCTCCCAGGGCCCGCGGGGGCCCGTGGCATGAGCCACGGGCCCCACGTACCTACTGTCTCTTCGCCAGGAACTCCCTTCCCAGGGCGTCGGCACCGAAAATCGCGTTGTATACCATATCCGCGTTGACGGGGAAGGGCATATTGTGCACCATCATCCCCGGCTCACACACTTTTTCCGCTACGCGGCGGATCTTCTCGGGGGTAGGATCAGTAACGCCGATCTGGGCCAGAGTGATGGGAAGACCGACTGCGCAGCAGAACTCCATTACCTCGTTGATCTCAGCGGTTGGCCGATCCTCCATCACCAGGTGGGTTAGGGTTCCGAACGCCACCTTTTCGCCGTGGTAGTAATGGTGGGTTTCCTCGAGGACAGTGAAGCCATCATGCACAGCGTGAGCGGCAGCCAGCCCCGAGGACTCAAAGCCGATGCCACTCAAGAGAGTGTTGGCCTCCACCACCTTTTCCACAGCCGGGGTTACCGCCTGCTTCTCGACAGCCAGTTTGGCGGAAACCCCATACTCGAGCAAGATCTCGTAGCACAGCCGTGCCAGATTCAAGGCCGCCGCCGTGGTATAACCACCGGGGATATTCTTGGCGGTAGCCCGATAACACGAATCTGCCTCAAACCAGGTGGCAAGAGCATCTCCCATGCCGGCCACCAGGAACCGCACAGGGGCTCTGCCAATCACCGCAGTGTCCACGAGCACGAGATCCGGGTTGGAAGGTAGCACGAAGTAACGGTCGAACACTCCGTCCTGAGTGTATATGACCGACAGGGCGCTGCAGGGAGCGTCACTGGCAGCGATCGTAGGTACAATCACCACCGGTACCTTCATCAGACAGGCCACGGCTTTTGCAGTGTCGATGACTTTGCCGCCGCCCACTCCCACGACCACGTTTGAGCCAGCTGCCTCAGCCTGTCCCTTGAGCCGCTCGATTTCCGGGTCGCAACACTCGCCACGGAATATCTCAAACGTGACAGCGAGGCCTTTCTCCGACAGGCTCTTCTCGATGAATGCCCGGGTTTCCGCCAGTGCGGTGCGACCACCGGTCACGAAGACCCGGTCTCCCAAAAGCTTAACCTGATCGCCGATCTCTGCCAGGGCCCCCAGACCTTGTACGTATCTCCTGGGAGCGATCATGATCTTGCTTCCCATTCATTAGAGCCTCCTTTCTGTGTTCTGGAGCCGCCGGCTTGACTCGCACCAACCGACGCCAACCGGTGACCTTCCTCCGCTCACCCCCTCTCACCGCACTTTAGCCCACAGCTGGCGGTGGAGCATGGGAATCACCACCGCAGCCACCAGTGCCTCCTTCGCAGTGGCACGCGCAGTTTGCACTGCCACCTCTACCGCTGAGACCTCCCCCACCATCAACAGATAAGCCTTGCCACCAAGACCACAGGCCAGGCGGACCTCTATGAGCTTCACCTGCCCGGTTTTGGCCACTACATCCGCTGTACGCACGGTAGCCGTTACCGAAAATGTTTCCACCACTCCCAACGAGGGCGACGGGGGTACCTCTACCGCCCCAGCCAGGGCCGGAATTAGGTCAGGGTGAGGATTTGGTATGACAACATGATCCACCACTGCCTCCGGGTAGCGCTCAACTCCTGAGGTAACAGCAGTGTTGACCGCTGATACGTCGCCGCGAATCATGGCAAAATACTTGCCCGCGCACACCGGCTGGGAGTAGAGCAGCTCCACCGACGCTGCCTTCACCATGGCATCGGTAGCATCGATGCCCAAGGCAATGCTCGTCCATTCCACCACTCCGACTGCGTTTCTCATCCGCGCACCTCCAGGGTCACCGCGACGCTCGTGACCTGCCTCACCACAGCATCAGCAGGAGCGTGTAGCGGCACGCTAGGGCCGGCAGGGGCAGCTTCCGCAATCACTTGTCCCGCCGAAACTTCTTCTCCCGCTCGCACAACCGGGACCGCAGGCCGACCCACCCCTTGCCCCAGGGGCAGGGTGAGCACCGACTCAGGCTCAAGGGCAACCTCACCTCTGTACGGAACAGGCACGTCATACCGGGCAACGCCAAGGCGCTGTGCCAGGCGCCCAGAAGGAACGCGCCGATAACGAGCAAGTGGACGTGGAGTTGGAGTGCGCCGCTTGTGTGGCAATTTTGTTCCCGCCCGCGACAGCTCAATCCGCACCGCCTCGTTTACCCGCGCTGGGCTCAGCCCCATGGGGCAGGCAAAGAACTGACACAGGCCGCACAAGCTACAAAGGAGAGCCCCTAGGGGCGCTGTATCGCGTGCGCCGTATGCCACGGTTCTCATGACGCGGTGTGGCTCGATGCTGTGCCCCAACAGATACCGGGGGCACATGTCGGTACAGGCGCGGCACTGAATGCACACACTCCTCGCCCGGTACAAGATGGATCGCAGGGACAGCGTTTTTCCCAAGGCCGCGGGATTATCGGGGGGAAGAACGAGGATCCCGCCGGTGGTCTTGGTGACAGGATCCTGGCGGGAGACAACCTTACCCATCATCGCTCCACCGTCGATGAGGACCACATCCGAGGCGGCGCCTGCTAGACCCACCAGCGCGCCAACCGGCATTCCCAGCGGGACCAGGTACGTACCGGGCGAGCTTACCTCCCCCATCACGCTGACATATTTGTGCGTCACCGGGCTGCCATCCATCGCGCGGGCCACGTTCCACAGGGTCTCTACATTCTGCACGACTACACCGCAATCGAGAGGCAACCCGCCCTCCGGAACCACACAGCCAGTGACCTCGTTCACCAGGATGAACTCGTCGCCAGCCGGGTAGAAATCGTCCAGGGCGAACAGTTCGATCTGGGGATGCCTCCCCAGCGCGGCCTCCAGGGCTGCCCACGCGGGCGCATATTTCCTCTTCAGGGCAATTACCGCCCGGTCCGCCCCCGTGGATTGCATAACCAGCTCCAGTCCACGCACAATGCCCTCGGCGTGGCGAGTCATCACTTCCTGGTCCTTCTTCATCAGCAGGTCACACTCGGCGCCATTCGCAATGACCAGGCGTACGCGGGAGCCCATTTTGACGTATGTGGGAAAACCTGCTCCTCCTGCTCCCACCACTCCCGCTTGCTTCACCACAGCTGCGGCATCCGGTAAGGCAGAACTAGTCAGGCTCATTGCCACACCCCTGTCAGACTCGCATCAGATGATCCGGAAACCCTCACTCAGAACGCAGCGTCGCTGCCGGGCAAAGCTGCGAGCTGAAGTTAACCCCTCTCCTGTGGGGCCAGCAATTGTGAAGCTGCAATATCCTTCGCCGCCCGCCCCTATGCCGGCATAAGAGGGAGCGTTCTTGACGAAAATCGTGGTCTTTATGGCTCGGGCCAGGGCGGTCAAATTGTCGACATGTTTGGAGTGCATCACTGCTGTATGCCGGTTGCCCTTCTCGAGCCGGACTGCCAGTTCCATGGCTTCCTCCGTCCCTCGTGCCCGGATGATGGGCAGCACCGGCATCAACTGTTCTTCCCGCGCAAACGGATGCGAGGCGTCCGCCTCGAAAATCACCAGGCGTGTGTCGCGGGAAACCTCAATGCCGATCCGCTCCAGGATGACCCACGCATCCTTGCCCACGAGTTCCTTGTTGACAAGCCAGTGGGAGACCTGATCCGAGCATCCATGCTCCTCGCCGTCCTTGGCAGAAACCGGTGTGAATGCCAACTTGGTGAGCGCGTCCACATCTCGGCCCTGGATCAGATAGGCACCCTCGCGCTGGAGCCGTTGAATGAGGAGATCGGCCACCTCCTCCACCACCACCAGCTCCTTCTCGGCGATGCAGGGCAGGTTGTTGTCAAAACTGGCCCCGGCGAGAATGTCTCGTGCTGCCTTGACCACGTCTGCAGTCTGGTCAACCACCACTGGCGGGTTGCCCGCCCCCGCTGCAATGGCCTTCTTGCCGCAAGTGAGGGCAGCCCGCACCAGCCCGGGTCCTCCCGTAGCGACCACCAGGGCCACTCGGGGGTGGCGCATCAGTTCATTGGCCACCGCGATTGACGGGTTCTCAAGTATGGTCACCAGGTCGGGCGGTCCACCCGCCCGCGAGATGGCGTCGTGCAGAAGCTCCACGGTCCGCACCGAAGTGAGTCGCGCCGACGGATGGGGGCAAAACACAACCGAGTTGCCTGCCGCAATCATGCCAATGGCATTGCAAATTATGGTCTCCGACGGGTTGGTCACGGGGGTGATGGAGGCGATCACGCCGTAGGGGGCCATCTCGACCAGGGTGAGGCCGTGATCACCCGTGAAAACCCGGGGACACAGGTCTTCGGTGCCTGGCGTCTTCCGGGCAGCCAGGATGTTCTTCATGATCTTGTCCTCCACCCGGCCGAGCCCGGTTTCCTTAACTGCCATTTCCGACAGCGGCCGCGCGTTGGCGAGGGCAGCCTCCCGCATGGAACTTATCAGTTGCTCTCTCTTTTCGAAGTCCAGCCCCTCGAGCTTGCGCTGCGCGCGCTCGGCTGCCGCCACTGCATCAGCAACGGAGGAATACACGCCGCGACCACCTGGCTGACGCTCCAGGCGTCTCTCCAGCTTCTCCAGCACGCGAGCCACAATCTCAGCAATGTCTTCCCGCTCTGCCTTCACACTCATCACCAAGTCGCCTCCCAAACATGGTCACGCACTTCGTGTCTGCAAGGCCGCGATTCCGGCCTCTGCACAGGCTACGTCCTGCTCCACCGTCCCACCGCTTACCCCCACGCCGCCAACGAGTCGCTCACCCGCGAATAAGGGAATGCCCCCGCCGAACACGACCAGTCTGGGATCTGTGTGTTGAATGCCGTACAGCGCAGATCCTGGACGTGCATTGGCGCCCAGACTGGCCGTATCCGTGCGCAAGGCAACTGCCGTGTAGGCCTTCTTCACTGCCAGGTCAATGCTCACCAGCAGCGCGCCTTCCATCCGCTCCAGCAGCAGCAGGTGGCCGCCGGCATCCACAACAGCCACCACCACCGCCACGCCCAGCTCGCCTGCCTTCCGCCGAGCGGCCTCCCCCCACCGCCTGGCATCAGCAAGCGTCAGCTGAAAGTCCGGCGAGAGGCATCCCGGGCCTCCACGAGCGTTGCTGGACATTCGCTCCACGACCCTCCTTTTGACCTCCCGCACCAGGTGCTCGTGTCCTTCCACCAGGGCCAGCATGTACAGCAGGTCAGAGAGCCTGTTCAAATAGGCCAGCAACCGGCCACTTACTTCCTCGGTGTCCGCCAGGTGCACTACTGCCCTTTCAGCCCTTCTGGCCACAGTGCGAGCGAAGTGAAGCGTGGATTCGGCCATGGTCTCCCCCAGGGCCTGGAACCCGCTCAGGGGAGGTAGAACCTCCTGCGCGCGATCGATTAAGGACTCCAGCTGGCGCGTCTGCTCTTCCCCAATCCGCAGCTCAGCCCGCCGGCGGGTTGCCAGGGCCAGCTCCGCGCATACGATGCTCAATTGCGGCAAGAGGTCAGTCAGCGCCTCCGCCACCCAGGGTACTGTGGACGCGCTGCGAGCTACTGCCAGCGCTGCCATTAGTTCGTCCACAGCACCCAGGGCAACAACGCGAGGATGATCCTTCCTCACGCGCCGCCCGTCGCCCAGACGCGTCTCGCCCTTGTCGCCGGCACGGGTGTACACACGCACGTACCTCACTCCTCAGGAGGTGCAGGAGCTTCTACGCAATCCACTATGCCCACAATGGCCGCGTCCACCGGGGCGCCGGAGCTCCCTGCCACGCGCAGGGCTGGAGTGCCACACACGTACACCACCATCTCGCCTATCCCGGCCCCCACCGCGTCGATGGCCACCAGTGTGTCCCCAGCTGGCCGGATGCTGCCCCGACATACACTCAGGGGCTGCACGATGAGCAGCTTATGCCCCACCAGGCGCTCATCTTTGCGCGTGGCAACCACGTTCCCGACTACCTTGCCAATGTGCACTGGCCAACCTCCTCGACGAAGTGAACCCCCAATTGTCGCGCCAAATCTCGCGCCAGCGGTGTCACAATGGCACCGCGCACATCCAGGGTACGGTCCTCCCGCATGGCAGCCATCCTTACCGCCTCGGCCGTGATCACCTGTCGACTGAGACGCGACGATCCGTCTGGAACCCTGGCCTCGGTCGCCGCTGGCGCGGCCAGCCGCCGCTCCACCGCCTCATACAGTTGTCGAGCTTCTACCAGCTCCACGCCCATACTGGCCAAGCGCTGCAACACTTCCTCCATGGCCGTCCGCAACCCAGAGGGGACATTTCCCCGTGCCTGCCCACGCCAGCCCGGCAGGCTCAGATCCGCCGCATCACGCGCCGCCACCACCGGCTTGCCCCGCAGCAAAGCATCCAGGATGAGAGAAACGGGCAACGTATCAGAAAGGAGGAGAGCCGTTCTGGCGGCCGTGTGGCGGGTCATGATCGGAACCACGACCAGGTCGCAAGAGCTCAGCAATTGGTGCGGCGATTGCATTTCGACGGCTAAATGCAACCGAACTCCAGGTAACCGAGCGCGCAGTGCGTCCGGGGAATGGATGGCAACAGCCGACTTGCTGAGTACGACATCCAGCTGGTAGCCTCTACGAAGCAACCTCTCCAGAGCCGCAAAAGCTTCCTCCGCCCCTACAAGTCCACCGGTGATCAGCGCCACCAGCCTTCCACAAGCGGGAGGCGGCGGATTCCCCTTTGCCGTCTCCTCTTGTCCGAGAGCTCTTACAACCGCCCTCACCACCGCTGTCACCAGCTGCTCAAGCTCCACCGTTCACACCTCCCGCCCGCGCATGTAGAGCTATCCCCAACGGAGTGACGAGGAGCGGCTCCGGGGGCACCACCACCGGCATCCCCAATCGCTGGGCCATAACATCCGCGAACCCCTGCATCGCTGCCGCCCCACCGACTAGGTACACTCTCTCTGCGGGATGCCCAGAAATGTGCCTGGCAACTATGCGAGCAACCTTCTCCATCACCGGGACGAGAATCGGAAACAGGCGAGGTTGTTCCTCTGGCGTCAATTTGATCCGTTCTGCCTCTTGAAAGTCGATCCCGAACCGCCCGGCTATCACCAAGGTGAAGTGCGTCCCTCCCGTTGGATCATCCGCGGTGTAAACCACGCGGCCGGCCTGAAGCACCGAAATGCCCGTGGTACCGCCCCCCACGTCCACCACCACGCCATCACCAATGCCCAGCAGCGCCGCCGCGGCGGAGGGCTCGTCCACCACCCTTTCCACCTCCAGGCCAGCAGCCTCACACACGTGCACCGTGGCTCCACCATCCAGCCGTCGCGTACCAGGTGGAAGACCCACCGCGCAACTCAACAGGCGGCTTCCCAGTGCCTCCTCGAGGTTTCTCACCAAAGCGCGAACAATGTCAATTGCACCGAGGTAGTCAACCACCAGTCCGTCCTTCACCACCGCGGCGGGCTCAAGCGCGATTCCCACTGGGTCTCCTGCCTCGTCCAAGGCGGTCACGACGACATACGCCGTACCCAGGTCAACCCCCACGCGGAGTGCACCGGTATGGATCACCGGTCCCTCCCGTAACAGGGCTGCCGCCTTACGTATCCGTTCTTCTGCAAGTTGGGGAATGTCTGGCAATATAGATCACCCATCACTCCGAGGCATCCAAGAGCAGCCTCACCTTGTCGCCAGTAGAAAGACCAGCTGCATTCGCTTCGTCCGTGTCTATGTGCATCTCGGTGCGCGCTTCCTCGCTCACCCGCACCAGCACGGAGTCAAAAACCACTGGCCGGATCCCGTCGGTCCTCACCCTCACTCGCTCGCCCTGCTTCAATCCCAGAGCTGCCGCGTGTTCCGGTGGCATGTGGATGTGCCGTGCGGCACATATCACCCCCTCCGCCAGGGCCACGGCCCCGCGCGGGCCCACAATTACCACTCCTTCCGAACCGTCCAGATCTCCCGAGTCCCGCACCGGAGGATTCAGTCCCAGCACGTACCCGTCAGTCCGCGATATTTCTACCTGCGTGCGGCTTCGCGGAGGGCCCAGCACCCTCACATTTTGCAGCACCCCCTTGGGACCCACGAGGGTGACCGTTTCCTTGGCCGCGTACTGGCCAGGCTGGAGCTCCACCAGAGGCCGCAGCTGATACCCTGGCCCGAAGAGCCGTTCCACGTCCTCCGACGAGAGATGAACGTGCCGGGCCGAAACCCCGACGGGGATTTCGCAGAGCTCCTTCAGGCTGGGGAAAGAAACCGTACGCAGGACCTGTTGCACCACCTGCGTAACCACTTCTCGCAAACCCTTCCCGTCGCCGTTCGTCACTACTGCTGCCTCCACGACATATCACTCCCAGTACCCTGGTACACTCTCAGATGGAGCCGGGGAGCATTTTCCCCACGTCCGAGTGGGGCCGAGGGATCACGTGCACCGAGACAACCTCACCCAGTCTGCGTGCAGCGGCCGCGCCGGCGTCAATAGCAGCCTTGGTCGCACCCACGTCCCCGCGGACCATTACCGTGACCAGGGCTGAGCCGATCTTCTCGTAGCCTATCAGGCGGACGTTGGCCGCTTTCACCATCGCGTCCGCGGCCTCAATGGCCGGGACCAGTCCTTTGGTCTCCACCATCCCCAGGGCCTCGGTGATCAACTCTATCTCTCCTCCCCGTCCTCTTCGTGGTAGTGAATACAGAGCGTCCGGCGCTGCCCCTTACGTCGGGGGCATTTCGGATCTCCACAGAGATTGCAGATATCATCCTCGGCCACCGGTGCTTCCTCCCGAGCGAGTTCCGCAGTTGCCTCTGGCTCCGGAACACCACCTGTGGGCTCCGGTGCCTCCGGTTCGGTCGGCTCAGGAGGCTCCGAGGGCTTGATCTCCTCCTCGGCAGCGCTCTCATTTACGCCCGGCTGTTCCGCCATGTCGCGCGGCGGTGGCGGTGGTTTGGGGCTAATCCTTTCCACCATCTGTACCATGGGCAAACTGTCCTCATGCGGTCGCGGTATGACGTGGACAGCCACGACTCGGCCCACTTTGGCAGCTGCCGCAGCACCAGCATCGACCGCTGCCCGCACGGCACCTACGTCGCCCCTGACCTTGACGGTCACCATACCGCCGCCCCGGGCCAACTCATATCCAACCAATTCCACATTGGCCGCCTTTACCGCGACGTCGGCAGCTTCTATGGCCGCGACCAGCCCCACGGTTTCGATCAGACCTACGGCCTTCCGGTCCACGACGCCACTAGCCTCCTCTGCACACGGGCTCACCGTACTCGCTCCATTTGAAGGGCACGCCTTTCACCAGCCGAGCAGCATTGTGCCCCGCATCGCGCACCATATCTGCCGGGCAAGTCCGACCGTGCACGCGAAACAGCGGGCTGCTCTTCCGGAGGCGGCGGTGATGAACAACCACCCATGCATCCTTCCCAATGCCCACGCCCACGCCCAGTGGTGACCTTGCCGCCGCCTCGTGCGCTAGCTCTTCAGCCGTCCGCCCCTGCTCCCACTCCACCACCTCGGCGGGAACTGACTCTTCTTCCAGACCCAGCAGAACCTGTCGCACCAAGCTCTGGTCCAGCCCGTTTGGTGAGACCGCGACCAATACCACCGGGCGGCTAGCCGCATTCACTGGCTTTCAACCTCCATGCTGGTAGGCGTAGGCTAGGACCAGGCCGGTGGCCACCGCGTTGCGCGGACCGGCCACTCCTCTCACATTGGCCGTGCCTACCACCACGCCGTACTCGGCCAAGGCATCCGATATCAGAGCCGGCACCTCGAAATCCAGCGCAGAGCCACCCACCAAGGCCACAAAATCCAGCAGGCGCACGTTCCCTCCGGGAGCTACGCGAGCAAGAGCCCGCAAAGCGTTGCGCACGAACACCTTTTCCTTGGCTCGTCGCCGCACGGCCCGCACCCTCTCCACCGGCACATCACCGGGGAGAGGAATCATGCCCTCCGGGCGCGCCACCACGGTGCGCGCGAAAAGTTGGGGATCCACAGGTTCCTCGAAAAACCTGACGTCGCCCTCCTCTCCCCGGAATAAGAACAGGTTCTCCATCCGGCCCGCAGGATGCCGTTTGGCCTCCTCCGCCAGGTTGCGGTCGTCCAGGGCCAGCTCCGCATCTATGAGCATGGAAACCATGTCCCCCGCACCTGCCAGGTGCACCACCTTTATGCCTCCCTCGGGATCGGCCAAAGCTGCATCCGTCGAGCCCGCCCCAAGATCCAGTATCGCTACTGGCAGGTCGATGCCGGGAGTGGTCAGGGCGCCAAGCAACGCCATATGAGCCTCCACTCCCCCCAGCACTACCTCAGCGTCCAGCTCAACGCGCAGCATGTCCGCTATCTGCTCCATGGGCAGTCGCGAGCTGGAGACCATGGCCGCTAGAGCCACCGCCTCCTCTGAGCTGAACTCGCCGGCCACACCCCCCACCACCGGCCGCTGAACGATGGTGTCCACGGCCAGAAGATCCTGGATGCGCACGGAATCGCCGGGCAACCCGGTGAGCTCGGTCATCACAGCTCTCACTCGCTCCAGCATGCCGCCCACGTTGGTACCCGGTTCGCCTTGTACGTCTGCCAGCTGTCCCACTCGCTCCAATGCCTCCATGACTGCATCAGCGCCGAGTTCCAAGTCCACTTCCGCGGTCCCTCGATCGCCCACCAGCGTCAATCGCCCAGCCGGAATGCGACGCTCCTGGACATCGCCGGCCGGCGTCTTGATCACCACCGCGGAACGGTTCCCTATCAGAGCACGGGTGAGAGGGACAATGGCCCGCGTTTCCTCTGGACTCAACCCGAACACCGTCGCTACACCGTAGGGATTGCTGAGCGTCGAGACGGTGCGGCCCGGCTGGGCGACTTCGACCGCGGCGGGAACCCCCAGGGGCACGCGGTCGATCAACTTCACCTCGTCCACAATGGGTATTACCTGCTGCAACCTGTTGCTGATCAGCACCCCGTCATCCCGCTGGACTATGGCTCCCCGGACGTCAATGCCGCGGTTTGCAGCCTCATTTATGGCTCGTGCCGCCTGATCGAAATCGTGGTGCCCGGGAATGATCACTATGACCGACTCCCCGGGTGAAGCCATATCCAGGTGGTCGAGCAGGATCGTCTTGCCCACGCCCATACCCGCTCCACCGGGAGTGCTCGGATTGTGGCCGATCATGGTGGACTCCGTAATTATGGTCTCGCTAATCGTTTCCATGGCGACATCGGCCATCACCGGGGTAGCGTCATTGAGGGTCACCACCTCCACGTCCCGAGGCTGCAAACCGATGGATCGCATGCACTCCTCCAGCGCTTGCAGCACGCCCTGGACATTTTCCTGAGTGCCCTTCACGCCTGTGGTGGCCACTATGGCGCTACCCAGAAAATCAGGGCTGGATGACCCCTCTACCCGTGCCACAACCACTTCCGTGGTGCTGTTGCCGATGTCGACTCCTGCCACCAGCGGCAATGCCCGTGCCTCCCGGAGCGTCCGTGCGGACCAGATCAGCCAACCTCTAATAAGCCAAGCAGCCCACTTCCGTCAGCCGGTACGGAGGAGCCCCCGCCGCTCGTACACCTCGGCTGCCTCACGCACGAACGCAGCATTTATCTTGGCTTCGTACTCCTTCTCCAACTCATCAGCGATAGCCAGAAGTTCCGCCTTAGTGCTCCTGTTGGGCCGCAGCGCGTTGTACATCTCCAGGATGCGCTCGTCAGGGACCCGGACCAGCTCCGCAGCCCGCCTCAGGTTGTTGGCCAGCTGCGTTCTCCCGACACCTTCCGCAATCTCGGCCTGCATCAGCAAGGTTTCGGAAGTAATTCGCACATCCAGGGGATCAACCTGGCCAGCCATTACCGCTTCGAAGGTGACTTCTTCCAGCTTCTTGCCAGTCGCCGTCCGCAACAGCTCCGGACGCTTCTGCGCCAGCGGATAATCGCGCTGCGGATCCAGGTCCTTCTTCTCCGCCTGTGGCGACGCTTCAGACCCAGGTTTGTCCGCCAAGGTTGTCGTTTTGGACCCGCCAGCGCGAATCTGGCGTAGAACATCACGCACTATCTGCTCGATCACCTGCTCGTTCATCTCGCCACCTCCTCAGCTTGCAAAACGCACTTGACATTCCACAGGAGGCGCCCCTGGCTCGACCAGCTTGGTTTCCTTGATGTGAAGCACTGCTGCCACAGCCTGGTATTTGGGTCTAGCCATTTGGTCATTCTTCACCGGAACTGGGGCAGGTGCTTCGCCCTTGGCGTACTTCGCTGCGTTCCGTCCAATTGCGCGGTAAGTTTCCAGATCGAGAATTGGCGACTGGGGAAACAACTCGAGATTGGTGAGTGGCGCCAAGTCTTTCTGGTGAATGACTGTAGTCCCTCGGCTCAGGATTCCAATGCCTATTCCGGAACCGCTCAATTTGGCCGCCGTGTGCCCGATGAACGCCACGTCCGACGTGTGCCGGACCCGCACCACCCTGGCCGACACGCCCTCTTCCTCAATTCCGGCCAGCAGCTCACGCAAGACGGCACTGAGGCGAATTCCAGTGATGTTCCTCTTGAACCGAGCTCCGAAGCCAGGGCTCAGGCCAACTACCACTTCGTCACTGCGAGTACCGGGCTTCGCCTCTCCCATCTCTTCCAGTGCCACCAAACCGTCGTCCGCCGTCCCCCCAGGCTGGGCGATTGCTCCCTGACGCTGCCCCAGTTCGGCAAGGACCTGGCTTACTATCCGCTCTACAAGCGTCTGATCAACCTGCACGCTCCCCACCCCTTTCCCGCTAGGCTACTCACCGATCTCCTCCGGACGCTTCGCCTGAGGAATGTTCTTCAGTACCTGCCAGCGCTCAGGGCTCAGCCGGTAGCCAGTCCCGGGACCGCGGTAGTCATTGGGGTCATTAATGGCCGACCACACATTGAACTCTCCATCAACCCAAGCGGATGTCTGCAGATAGTCGCCAGAAATGCGCAGCTTGAGCATTCCCAGTACGTTGCGAGCTACATCCTCAAACCCTCGCTTGCCCAACGCCTTGACTATGTCCAGACCGGTAACCCCTCGTTTCAGCAGATCCTGAGCGGCCTTAAGGTCGTCGGTCACTCGGCGCTCTGGCATATCCTCGGATCCGTGCGCGTAGGTAGCCGCTTCCACTTCCTCGTCCGTAATGGCCGGCAGTCCCAGTTCGGCGAACACCGCTTGCAGGGCTCGCGCCGCCTTGTTCCTCACGGCAATGACCTCGCTCTCGCTAACCGGCCGCACGCCCCCGTCGACCATGAGATCGCGTTGCAAAATCACGTAGTCGTCCATGTCTTCAATGTCGAAGTTTGACCCCGCGAACATGTTGTCGTAGTTGGGAACGGCGCTGTATCCAGAGAAGATGAGGTCGGTGCCTGGCAGCATCTGCATCAGCATGCGAGCAGTCCGACGAATGTCGGAGTGGGAAAAGGTCTGGTCATTTCCTGAGGCTACCTCCAGGTCGAGGGTGACGGTGATGAGGTTTTCAGCCAGTACCGCTCGTATACCCGACGGAACCGCGCCGGGAACACCGATGCAGCTGATCGATCCGTTCTGGAGGCCCTGCACGCCCGCCCCTCGCGTGACCATGATGCAGCGGATCTCCAGGTACAGCATGGACTTCCCTTCGGCGTATCCCATCTGTACCTCGGAACCGGTCCCCGAGGTGAAGCGCATCTTGATGCCCCGGGAAGCATAGGCGGAGGCCAAAAATGCCTTCGACCACGGAGTGTCGTCGCCGTCCACGAATACCCGCTCCGTCCCGTAGACCGAAACAGTCTCCGCGTAGGCAGTGAACCCTCTCATGCCCAAGAGGAGCTCCGTTGCCTCTTCCAGCGCAGCTTGGGTCAGAACTCCGCCCCGCCCGGTCTGGGAGCCAACCAGCAAAGCCAGGGCATTGAAGGGGGCGTAGCGAGTTACGCCCACCGTCGTCTCTTCCTCGATGAAACCTCGCAGTGCGGCCTCCGCCGCGTCCGCGGCCAGCAGCACCGGGTTGTCCCGCACATTGGTCACGTGGCACTGGTTACCGGGCGTCTTCCGCGTCCGCATCTTGTACATGGCCATCATCATTTCGACCACATTGAGATGGTCCACCACTTCCAGGATCTTCGCCGGCGTCAGGCCGCGGAAGATCTCCACTACCTTCTCGCGGGGCACGCATGGATCGACCCACATCCGCGCAATCTCCTGGGAATCCATGGTCATGGCCTTTTCGGCGACGGAAAGATCGATGGCATAATCAGCTATGAACTGGTCGATCATGTCGAATTCCTCACGGGGTTTGCCGTCCAGTTCGACGACCCTTCCCCCCGCCACTTTCAGGCTGGGGCGCGGATCGTTGGGGCTGTGCAGTGCGATGAGACCTTCTTCCGGCCACTCAGCCACGAAACCGTCTTGATTCACCGGCCGGGCTGCAAGGACCTCGAACCTCTTGGAGCGCTTCCTGGTTACAGCCACGTTTCACTCCCCCCTTTCCATGTCCATGCCCCGTTAAATGTACGGTTTGCCGAGAGGCTTTGGCTCTTCGCCCATGCGACTCAAGATGCTCAGGCCGAGATCGCGCGCAGCGATGATGGACTGGCGAACCGCGCCCGAGTCACCGGTTATGAAAATGGCGGCCTCGTTGGTGTAACTCAGACCCTGTTGAGGAGAAGCGTAGCCAACTACTTCCACATCGGCCGCCTTGACCGCGGTGTCGCATATCAGCACCCCGATGGCTGCTGGCGCGCCTAGCACAAGGCCAAAGGCCTTACCCACCGGGGATCGGAATGCCTTTTCCACTGCGTAGCTAGCGCGTGCGGTATACTGAAACTCAAGGTGGCCCGCGTCGTTAACGTACACGTCACCAAATGTCCTCTCCAGCTCTTTCAGAGTTACCTCCACCGCGCGACGGGCATCAGACACCTCTTCGGCCCCAAAAATTATGAGGCAGCCGTGACCAGCTCCCCCCTTGGTATCCCGCGGCAGTTCGATGGAGAGAATCTCCGTGTTGGTCGCCTTTACCCCTTCGTCAGCCGCCATTATCTGGGGACCAGCGCCAACGCGGCTGCCAATAATTCCGATAGACCTGAAACGTGGATCCAGACCCATTTTCTCGTGTAGCTGCCGATCTACGTTTGCGATCACCAAGCCGATGGTGTCACCGGCGCCCAAGCCAACGAACTCGGTCGTACCGTACGAAGCAGCCGCCCTCGGAACAGCAGAAGGTGGTTGAGATGAAACGGCCGAGGCATTCGCCTCGCGACTTGCCACGCGCTTCAGGACCTCCTGCACAACATTACGCACCAGTTGCTCTTCCACAGCAGCTCACCTCCCGCATCACGCGTGCTCAAGACGTCTGTACCGCTATGGGCATTACCTTTTCCAGGTCTGGATGCGGCCGCGGGATGACGTGTACCGAGACAACCTCACCGACTCGACCGGCTGCCGCCGCCCCCGCATCAGTCGCAGCCTTGGTAGCCCCGACGTCCCCACGGACCATCACGGTTACCAAACCAGATCCGATTTTCTCATAACCGACCAGCACCACATTAGCAGCCTTGACCATCGCGTCCGCTGCTTCCACCGCAGCCACGAATCCCCGGGTTTCCACCAAACCCAGCGCTTCAGCTGTCATACGATTCCAGTACCCCCTTTGTTAATCTCGACCGCCCTATCAGCAAACAACGCCACCGCACTCCAGACGGCGCCCTTGCTGTTCTCTAAGTAGTAGCTGATCCCTCTGGAGAAACCCGACGCCTCTCTTCACTCTACCGATGCCGCTTATCCCCGGAACCCGCGAACCCACCACACGGCTCTCCTCCCGCCCTGGAGAAAACCAGCTTCCCCCTGGACTAAACTGACTCGCAAGACGTCCGCGGGGAAAGAAGACACAGAGCCGTACGAAAAAGGTTAAGCGAACCGAAGGGGAGCTGGGTCAGGGAGGAAGCAGATATTGCGCTATTCAAGAACTTTTTCAGCGCCGCGCTGCCCCTGGACGGCAAGCTATCATTGGTGGAACGGCACCACAAGGAATACGGTCTGAACAGGTGTCTCAGGGCTCTGGGGGTAGCCAAATCCACCTGGTATCAAAGGCAGCGTCGTCCCCGGGTCAGCGGAAGTGGCCACAGCCCAGAGGATGAAGATCTCAAGGAGAAGGTGTCCCAGATAATAAAGGAGCATCCTGCCTATGGTTACCGGAGGATCCAGGTAGAGCTCAGGGTGCGCTATGGACTGCGGGTGAACCACAAGAGGCTGCGGAGGCTGCTCAAGAAATGGGATCTGGCGCTAAAAAGGCAGGTTGTCCGTTCCCGGCCTTCGGCAGTAAGGCGGATCCTGAAGGAAGGTAGAGGCAATCTCAACCTGTTGCGGGGAAGGAAACTGGAGCCCTTTGAGGCGCTGTGCACGGACTTCACCAAGGTAAGGTATGCCCAAGGAACCAGGAAGGCACAATTGATGGCCATGGTGGATCCGGCCAGTGGCTGGGTGGGAGCCTGGGCGGTGGGAGAGAGTGCCAATCGTCAGTTAGCGTTGCGGTGTTGGGACAAAGCCAAAGACAACCTTGCCCGGCTGGGAAGGAGCGTTCGGGGCTTGCTGGTGCATCACGACCAGGATACGGTGTATGTGAGTTACCGCTGGCTGAGGCAGCTTCTGATTGAAGATGAGGTGGTGGTATCTTACTGCGAGCGTGCCTGAAGTACGACAGCAAAATTTCGACTGTGCAACCGCAGAATTAGCTGCAAGCAGGATTGGCAGCTCATCATCGGACAGCCTCGATTCACGCGCCCCATCTGTCCAGTAAAGTCTCCAGATAAGAAGCGACCGGACCTCGCTGCAGGTGGCGATGTGCGAACTGGTTGCGGTAGCTCTGTAGGCAGCCGTAACAGCTCGATGAAGCGTCACACCCACACCTGCCGCTTACCCTCTCCAAGGCAGCTTCCAAACACTCCCGGAACTTCAGCGGATCCTCTATGCTAGCCACCAGGCCTGCGCCACCCGGTACGTTGTCGTATATCACTATTGGGTTGGGGAGGCTGTCCCGGGCCGGGACTGCAGGGCCACCAGCATGACTGACTGTGGCGTTTAGGTCGGTTGAGGGTATGTCCAGTACCTGCGCTACACCTTCCAAAAGGGCATAAGCAAGAGAGTACGAGAACCACATCGGGTCACCGGCACCGGAGACCGGGAGCAAGAAGTCCAGCCTCAGTATGTCGGTCACGAATTCGTGCCCGAGCGACACCCTCTGCAGGGATCCACTACAGGGTCGGCCGTAGGGTGTCTCGTGTGTGGCTTCCGCCGGCCAGCGGTCCCGGCCCCGGCCGCGCGAACGCGGGCGCGCCGGAAGGTACCGAAAGCCCGCTCCGCACTCAAAACACACGTAGAAACCTCTTCCGCGGCGCCCCTCACAAAGGATCACCATCCTTCCGGGGCACGCCTTATGAATCCTCACCAACGGCACATGTTCCGGCACCACAGCTCCACCTGACGACTGCTCCATCAAGCCAGCAAAGTAGGGCCTGGTGGTGAAAACACGTACAGGCCGCCCCTTGGGCTCCCCGAGTGGTTTCCTGGATGTCACAAACCCAAAGCGGGGAATCACGTATGTACGAGGTTCCAGCCGATCCCCACAGGGACTCTCCGGCTCCGGATGGCCATGTTCCCACTGGATGAATACACCGTGCCGGGAACATCGCTTGTAATGGCGTCGTTCCCATTCCCTGCCAGCCACCCGCTTGAGTGCGTAGGACTCGATTTCCTTCTTGTCGGCCACGACCTTGCTGCTGGGAGCATACTCCGCAATGGCAAGCGAGAGATCGCGTTGTAGTTCTAATCCTAAAGAAGAGCGCTCGCTTATGACGCTCAACTGTACGACATCTACCGGAAAACCGTACTTGGGAATCACCGCCTTGCGCGATAGAAAGGAAAGCACATCTTCCTCGGCGATGGTCCGGGCCCTCCTCTTTGCCCAGTCCGCGTCCTGGTAGTTGCCCATGTCAGCCCATTGCCGCTCGTGACTCTTTGTTTCCCGGTAATCGTGTGCCACCTCATAGCAGGCCTCTGCTAGCGGTGAATGTGGCCCCACGACATCGTAGGTCCAGCTCCCATTGTCCAAGCCGACCATTTCCCATGCCGGTCGCGGTACGATGCAGCGTAATGCAGCTGTAATCTCGTCACGATGCGCAATTACATGCTTCTGGACTGCCTCTATGATATCGGGCGAATCGAAACCGCCCAGCAACGTCTCGACACTTTGGAAGCGATGCGGATTCTTGCGGAAGAAGTGTCCCAGCACCACAGCCCCCACGTGGCGCTTAATAATCTTTTCGTTCGTCAGGGTGAAAACCGGCGGGCGCACCTTCCCAGCCAACAGGCGTTCCGGACGATGGAAGTGATAGAGGTCGTGAGGCGAACGGCGACAATAGGTCACCGCAAATCCCGGAAATCCCTGGCGTCGCCCCGCCCGGCCCACGCGCTGCAGGTAGTTGAACGCCTCCGGTGGTACGTTCCTGAGGAAGATCACATCCAGGTCTCCCAGGTCAACCCCTAATTCGAAAGTCGTCGAGCAGCTCAGTACATGAATCCTTCCCTTCTTGAACTCTCGCTGGTACGTCGAAGCCATCTTGCTGTTCAGCTGGGCAGTGTGTTCCTCGACCCTCAGCGGGATTAGCTCCCTTTCGAGATAAAGAGAACGATAATGGTTCTCTCCGAGATCCTTAAGGGTGACGGGAATCAGGGTTCCTTCACATCCGGTTGGGACACAGATCCCTTCCACCGACACCCCCTGAAGGCCCCCGCACACATCACACCGGTAGAGCCTTTGCGACGGCGCCACCACGTCAGCCCGCCACCAATCGGGGTTCAACCGGTAGCCTCCCCGGTCAAACGACAGGAGACCTTCGCCCCGGCGGGGTGCCGCCTCGTCACACATTCGGAAGTGTTCCCAAAGTTCCCTGAGGACAGCCTGGATCTCCGCTCTGGCAAAGCCTGTGCCTATCTTACGCCTGATGAGCTTGCTCAGATACAAGAAATGCTTGGTCTTCCAGCCATCCCAACGAATAGCCCTGCTCCCCCGTCGCATCCCAGAGCTCAGCTCCACGAAGGACGGTGATTCCCTCCTTAGATTGAGATCTTTCCACCTGAGGGATATCTGCTTGGGAGCACGAAGATCAACCGCCCCGCGGTTCCGGAGCATATCCAGCAGGACAAAGATCAAGTTCAACGCCTGTTCTTCGTCCAGGCACCAAGGTTCCGCCAACAGAACATGCGGGACCGTGAACCAACCCGGCCACTCAATCCGCCAACGCAACAGGCCTACCCCTTCCAAACTAATGCGTCGTTGCTCCGTCAAGAACTCGCGGTAGACGGCGACCCAGCTGTGATGCTCTATGTCCACGTCGCTATAGGAAGCTGGAACGAGCCCATGTCGCCTGGATAACTCGGCTACTCGCCTTACGAGCGCTTGCAAGGATATACCGCCAGCCGACTTCGGGACTAAGGTGTTCAGAGCAACCAATAGCAGCCTTCGATGGACGATGTCGGTGTGAGTCCGATCAAGGTACCAGGCAAAAAATGCTGCATCTTGCCGCCCGTCGGTAAAACAGACTATCTTCCGCCGTGGGGCAGGCAGTTGCTGGTGAACGGTAGTCACTATCACGGCATGAGGCCCGTCACTGCCATGGGTGACCTCCCGCACGGGATCATGGCTCCTATACTCACAGACACCGCATTTGACGATGCGGTCAGCCCGATCCTCGTCCTGAGGAGAGGGTGCTTCCACCAACTCCAGCACCCTGGGGTGCGGGCATTCATCGGTGTTCGCTAACGGAGAGGGTGCGTCAGCCGACCAAACTAGGCCACACGCGGCGCACACCCGCCACTGTATGCCCTTTTCCTTTTTCCCGTCCTCGCCAGTACCGCTCGGCCGTGCGTCGGCTCTTGCCGTGTGGTGTGCCCCCTCAATGACACGGAAGAAGGCCACCCCAAAGTCAGGGTCAGCAGGGTCGCGAATCGGAGACGACCATCTCACGCCGTTTCGGTGCTTTCCTCCAAGGAGGTAGTGCTGGCCGCATTCGTTGCATAGCGCGACCTCAAACAGCACACCACATCCTTCAGGTGAACCGCGTTCGAGGAATACTTCTTTGCGGGGCCAATAGCTGACGTAGGCACCCTCCAATGACCGGAGGAAGAGGTGGTACCGTGCCGACAGCAAGGGTGCCCCCGTTTGCGGATGTTCTGCTCTCGAGAGCAATTCCACTAGCTCGGTGAGCGCAGCTGGCCTGTCAGGCCGAGGAAGCTCGGGAAACAGCTCATCCGCAAGCTCCTCGACTAGACGTGGCCCCTCTCCGAGTGCGCGCCTAAGTGCAGTTGCCCTGCCGTCTCGCTCAAGCAGAAACCCTGCAACCACCTTCGGAGCGGAGGAGCGAACGGGAGACACACCAAGTCTTGCGGCAACTCGCTCAAGTTCGGCCAGTCCTTCAGGAGCTGGCTTGTCAAGCGCTTTCATAATTGTAGCATACTCTGCCACGCTCAGCCTACGCTCTGACGCCTCGGGGACAGGTACCGTTGATGCTAGGATAATGTCGTCCGCCCGAAACGGCGCGTCGAAGAGATCCGAGCTGAACTGTGCCACCGCTTCACGGTCCTCCCTGCCCCCGGCGAGCGTCGCGCTCGTTGCAATGCACTGGAAACCACCTTTGCGTCCCCCCGCCTCTATGCGCTGCTTCAATCTGCGCAAGAGCATGGCCATCTCCGTAGCCCGCGCTCCTCGATACTGGTGCACCTCGTCAAGCACGATGAAACGCCACCATTTCCCACGTCCATTATCGAAGAGAAGGCTGTCCGCCGGACGGATGAGCAGGTATTCCAGCATTGAGTAGTTCGTAATGAGGATATGGGGTGGCTGGTTGCGCATTTCGCTCCGGAAAACCAGCTCCCCAGGGAGGCGGTTCCGCTCGCATTCGGGCGCTTCCCGCTCATAATCGGTCTCGTCTTCCGGAGTCTCTCCTGTGTACCGTCCGAACGTGAACCAGAAGCTGCTTCCGGAGTCCTTCAGCTTCTTCGCAATGCCACCAAGGCGTTCGCGCTGGTCGTTAGCCAGCGCATTCATCGGATAGAGAATGATGGCTCGAACGCCCGAGCAAAGCGTTCCAGCTTCAAACTCCTGGTATAGGGATAGGAGGATCGGGTAGAGAAACGCCTCGGTCTTGCCACTAGCAGTGCCGGTAGCTACAACCACGTTAGCTCCAGCCATGGCCCGGCGTATGGCCTCTGCCTGGTGGCGATAGAGGCGCCGGTCTCCATCCAACGCCTCGAGGAAACCTCGTTCTATATCCTTCTTTCCGAGCACCTCTCGAATCAGCTCGGCAGTGGTCTGTTCTTTCTCAAACGTAGGCGGGGCCTCGATATAGGGACCCCTGCTCAGGTGGCCACTCTCGAGTTTCTTCCGGAAGGATTCTCTCAGCTCGGGATCCCGGAAGGAAAAGGTCGTGAGTAAGTAGTCGCGATACCGTCGTTGCACCTGGGCCGCAAGCTGAATCGGGTTCACCAATCATCACCTACCTCCGAAAGTGCCTCGTCTCCCCCTGTCGACGGCGGGTTTGTTACACTCGGTCGCCGCGCGCACCTGAAGATATCCACCGTGTTCGTCCCTCAAGTGCTCTTTGAGACATTTCATGATCTCCGCCTCGGACATAGCAGTCAGGAGCTCCTGACACACACGGCACCGGAACATGTACGGGAGATTTTTGATGACCTCCTCACGCACAATGTCTGGGTCACTGACCACCCTAAACTGTATCTTCACAAGGCCATCGACACGCTGCGCCGCGCTACAGTGACTTTCCTGGTGATCAAACATAGCAGTGGTGGGGTCTCCGTAATACCAGTCGGCACGTACGTAGTGTCCACAGTACGGACAGAGGTATATCTTGCGCGGTAGTCCTCCTATCAGCTTGGCAATTTGCTCATAGCTCAGCTTCTCGAAGTACGATTCCAGGTGATTCGAGACTGCGTGTTCCACGATCTCATCGAGGGACTCGGTGCCAAAATTGCAGTGAGGGCATGTAAAGGAAGGCATTATGCGAAGGATTTCCGCGGAACGATCGAGTCCTGGAAGCCACAGGTACACTGGAATCGGCAGGGCTGTATCGGCACCGTCCACCACGTAACACAGGTCGCGAAGCGGCACCACCACATTTCTCTCGTCAACCCGTACGGGATACGTGCGAGCCGTAGCACGCTCTAACCCGACGCTCACCGATTTGACCCAGCCCGTACTCGGAAGCCGGATCCACAGACCTTGGTCAGAGGTAGGCGTAATCTTACTGCGTGTTACGGTCAGTGACTGGTCGGACCACCCCTCCGGCGCGACTTGGTTGAGAGGGCCAATCGTCCACCATACGCGTTCTACTCTCACCCGAATGCAAATGGCACGGCACTCATCGCGCGCGACCCGCCAAGTGAACTCTTCCATCTCGGGAGAGACGGGCACGGTGAAAACGTTTACAATCGCCGAACGGTCCTTGCTCTTACTTACCTCAAGTTCACGCGCTTCTTCCGACGCCGGGATCAGCACAACTTCATCCCCATGGCGTATGCGGACATCCACCGGCCGGTGGCCCTGCTCACTGGGGAGCGCGTCCTCAGGAGACAGTTCGATGCTATACAGATCGCGGGCATACCTGAAGTCGTGGCTTTCGATCAATTGACCTTGCTGGTCATACACCCGCACGAAAAACCAGCCCGGTTCCCCGCTTTCGGGAAGGCGTAGGGGAACTTCGCCACCCTCAATGGGCTCAGGCGGCATCTCCAGGTTGGGGGTGCGTGCTTTCTTTCCCCGCCCCTCCTCCCCTACAACAATCCACCCCACATTCTCCCAGGTAAGGCCGGATCCCCGACGCAAGCGCAGTCGCGGGATTTCCCCGACATAGAGCGGCCCGGCGTCCGGGTAGGCATCTCGTAGCAAACAGCCGTGTAGCTCAAACTTGCTGCCGCCAATTGGCACCCTCACCCGCTCGCCGCCCTCGTCAAGAAAGTGGAAGCGGAATTCCTCCCCCACATGTATGACGTACCCCACATAGCCTTCTATAGACGTGGGCTCCGCCAGCAAGACAGACGTTTGCTCTCCCGTGGGAACTGGCGTCCACCGTCTATCCACCACGAGCAGATGCCAGCCTGACGATATCCGAAGAACTCGACGGCCAAATGTACCCCGACGGTCGAGTCGGAAGACGAGCACCTGAGTCGGTCCAGGCAATTCGAACTGTCTAGGCTTGCCATCCCCGGCGCATACCTGAACGGGACTGTGTAGATCTTGCAGGAGAAAAACGTGCGGCTTTCCGGGGCGTTGACAAAGAGATCGCCCATCCTGAAGAACGCGACAAGCACCTGATTCTTCGTCCTGAACATCAGTAGTTCCCACTTGCACCCCCAGGTACCAAGTGCGCTCACGCACAAAACATACCAGTCCAAACCGAGGACCGGTGTGGCGTTTCGTTTGAGCTTCTCGCCCGTCAGCCGGCTCGCGTTCGTCGCGCTTTCCCCGCCGACCACCGATCTTCGGCGGTCGAATCCTCTTCCTTCTCTTTTTGGCCGTAACAGTAGATTCGCGACTCCCTCGGCTGTGGGCGGGTTTGACGGACTTGCGCGGGAAGCGAGGAACATCGGTCTGCCTTTCCTCTTCAACTTCAGCAAGTTCCCCGGTGTGCAGACTTTCAGCAGCACCAGAGGGACAAACTTCGCTCTCCTCTGCCAGTTCACCGAGGCCTGGACCGCCGTCGCGTTCGCTGGCGCACCTGCGCACGTGCCAAGCCCACACAAGCCCGCCGAGCAACACCACGCCGACTATAACAACCACTATCACTTTACATCCCACCACGAGAAAGAACTGCCCGCTGTAACCGCTAGCGGACTATGTCTCTCCACATCTCGACTGATTCGAACTGAGAGATCAACTTGCGAGATAGTCACAACCCGGGAGTGCTTGCGTGGACGCACGTGGTGACTGCAAATGGTCTACAGTGCGGATCAGTGTTACCTTAAAAACGTGTTTCCTTGTGGGCAACTGCCGCCGCTAGCCCCGCCAACCCAACTCGTCTTTCCCCAGACAATCACGGAATGAAACCGCTGGTTACGTACGCTTTGCTCTTCTTCGCCCACATGAAAAATTCCTGCCTATGTCTGTCATGATCAGCAGGCCCGACCTGCAATCAATTCTCTGCGGAGCCGAATGAATGTCCGCGTGAATCATAACTCTACCAACCCAGAGCAACCAATCTCCGTCCTACTGGGAAATCTAATCTATCTGTCTCCTCCTGGTCCCGACAATGCCACAGGCAAAACGCCACGAGCGCCACCAAAGGCCTTTACCATCCGTGGATATCCGCACTCAACAGCCTTGCGAGATCACCAGCGCGTACAGCATTTCACCTGCCACCGTGACGCTTCATCTGGCTTGCATGCGGTTGTCAGTTTATGTCAGGTATTCACACCCATCGTGATCCGCAGTGTTACCAACGAGCGGGTGCAGCGGCGGAGCCGTTGGCAAAAGGCGCGGGACGGCCTCTTTACTCAGCACATCGGCATTTGCTCAGGCTGACAAAAATTTTGGAAGATGATTCCGCACAACCCAACGATGCAGGTGTTAGATAAGGCTTGCCCTTCGGCGAAGCCGCGGGCAGTACTGCCAGCCAAGATCCAGCGTGTTGGCTAACCAATAGCACACCTCTGCGAGGGCCCGTCAGCGGTGCGGCTTTCCGCGACCGTACCCAATGAGGCGTGTGGGCCGGCATTTTGGCTGTACAAGTGTCCCGGGATTCCCAGGACCTTCCTCCCCGGACGATGCCAGGGAGGAAACGGGACGCTCTCAGGACGCCATGCACAAACTAATCGCCACACTCTGCAAAAATAACTTGCCAAACACATAGGTGAGATGTCTCTCCGACATACCGGGATGCCCCAAGATCGCCCGAGACACCCCGATGTGCATTCTTTGTGTTCGATGACAGCACCGATGTCGCGGAGAAGTAGGAGGGCAAGAGCAGACCTTCCCCGGCGGGCCCACGGCTGCGGCGCTTTGGGCCTGCCCATAGATCTTGCAGACCGATTGTGGTCCGGTCGGGCCACAAGATGCCCCACGCAGGTTCTCCAATAGCCTTGCATGCAAGAGACCGGTGTCGCTCGCGCGTGTACTCCCCCAGGCAGTCTGGAGCACCCGCGGTCTCGAACCCTCTGGCAACCCGTGTAGCACAACCCACGTGAACCCACATACCACTCTCCGTCAATCCATCTGTAGTAGTAAACTTATGGTGGGACCACGGAGATCCCCCTATAGCGACGGGTGGTAAGCCTCGTGGTCAAGCAGTCGGGCGAGGTGCTGGACGAATGCCCGAACGGAAACCGCCCTCAACGGGCGCGATGCGAACGGCGCAACTCCTTGCTTCATTTGCTACCGGACCCTATTGCTTTGAGGCGAGAGCCCCCGAAACAAAGGGACCAAAGTCACAACAACCAGTCCGTAGGTTACCTGGGAAAGCAGGGCCGATCGGCGCCACCCGCATGACGCTGCCAGAGCCCTTGCCGTTGTTGGGCGTACCTTCAGAGTGCCTATCGTCCCGGAACCTAGGGCGCTCAGACAGTTACCACCGGGAACCCGCGATAGTTCGGACTGCGCTGAGAACGGTACCAGCCAAGACACGCTTCGTAAAGACAAGCGACGATCTCTTCAGCCGCGACACTTCCCAGCCCTGGTTCCGTTCCGCAAACTGCTCCGTTCGCACCCGCCGACGATCCGGCTTCGAGAAGTCCCTAAGCCGTAGTCATCGTCATTTACGTATCGTCGGTGACAGCCCCGATGCGGCCGTACGCAGGGAGGCAGTCGAGCATCGCCGCACCTCCCCCGAGGCTGCAGAGAACAGCCTCCTCTCCGACGAACACCAGGGACGCTCCCAGAGGATTGCCAGCGGCAGAAGCCAAGAGGCAACCCCGGTACCGCCGCTCACGAAGCATCATCCCAACTCAACTGTGAAGCAGACAGCGCGCTAGGAACCTAGCTCGAATGGACTCCCCTGCCTCCGCCTGTGCTGGGCATCCGGAACACAGTGGCTGCCGCTCGAAGGTCCTGTGCGACCGGCAGCGGCCCCTTTGGCGTTTCTCGCTCTCCAGCCAACGTATTGAGTATGCTCACCGCCCGGGCTCTCGCCTCCTCGGGAGCCATGAGGTTGGCCTCGTCCTCGAGATACCTCTTCCGGGCAACTTCCACGTCCGTCAATTCGGGATACCCGGCTAGCTTCATCAGGCCAGCCCAGGGGTATCCACTTGCCCCCAGACGCCGCAACGCCGCGCCCAGATCACCATTTTCACTCACTGCTATACGAGCAGCCTCCTGTGCGATGAGCAGACGAGCGCGCTCCCGTAAGATGGCACCCCGGGCCAGCTGCCGGGCGGTATCTAGCTCTGTCGTTCGGGTAAGCTTCTCCATGGCTTCCTCTTTGGTGGCCCGCAGCGCCTGTTCGACATGGGACCACTCAACTCGCATGGTCCCATCGGCCAGACACTCTTCGAGTTCTTCCAGTCTCTCAATCGAGCGGATGCTCCCACTCCCCATGGGCACGAACCAGCGCCTCACGCTGCCCACGGTAACACGAATGACGCCCGCCCCCTCGCCGATCTCCGCCGGAGCTCCCACGGCCTCGAGCAGTTCCTCAAGAAGTGCCTCGCCATACGTTAGCAGACGCACACGACCGGGATGGGCGTCCGCCACGTCAGGATCGAAGGTCACCTCCCAGGTGCGGCCAGCCCAATCGAGCATGAGCGCATTCGCAATCTCGGGGTGAGGCGTGAAGCGCTTGCTCAGAGAACTCGTGCGGAGGATCCTCTCCAAGTCGGCCAAGTCTAACGGCGGATTGGTATCCTCTCGAAGCGAAGGCACGGTGGCCCACTCATCGAGCGACATCGTTGCCACTTGCGACTCGATCTCCTGGCGAATCTCAGCTATGGCTTCTTTCAGCACGGTATTTCTGTTCTCCGGCGTCGCCATGGCAGCGCGTTCGATGGTCTTTGGGATGCGACCCAGAATAGGCGCGAGTTCACCGACCACCGAGCGGAACCAGTCGATGCGGTCGCCCAAGGCGCGATATACCGCAGCCTCCACCGTCTCCTCGCCCTTAGGCCCAAAGAGGAAGTAGTGTCTGATCCAGACGTCCGGGTGCGTCTGTCCGATGCGGTCGAAACGTCCGATGCGCTGTTCCACCCGCATCGGGTTCCAGGGCATGTCGTAGTTAATGAGAACACCGCAGGTCTGAAGGTTCAGCCCCTCGCTGGCCGCCTCCGTACAGAGCAGCACGCGGATCTCTCCGGTCCGGAAAGCGTTCTTCACCTCTTCTTTCGAGACTCGCACCCACTGCCCACCATCCCACCGTTCGCCGCCTCGACCTGAGTAACACGCAAGAGATGTGCCGTAGACCCCGACCAGGCGCGCTCGCAGGTCGTCCATAGTGTCGGTGTAATGGGTGAACACCACCACCGTGTCTCTCTGCATCAGCATTTTTTGCAGGTCGTCCACCAGCTGCGCGAACTTCCTGTCCTCGGCCAGTTTCTCCACCGCATCGATAATATCCTCAATCTCGCGTATCTCCTCGGTCACCAGCCCCTGGAGGGATCTCGCGATCTCGCCTTCCGCAAAGCACGCTTCCAGCTCTTCGAGGACGTCCTCACGGAGATCCGCTTCTTCAGTGTCCTCGTCAGTAAGACCGAAAGCTGGACCGACACGACGCAGGAGATAATCACGGCGGCGCTTCAAGCTGCAACGGAGCGCAGCGAAGGATGACGTCAATCGCCTCCGATAGACGGTCATGATAAAGCCGAGACCCTTACGCTCCCCCTCGAAGCGGTGGTAGAAACGCGAAACGTAGTCCTCCACTCGTCGGTAGAGCTCCCACTCGGCGGGACTCATACCAATCCAAACCGGTTCGGGGCGCCTGTCGGGCATCCCCTCAGTCAAAAGCCCCTTCTCCCGATAGCGGCGCAGCGTCACCCGCGTGGCCCGGAACATCCTCTGCCCCAGCGGAGACGCACGCCGGCACAGCTCCAACAGAGCAGCCTGCTCCTGAGCGGAAAGATTCCTCACCTCCCCCGGCGACCGCTGCCCAACGAAGATACCGCGAACGCGCTCCCAGGCTACCACTCCCAGCCTATCGGGCAGTCCGGGGACGATGTCCGCCGGATCCGAGGCTGGTGTGCCACGTACCAGGCGCAAGAGGAATCTCCAGTCGCCGTTGCCGGCACGCGCAGCGCGCAACTCTTCCAGGAAGCGAAGGAAGCGGTCCTCGGAAGCAGCCCATATTGGCGGAAGGTCCAACTGGCGCAGGAGGTCGTAAAGCTCCACCGGGTGAAGTTGCATGGGAGTAGCGGTGAGAAGAAGCAGCCCCTTCGTGCGGGAGGCTAACCCCGGTCGGCCGCCCTCACCCTCGAGCAAAGCCAGGAGACGATTCGGCCGGTAGCGGCCCCGTGCCTGGATATCGCGTCGGCGGGCGTGGTGGGCCTCGTCCACGATCACCAGGTCCCATGGCGATGCCTGTAGAAGTTCCTCGCAGCGCTGGCGACGCTTGGCTAGCTGGCTGGAGGCAAGAAGCAGCGGAAAGGCGTCCCAGGGATTAGCCCGGGGAGCAGCGACGGGCCCGAAATAGTCGTGGAACGCGGCTCCGTCGAAAGCAGGGACGTTGAGGGCGAGCTTCTCGTAGAGCTCCTCCTGCCACTGCCTGAGGAGGCTCTTGGGCACCAGGATCAGGCATCGGCGCACCGCCCCTGACACTAGCAGAGACCGTAAGACCAACCCGGCTTCGATGGTCTTTCCCAGCCCCACCTCGTCGGCCAGCAGAAAGCGCTCCGGGAACCGGCGAACGACCTCTTGCACCACCTGCGCCTGGTGAGGCCAGGGGCACACCCCGGCGGTACGCATCCCCAGGAGCTCGCCTCGCTTCAGGTACGGGGCGTCCCGCAAGAACGCAAATATGATGCGCTCCCGCTGGTCCGATGGTACAATCGAGGGACGTGCTGCTGGCCGCTCTTCGAGAGGATCCCGCACTGGTGGCTCATCCGGGGCAAGACAAATGAGCCTCTCCTTCACCGCCTCAGGGATGGGGACCGCAACCCAGCCCCGCTCCTTCCCTTCCCACAGGCGGCGGATACGCCCGGCTACTTGAACCACGTAAGGCCGGGAGGTATCCCAGGAGAAGTAAACCAAAAGTTGCTCGTAGTTGGTGAGCCAGCCCTGAGGCGTCTCGTTGACGCTTCCCGAAAACGCCACCTGGTGCCCGCAGGCGTCAGTGAAAACTCCCTCCTTAGGGTGAAAGTACTCTGCGGCCAGCGAAGCGGGCAAGGGTCGCCCGTCCGGCCCCACGGGCAACACCACGCGGATCTCCAGTCTGCCCGCAGCCACCAGCCAGGCCAACACCTCCAGGCGCCGCCGGGCAGGATCCGTCGGGTCAGAAGCGAGATCCTGCAACGCCTCAAGGAGCCGTGCCTCCAGTGCCGCATTGAAGGCCTCCTCACCCCGCTCGATGGCCTGTACGTCCTCCTTAGTGAGTTGTGCACCCACCAGGAGTCGCATGCTGCCACCCGACCGGACCAGGTGGGCCACCCCCGCAGCGGCAATGGCCAGAGACCGGGAGGAGAAAAACCCGGCCGTCCGGTCATAGGAAACCGCGCGGGAAAGAGCGGGGATGTAAAAGTCCCGCAGGCGGTCATCCGACGGACCGTAGTAGATGTTCCACTTGACTTCTGTTAAGCAGCCGCCCATGGGCTATCCGCTTCCTTGGCGTTCGTATTCCTCCATAGGTACCTGTTCGTACCGCCTCTCCGGCTCCGGAGCAGGCTCCAGTTCCGGAAACCCAGCCTGGCGGAGCCGCTCCAGGGCCTCAGCTTCTGGGCGAACGAACCGGCCCTCCCGGTCCCGTACAGCTGGGACCGCCCGTATTGCTCCCTGCAGCAAGGACAGGAATACACTGTCGCGAGCATACCCCCGCTGCTCCAGGAACCGGAGAGCCGACGCGGTGCCTTCGTCGGCTACCAGCAGGAGCGCGGTATGCAGTACATCCAGGAGCACGGTGAAGGAGCCTTCGGGGTCAAGTCGCCCCCGGATCCGCCGGCGCGCAGGCTCCAGAATGGTAACGGTATCGGCCTTCTTGGCCAAGATACGGTGACCCCGGACGAGCTCCGCCTCCAGGTCGCAACCCAGTGCCAAGGAAAGCTTGCGCGCTTCATCCGCGGGGAAGGTCGCCGCCCGAAAGGCATCCCAGGCCAACAGCCAGAAATCGGTAACCGGGTCGAAGCGCACCGCGCGCCCCACCAGACCCCTCTTCCGGAGGTTGGCCACCTCCTCACGAGCTACGGCCAGAGCAGTCTCCGGCTCCAGCCGCCGCGGCTCTCCGGTCTCGGGATCAGCCTCCCCGGAGAGCACCGGCCAGCGCCGCGAGAGTACCCCCAGCACCGGACCGTAGGTAGCGAGGTAGAGGTCAACGCCGGTGATACCCGCCTCCTGGTACTCCCGCGCACGGTCGCGGGCCACGCGGCGGACATCGCCCCTGATTTCATCCCACCAGGCCGGCTCCCCAGTATCTTCGCGCTTGCGGCACGTGAGGAGAATGGTTGAGCGAGCGGCGTTCTTCTTGGCCTGGTGGAGAGAATGCTCACTCTCGGTGCGTACCGGCCATGAAGATTCCACCATGAAGCCAGCCTCGATGAGGGCTCGCCCCAGGGCGTTCCAGGCATCGGCACGCTTGTGGGTGAACATGACCGTGAGCACGCCATCTGGCCTCAGCACCCGGTGCATCTCTCGAAAGCAGGCCAGCATCTTGCGCTCGTAATCCTGGTCGGCCAATTCTTTCGAGGCGCGGCCCTTCATCCCGCGGAAACGCGCCGGGTTGGCCACCGCCTCGGAGTCCTTGTCGGTGAGAAGACCCCTGAAGGCTTCGGGGTAAAGATGGCCCACGGTGCGTTTGAGCCATACGTAGAAGAAATCCGACAGTTCCGCATACATCACGTTGTCGTAGTACGGGGGGTCCACCACGATGGCATGTACGCTCGCGGGGGGCACTTCTGATAGGTTCGCCGCGTTCCCGTACCTAACAGTCACCGGGGCCTGCAGACCGGACACTGACCACAGCCTGCGCGCGGGTTGGGCGGCTAGGCGCACCATGCCCCGGTAAGCCTCAGCGACTTGCTTGAGGGCCCAGTCGAAGCCAAGGGCCGGAGCGAGAAGGTTCATCTCGCTGTGACTGGGCCTAAAAGCATAGTCGTGTCGAGAGAAGGCATGTGCGATCTTGTTTCGTGTATAATCCCAAAACGTTGTTCGGGAGTTATAATTCACGCACTTGCTCAGTACGAATGCCATATATACCAGCACTGCTCGGGCCCGGTCCTCGCCGAGACTTGCCCGCACCTCCGCCGCTACTTCATGGTACGCCTCGACGTACGTGCAGAGGGCAAGGAGCTGGCGGGGTGAGAAGAGGTCGGCCCAGGTGGCCATGCCATAATGAAGAGGTCGAATATCGTTAGCTGTGTCTGGGAACGCCTCACCCGGGACCAGTCCCCGAGCCTCCCACTCGGGCAGCCGGCGGGCAAGCTCCTCCTCAGCCCGTCGGACGGCCTCCAAATCCTCGTCCGTGGGAAGTCTGAAGTCCTTGCCCCGCGGAGTCTGGATAACCACCGCGTAAAGCCGGGCCCCCATGCGACCAGCCCGGGCCTCGGCCTTGATGTAATCCCCGGGGATGGCCTCTCCAGTCCAGGGGGAGACTGCGGTGCCTCGGGCCACAGTTCCTCGCTCGGGATGCGCCGCGCGGGCCGCGCCCCCTCGCACGATTTCAAAGCGGCACTCCGGCGCATCGGGTTCCGCGACCAACCTGACTGCGACCACGGGTTCGTCCTTGCTCCGCAACCACCAGTTGGGAGAGAGCGGAACTGGTTTGCCAGTGTAAGGGCAGGCTACCGTGCGAGCCCAGAGGTATGCAAGAACCTGCTGGTCACGAGACGACGGGAAAAACCCCTCAAGGCGTCTACGCGCCAGATCGCCCCATGCTCGTCCGAATTTCTGGATGTCACTCGCGAGGTCTTCTCCAAAACGTGCGGGGTAGTCGAGCGTTGCGTGTAATATGACAAACGCAACGGGGTTGAGCTCACCGGCGAACGCCCTCAAACCACACCGGAGAGCCTCCAACGGAATCGAACCGCCACCGGCCATCGGGTCCGCAACCAAAACAGCGTTCCTTCCCCACCCCCTCTGGAGAACCCGTTTTAGCAGCGTCAAATGTTCTTCCGTGAGCGCGTGGGTGAAGGCGCGCCTGTAGGTGTACGGATTTGCTACTCGCTTTCCCTGCCGTCGCGCAGCCTCAATCGCGCGCTGCGCTGCCACCGGATCCCCCCGGATACCGAGAAGCTCCCGCAGGAACCACCTGCGGTAGGTCTCTTCATTGGGAAACACCCGCCGGAGGTCCTCCGGCCAATCCTGGCTCCACGCCGGCAGCACGCTCCCCAGGACTGCCGCCCGCGACACCACCAGCGGGCGGCGTGCCCACCAGACGTGGAGGAAGTACAGCGGCGGCAAGGAGCTGCTAGCTGCTCTCTCGCGACGAGATTCCGCACCCAGCAACTCAACAGGAAGCCAGGTGGTGATCAGTGGCACGTGCACGGTGCTCTTCACTCCCCTCCCAGGAGCACCCTCACCGCCCGCTGGGCGCTCCGCACGGATACGACTTTGCTGAACCAGTAGTAAACCTCTTCATCGGGCATCTGCTGGATAGCCTCCGCAATCCGCTCCATGCGGGTCGAATTACGCAGAGGCTTCAAGGCCAAAAGCACCAGACCCAGGCGGACGGCAACGTCCTCCCTGAGCTCAAAGGGCCTGCGTCGCCCCCGGTGGAGAGCCGACGGCCGGTAGCCGCTCTTGCGCAGGGCCTCAAGAACATGGGATAGACCAGCCCGAAGCGGGGCACCCCAGGCGCGCACCACCGACCGTTCTTCCAGACGTTGGGGGCCGTTCACCCGTTGGCGGAGTTCGACTCCGAAGGAACCGTCAGAAGAGGGGAACACGTACAGCAAAAACCTCCGCTCATTCACGATCCGTTCGTCCCCTCCCCAGGGGGCTCGGCAGTCACGCGCACGCCGCCGAGCTCCAGTGGCCGGAGAATATCCCGCATCCGGACCAGTGCATCGGCAGTGAACCCTTCACGTCGGCGGAATTGCATTCCGGCACGCACGTCAACCCGCGAGGCATGCTGCAAGGCGGAAACCACTGCATCCTTGAGCTCGCGGTAGCGCTCCCAGGGACCGCGAAAGTGCAGTTTCATCTCTCCACCCTCATCGAATTCGGCCGCAATCGCAACATCCAGACGGAACTGCCCCGGGCCCAGCTGCGGCACCGCCAGGCCCAGGCTCCGCAGCTCTCGTACCCCCTGAGGGCCACTTCCTTCCAGCTGGATGCCCAGCAGGGCCAGGGAAGATATGCCACGATCACCCATCTGATCTATGATCCCCTGGAAAGCTTGGTCCACGGTTCCTGAGGCCTCTATCTTGCCCTCCAGCGGAGGCGCCGGTGGTGGTTGACACTGACACTGGGCGGCGAGTTGGCCGCAAACGGGGCATCGCTCCTCGGTGGGTTCGCCCCCCACAATGGGTATCCCCCGTTGTTGCGCCAGGTCAGGTTCGAGAAGTGCAGCATCTCCTTCCAGGCGGATCAGCGGATCGGGGGATCCCGCCCCGTACCCCTTGCCCTGTGCGGGGTCGAAGTAAACCCACAGGCCGCGCCGCACTCCCTGGAGGATACCCTCCCGGAGGGGCTTGGCATCCAAGAGCATTCTTAATCCCCGCCGCATGGCAAAGGCCCGCATTACGTCCCTGACCAGCACCTCCCGGGCACCGCGCGGCCACGTCCGACGCCTGATGAATTCTGGGGCAATGGGTGCGTCGTCCGCCGTGTACACTTTCTCCAGCCGACGCAACACCTCCAAGATCACCAGTCCCTGATCCTGTCGGAGATCGCCCTGCTCCTGTGCGGGGAGAATTTCGCAAGCTAGATGAGCTGACGCTTCCGGTGCATCGGCCGACGGGTAATACAAGAACCGGTAAGCCTGATGCACGGCCACCCGGAGGTAAAGCTCGCTCTGATCCCTGCGTTCCCGCAAACGGCGCCGCTGGTGCTGCGAGAGGTGTTTCTGGCGCTCGGGATTGTTGATGAGACGCCGGATAGCTTCTGCCTCCCTTGCTCTGTTCACCATTGCCTCTCTATGGGTCTCGTCACAAACCAGAAACAGCACGTTGTTCTGGAACGTCCGCGGTTCCCCAAGGGTTCCCTTCTCCCTGAAGAGCCGCATTACCAGCTCTGGCGGATGCTCATCGTTCTCTTTGGCAGTCGCAGCGTCATAATGAAGCACGGCGAGCTTGGGTTTGCCCGCATCGTCGGGGATGTCGGCAGGTTCAACGGGGAACCGCCTCACGTCGAACACGCCCGGTCGCCAGATGGCCCGCAGGCGTTCATCCAGTACCCGCTTGGCCCGGGTCACCCCCACGTTCTTCATCTCATCCACAATCATCTTGTTGAGGGAAGGCTCGGGCCCAAAACGCCATCGGTCGCCGTCATACTCCAGGTACCAACAGACCCGCTCAAGTTCCTTGAGAGCCTGGGCTAAGAGTGCGGGATCGTCCTCCGGGCCGAGACAGGCAAGGGCCACTTCCTCCGTTCGAGCCCCTGCTCCTGGCCCTCCAGTTAAGCTGTGCAAGAAGATGGTCGTCGCTGCGCGCTTGGCAAACGGGCTCCGACGATCCTGTTCCCAAGAACGATCGATTGCGGTTGCGAAGCCAGGCTGCTCGTGAACCGGACTGGAGATATCTGCGTGCACCACCTCCCTGTATCGCGGGCGGTCCAGCCGGCTGGTGAGCTCTTCCACAATAGCCTCCACGGACAAGTCCACGTGGTGCAGGTGGATGAGCCTGAGATTCGCAGGTCTGGTTTCCCACAGCCGGCGGATGACCCGCACCAGCAGGCGCAAAGCCCCACGGGTCCGCTGGAAATTAGGGATTGTGGAAATCTTGCGATTCAGAGTAATCAGTAGCTCTGGGTGGAAGGGGTAACTCACCTGGAGAAGCTGAAGATACTCAGACGTGGTGGCATTGCTCGGAAGTTCCGCCCCCTGCTGTTGCGCCTTCTCTAGGTATGCGCGGTAGGATTGCGCTACCTCGTGAGCCGCTGAGTCGTCAACCCGTTCGAAGAGCTGGCGTCTCACGATGGAGGCGATCTCCTTCTCACCAGAAGTGGGGGTGATTACCCGCTCGATGCGTCCCGAGATCGCTTTTAGCTCCCCGATTAGATGAGTGAGGGCTTCTTCTAGCTCCTCACTCTCCTCACCGAAAGCATCGGACGCCTGGGCCAAGGTCAGAACACAGACGGCACGCGGGGCAGCTGCAACCGCCTCGAGCAAGCCTTTGAGGAACGGCGCCAGTTGTCCCGCCAGAGCTTGCTTACCCTTCCACGTCTTCAACATCCGCAGGTACGGTGCCAGCTCGTCGAGGAGGATTACCACTGGTTCGTTACCCAGCAGTTCCCTCCAAGGGACCGCAGCGGGCACCCGCGCCTCATCACTAGCTCGGACTTTCTCGTACCCGGCAGTCCCACCCAGCTGGTACGCAATCTCGCCCCAGGGTGTGTACGTCGTCGTCCCATCAGGGTGGCTCAGGCCATCCAGCGGATTGAGATCTTCCCCCACCACCACCGCCACCCTGGCCGCCGGAGGATTAGAGGGGATATTCTCGCCGAGATATGGAGCCAGCAACTCCGCCGGCACCTTACCCGATGCAGCATGATAAAGCGCGATCAGACTGTGGGTCTTGCCACCACCGAAGCCCGTCTCTAGGCGGATAACCGGAGCGGCCATAGGGGTGATTCCCCATATGCGTCCAAGTGCCTCCGAAAGGAGGGTACGCAGGCCTTCAGTGGGATGAGTACGCGCAAAAAAGATTTGAGGGTCCTGATAGACAGGATCCGCTATGCCACGAGCCACGTCGCCCAAGCGGGCTGCGAAACTCGCCTCTTGCAGTTCACCGGACAACACCTCGGCTCGAGGCACACAGGTTTCAAAGAGCGTTTTCATCACACCTCAACCCCCGTGTCTGCCCCATATCCGGGACAAACGAGTTCCGTCCGTCAAATACTTCGACACTGTAGTTGGCCCGTCCTCTGCTCGCAGGTTAGCACAGTTGCCCTGATTCTCTCACCATTAGAGCCTATTGTCACGGCAACTGCGGGATAGTGGTCACCCGGGGCCTGTCGGCAGTTCATCGGAAACCGCTCTTCATCAGTAAGCGAGGCTATTCATGGAGCACGCTCTCACTCTTGCCAAGCTCAGGAGTAGTCTTGTGGCAACCCGACGCACGCAGCTCGACCACGACGCACGTGATGCGCAGGCGTCTGGGGTTGCATCTGTTAGCCAGGCGCCAGAGGTCCTCGATCTGCTTCAGGCAGTCCTATACCAAGAAACGCAGGCGAGGTGCCTTCTCCTTCGGCAGTCATCAAGGCACAACCAGTAAGTCGTCACTGGATGCCAGAGGTACTCGTTCATCCGTCTGGAGGAGTGTGGCCCTTCTGCGGGCTGTCCTGAGCATCATACAGAATATAGTTGACAAAACCCAACCGCCGCGAGAAACCCTTGGGTCCCATGGACTTGTCGCGGAATGACCTTGAGTCCTCAGAACCCGCCATGATCCACCAGTGTGTACTCATAATACCTCCCGGCCTTGGGTATCCTCGCGTACAGGACCAGGGGGAAACCGGGATGGATACAGGCCTTGAAAGACTCCTCGCCCTCTGGACCCGGGATGGTCCATTCGCAGACGTATCCGGTGATTCCGGCGTAAGTTTCAGTCCCGGTCACCGAGAAGGAGATGGTCTGTCCACCCGTCTCCACTGACCACTTGGCCCCCACCGCTAGCTCCCGGTCCGCAAACCATTCCGCCCAGGGAGCTGTGAACAACGGGAAAAGCGGCCAGCAGGCCCAATTCGCCAGTAGCCCCGTCCTGAGCCCGCGCGCGACATCATCGGGAGAAGCGAAGATGGTATCGCTGAACTGACGTTCGAGGTGACCTATGAACCTGAACCATAGTCGACCATCATCCGTCTTGCCTACAAAGAGCCGGAACGACCAGGTGTGCGCGCGCCTGGCCTCCTCCACTTTGACCGTGTACATCAAGTCCTGTCCCGGCTCGAAGGCAAACATCTTCCACGGGCCCGTAGGTTCCTCCTCGATGGTGGCCGCTTGCTCCTCGCTACCCTCCGCCTCTTGCGTCTCCCGGCCTATTCGGGCCGACGTGCAGCCCCCTACAAAGAGAGCCAGTAGCGCGATCACCGCCAAGTGCAGACCTGCCCGCTCATATCGACTCCGCAAGATCATTCGCACTGAGCTGCCCCCCTGTCCGGGCCGTCGTCTCTGCAGCTTATTCCGCAGCAGCCCGGTACAATCCTGCACTTGCCAGGGCAGTATGATCAACTACGGCCCATGTCGGCCAGTACGACCTCCGGGCGAGGCAACTGAGCTTGCCACTTTGCTTCAGCATCGAAAGGTCCTGGTCATCGCGGCCGTTTGCTGTACTTGTGTATGCCAGACAAGTCAATTGCGCACGTGAATGATCATTGACGGGATAGTCAAAGCGAAGCCCGCAGATCAAAAGCGGCGACCACGGTGGCGGGGCTACGGGCTGCCGGGTGGCCCGTGGGCCGTGCGCTCATGTCCCAGGTGACGGTGCATAGGCACACTCGACCCACTTCCATCTTTGCAGGCAGAGGACTTGTGGATTTCCCTAGCCTAAGGTGCCTTTGGCTCGCTGTTTTGTTCGACACCCCCCGGTTTCATCGCGCACCTCAGGTTGGAAGCGGACGCCGGCCCCTTCTCTGGAGGGAAGAGCCTCACAGAAGGGTGTTTACGGAGGCACGTGAAGGCGCACTGACACCCTGGCTCCCACCCGTCGGTACCTAACTACCACGACTCGGCGATTTCCTCGAGATCAGGAGTAGGTCTGTCTTGCACATAGTTTCGTGTCCCGATTCCGGACAACCGGAGGACAGGGGAGTGCTGCTCCACTAGAGATACCCCGCGTATCACGCCCACTGAGTCAAAACTCAGGCCGGCGGCGAGTACGTCCGCCCCTCCACCCTCATGCTCGGGACATTCAGCGGCGCGTTCGGCGCCTCCTCCCCACTTTAACCGTGACCGTCAACCCCTCCTCGAGCATCATGAGCAGCTCGCCCAGCCGGCTCCATCTGTACTGTCTGTCCCCCACCTCGATTATGGGCTCAGCTCCACTTAGCCTCAGCAGGCCCCTGAGGCCGGTCCTGGTCATGAACAGATCCCTGGCATTTTCCGGCGTATCCTCTAACGCATAGGACAGCCGTTCGTTTATTTCATCGAGATTGAAGTACTCAGGATCGAAGTCGCGCCCGTCGGTGTCCTTGCGAGCCCAATCCAGGTATTCATCCCTCTCGGGGTTGTTTTCATCCTGGATGATGGCCAGGAATTCCTGGTAGCCCAGCACGCCTCCCACGTCCTCCGGCGGGCGATGCCTCCTGCCACCCAGACACACGGCGGCAAGCGAGCCACTTTCGGTGGTTGGGAGCTTCTTCTCCACAACAATCTCGTGTCTCCAGGAATCCCCAAAATCGTACTCGTATACACACCGCCGGTACTTCTCAAAAAGCGACTCAATGGCAGTCTCGTCCGGGTTGAGTACCCGCACCCGTTCTCCCCAGAATTCAGTGGCAGGGAAGGCGGGATCCTCGTACATAACCGCGGGACCATCTTTGAAGGAAAAGCGGTACAGATGATAGTCCAGCCAGCCGAACGCCGCCTGCAGGACCTTGTGCAGCTGCGCAAAGGTGAGGGAGCCTCGCACCCGCAGCCTGCGCCAAATGGGCGGCCTGATCCCTCTGATGGTCACCTTGATGACGTAGTCCACCAAACCATCTCCTTCCGTTGGTCACGGCGTCCTGTGAAAAGTCCCCAGCCCCGGGACATTCCCGAGGACCCGGGCGCACCCTTGCCGACTGCCTGCCAGCTGACCAGGAACTTGCACACCCGATCTCCCGGGCAGCCACCCAGCGTTGATCCCAGGCCGCTTCGTAGGCTGGTCAGCCAGGCATGGACTAGTCGCCATCGCCCGCCGGTGTCAAGTTCGTAATCCGGGGCTAGGTCTCCTCCAGCGCGCTGAAGCAAGACCAACGCACAAACACGACTGCGCCAAGATCTTCAGAAAACCCCGTGACGTCAAATTCAACCTACGTCCAAAAGGAAGCCAGGCCCCACGTGGCCCATCGCGCAGCGAAAGTGCGGGAATGGATACTCTAACCGGGAGTCGTGAAAGGCAGGACGCCGTGCGCCACTTCCTTGCAGATGTGTGGAAGCCACCCATGCGTTACTCTACCGCCTCCATAGGAGGAAAGTAATCGCCAACCTCGGCTTACCACCTGCGCCCCCGGGGAGCAATGTGAACTTCCGTGCCTCGAAGTGAATCCAGCAAACCGGCCCTTTGAGCAAAGTCCACGCTGGTGCCCTGGAGAAGTGCGCCACTCACACAGACTCATCGCCAAAGGCCCGTAGCGGGGCGAGGGGGCCTCTAGACCCGTCCCCGCAGCCGCGCCCAGAGCAACGATGCCAGAAGAAGGAAACCGGCATACCCTACCAGCGGATAAACAGTGGCCACAATGGTTGAAAAACCCGCAGCTCCCGCCCCCGCCGCCACGGCACCCACCAGCACCGTCAATATCGCAAACCGCCGCGTCCCCCCGGTGGCCACTCGCGCCACCAGGCCAAAGAGACTGCTGACTGCCGTGGTGTAGACCTCCGCCAGCAGTACGAAGCTGTACACCGTGCCCAGGACCGGTGACAGACGGTCCGCAGCCAACACCATGGGGACTTCCACCAGCGCGGAATCAGGAGTGAGAGCAGCTATGGTTAGAAACACCGCCAGGGCCCCCAGCCCCAACCCCACCGCGCCCAGTACCGCTCCCCGAAGCACCGCGGGGCGTTCAGCGAGAGAAGCCGCGGGTACCAGCACCGCCGATGCCAGCAGCAGGTTTAGGAGCCGTAGGTGACGCCCGCCACGAACCAGTGGCGCACGGGGGGCTCCCTGGCAGCATACCTGCCCAGCTCGACCCCATTCAACACCAAGGTGCCGATGCTGATCCCCAGCACCCCCACCAGCAGTACCGGCACCACCGCCTTGAGCGAGGAAACGACACCCGCGATCCCCAGCAGCACCGTGCCCACGGTGAAGGCGGCCATGAAGACAAGCCCGACCGCAAAGGGGAGCCCATACTGCTCCCGCACCGTCGCCCCAGCCCCCGCGAACATGGCCGCGCAGCCCCCGAACAAGAACAAACTCACCGCCCCGTCCACCACTCGACCCAGGACAGGACCCGACACATATGCGAACACGGGTCCGTAAGAAGTGGCGCGAAGTCGTTGACCGGCGGCCATGAGAAGGTAACCAAACCAGGCCAATGCCGCCGTCGCCACCGCCAGAGCTCCAAGGCCCCTCACCCCGTGCAGGACGAAGAACTGCAACACTTCCTGCCCTGAGGCGAAACCGGCTCCCACCACCGTACCCACGTAGACGGCGGCCAGGGTGGTGCCAGTCAGGGATCGGCCCCGAGTACCCTCAGTCATCGCTACCCGCGACCCTCCGGCGGAAGAGTATGCCTGGGGAAACCGTTCAACCCCAGTTCTCCACTTCACTAGTCTGACCGGGAGGAAGCGTGCTTAGCAGCTCCTCCGCCGACTGTCCCTGGCCGATGTACTGGGGTGCCAGGCTCACCCCTGCGGCTCAACCCACACCCTGAACCCCCAGTCCGCAGTCCGGATCACGCTGAGCCCCAGCCCCAGACCACGAGCCAGACGTCCAAGCATCCTTCGCTCAGCCTGAACCGCCTGCTCAACGCTGACCTCGCAGAACCTCACGGCATCACCGGGGCGGAGCTGCCCCGCCGCCCACATATCAGCTCGGATCACGGTGGCAATTCTGGGATAACCCCCGGTGGTCTGGCAATCGGAAAGGAGCAGTATCGGCAGGCCGCTGCCCGGAACCTGGACCGTCCCGGGGATGACCCCTTCCGACACTATCTCCGCATCACCGGCGTGCCGCAGCACCGGTCCCTCCAGCCGACATCCCATGCGATCGGAGGCAGGACTAACCCGATAGGTACCCGAAAAGAACTGGCTCACCGACTCGGGGAGGAAGGCATCATCATCGGGGCCCCGCACCGCCCGGAGCGTCCACGGCTCTTTCATCTGGGGGCGGAACTCGGGGCGAAGGGTGCGGCCAACCCGGGCCCCTTGGGAGTTCATACCTACCGGCAGACAGTCGCCCTCGGCCAGCTTGCGGCCGTCCAGTCCACCAATCTCCCCGGGCACGTACGTGGAGCGCGACTCCATCACCTCGGGAGTCTCGATGCCTCCCGCCACGCACACATACATGCGGCATCCCAGATGACAGCGGCCCAACTTTAGCGTCTGGCCCGGCCGCAGGCACAGTACGGTCCAGCAGGGCACGGGGCTGCCATCCACCCGGGGTGTGCACGGTGCCCCGGTCACCGCCAGGAATACTTCGCCCCCCTCGACCCGCAGCACGGGTCCCACCAGGGTGCTCTCCAGCGCCGCCGCCGTGGGCGGATTGCCCACCAAGAGGTTGCCAGCCACTAATGAAGCCCAATCCGCCGCCCCCGATGACGGCATACCGTAAGCCCGGTAGCCGTGACGACCCAGATCCTGCACGGTGTCATGAGGCCCGGGCCTGAGGACCCGCAGGCGCCCGCTCACTCAGGGGACACCTCCTTCACCTGCAGGCGGTACTGCCCTGTCCGCACCTGAGCCTCGATCTTTCGGTACTGTTCCGGCGAGATGGGCAGGAAACGGAGCCGGTCGCCAGGACGCAGCAGGAACGGTTCCGCTGCCCGGGGGCGATAGGTGGGTACTGGTGTCCGACCAATCAGCATCCAACCCCCCGGACTATCCAGCGAGTAGATGCCGGTCTGCCGACCCGCGATGGCCACCGAGCCCCGCGGGACCCGGACTCTCGGCTGCGGCAACCGGGGCACCTCCAGCTCCGGCGAAAGATCACCCGCGTAGGCGAAGCCGGGCAAGAACCCGAGCATGTAAACCAGGTAGACTCTACCCGCGTGTTTGGCCACCACCTCATCGGGTGCAAGCCCGGTGTGAGAACACACCAGTTCCAGGTCGGGTCCGAATTCGCCCCCGTAGGCCACGGGAAGTACGATCTCGCGGTATCCGGGAGAATGGCCTACATCGGGCCTTTCCAGAACTTCCTCCACCGCCTCCCGCAGCGCCCCAGGCGCCGTTATCAGCGGATCGAAGATCACCAGGACTGACCGGTACGTGGGCACCGTCTCCACCAGACCGGGGATCCCCGCGGCATCCAGTGCTGCGGCCAGGCGTCTGACCCGCGCGTTGACCTCGGGGTCTATGCCCTCCCCCAGCCGGACCAGCAACGCTCCTTCCCCCAGCCAGCGGAACTCTGCCTTCACCCCACCACCTCGCTCATGGGACGAAGCTCCACCCCTGCCTCCTGAAGGGACCGGGCCAGCGCGGCCACGAAGTCAGGGGCTCCCGGCGTGTCTCCGTGAACGCAGATGGTGTGAGGCCGCACCGGGACCCGGCTCCCATCCTGGGCCTGCACGAACCCGTCCCTGAGCATGGACAGCACCTGGCGCACCACCTGGTCCACGTCCCGGAGCACCGCCCCTGGCTGTCCGCGCGGTACCAGGGTCCCGTCGGATCGGTAGGCACGGTCGGCGAACGCCTCGCTGGCCACCCGCAGACCCAGCTCCCGAGCCTCCTCTTCCAGGGCAGAGTTGGCCAAGGCCACGAAAATCAGCTCCGGATTCACCGCCTTGACTCCCTCCGCCAGGGCCCGGGCCAGTCGACGATCGCGAGCCGCCATGTTGTACACCGCACCGTGGGGTTTGACGTGCTGCAGTCGGACTCCGTGGGACCGGGCGAATGCCTCCAGTGCCCCCACCTGGTAGATCACGTAGTTCCTCACCTCTTCCGGACTGGCCCCCAGGGCCCGGCGTCCAAACCCCCACAGGTCGGGGAACGAGGGGTGAGCCCCCACCGCCACCCCGTGTTGCCTGGCCAGACGGACGGTGCGATCCATGATCATGGGATCTCCAGCATGAAAACCGCACGCCACGTTGGCGGAGGTGATGTGAGGCATCATCAACTCGTCCGCCCCCAGTCGGTAAACCCCAAAACCTTCCCCCATGTCACAGTTGATGTCTATGCACCTCTGCACGGAGATTCACCCCCGTCCTGGTTTTCCCCATCATGCGCTCCAGCACCAGCATGAGCAGACCACGCGCCAACGCCAGTAACCCCAAACACGAGAACGCCCAACGCATGCCCCACAGGTCGGCAACCCAGCCCACGGCCAGACTGGCCACCGCTCCCCCCAGAAAAGAACCGGAAAAGGTGAGGCCGAACAGCCGACCCTGGGAACCGGCGCCCCCCAGCTGGGAGATCAGGGCGGATTGCGCCGGGTTGGGTGCGTAGCGGAAGAACCCCAGGAGCAGCAGCACTGCCAACAACGTCACCGCTCCCAGCTGGGCGTGCGCCAACACTGCCACCACCAGGGCGGACGCCACGCTGAATGACGCCACCACCCGGGTCCGGCGGAACCTGTCCGCCAGCTCGCCCCCTAACAGCAGGGCCACGCATCCCGCACCCACGGCCAGTGAGGAGTACATCCCCGCCCCCGCCACCGACATCCCGTAGGCCACCGACAGAAACAGGGGCAAAAACACCGTAAAGCCCCTGCCGAACATCCCTCCCAGGGTGGAGATCGCCCGCAGGATGCACAGCAACGCACCCCGCGGCCCGTCCGCAGCCTCCCCGTCAGTGCCATGAGCTCGGCTACCGTCGGCGGATATGTCCTCGAACCCCCTCCAGAACACCAAGCCGGCCAGCATCCCGGGGATGCACAACAGCCACAGCGCCCCCCGCCACCCGAACAGCTGAGCCAGCGAGCCCACCAATACGAAGGAGACCGCCGCTCCCAGGAAACCCCCAAAGGTGTGCAGGGCCATGCGCTTGCCCACCCCTTCTCCCCGGGCCACCCGGGAGATCATGGAGTAGGTGGCGGGATGAAAGGCACTGGAACCCAGTCCTGAGAGTGCTTGCGCCAGCACCAAGACGCCGTACGCAGGTGCTGAACCCGCCACCGCCAGGGCCACGGTGACCAGGAGGAAACCAGCTGTGAGTATTCGACGAGATCCCAGCCGATCCACCAGGCTGCCCGCAGGTGCCTGCAGCAGACCGCTGGTCATGCTGCGCACGGTGCCCAAAAGTCCGAGCTCCGCGTAGCCGGTGCCAAACTCTTCCCGAATGAGTAGCAGGAGTGGCGGAAGCGAACCAGAAAGAATGTGTTCGACACCGTGAGTCGCTGCCAGTATGGTGACAAAGCGACGAATTCCTCCGGCAGGCGCTCTGCCCTTGGCATGATGCGACGGATGAGGCACTGGTGCTCAGTCCTTTCTACGGTAAAAATGCGGGACGGGTAGGTGAGTTCGGCTCGCCGAGGGTGTTTCCCTTCCCGCAAAGTACCGGAACCGGAAATATAAAGCATCGAGGAGTGAAAGCAGGTGTCCGACCAGAGACAGATGATGCTGGTGGTCAACCCCTCTGCGGGCCACGGTCGTACGGGTCGGAATTGGCCCAGGCTGAAGGATTATCTCCATCAGCATGGATTGAGCTTCGATTGGGCCATGACCGAGCGACCGCTTCACGCCACCGAATTGACCCGAGAAGCCCTGAAAGCAGGATATCGCTGCGTGGTGGCAGTGGGCGGCGACGGAACTCTGAACGAGGTGGTGAATGGCTTTTTCGAGGGAACCACCCCCATTGCCCCGGAGGCACGCTGCGGCCTCATCTCCACCGGGACCGGCTCCGACTTCCGACGCACCTTTGGCTGGAGCAAGGACCTGCGGGCCGCGGTGCAACGCTTCACCAGCAGTGATTTCCTGGAAGTGGACGTGGGGGTAGTCAGCTGCGTGGATCGCGACGGTCGCCAGGTACAACGGTTATTCATCAACGTGGTGGACCTCGGAGTGGGCGGCGAGACGGTGGTGCGCGTGGAATCCGGCAGCAAGGCCCTGGGGGGCTTCCTCACCTTTTTCTGGGGCGTGCTGGCCACCCTGGCCACCTTCCGCAACAAACAAGTGAAGCTGACGCTGGATGGGGAAGAGGTCTTTGATGGTCGGGTGGCCTCGGTGCTGGTGGCCAACGGTGCCTACTGCGCCGGCGGGATGCACGTGGCACCAGGTGCTTCCCCCTGTGACGGACGGTTCGACATCATCGTGGTGGGGGACATGCCCCGTCTCCAGCTGCTTGCGGCGCTACCCTCGATGTACTGGGGAGGACACCTGAGACTGAAGAAGGTGAGCCGGTACAGCGCCCGGGAAGTGGAGGTGTGTACGCAGGAGCACATGCTGTTGCAGGCCGATGGCGAGCTGCTGGGGACCGCGCCCGCCCGATTCCGGATCCTTCCCCGCGCCCTCAGGGTGCAGACGGGTCGGCATCCGCCTTTCTCTCGCGCCTGAGCGCTTCCACTTCCGCCCGGGTGGGCATGGCCTCGAGCAAGCCGCGCCGGGTGGTGGCCAGCGCCGCGGCGTAATTGGCGAACTCCACCGCCTCGGGCAGGTCGGCCCCCTCCACCAGGGCGCACCCCAGGGCGCCGGCGAACACATCCCCCGCCACCGACCGGTCCACCGCCCTGACCGGGACTGCCGGAACCCGCACCGTGCCTTGACCAGTGACCACCATGGCCCCCTCTCCGGCCATCTTGAGGACCACCGCCCCCACCCCCCAATCGAGCAGTTCACGGCATGCGGCCAGTGCGGAGGTCTGCCCGCTGACTTCCAGGCCCGAAAGGTTCATCACCTCATTCTCATTGGGGACAATGACCGTCACCTTGCGCAAGATGCTGGCCGGCAACGGATGGGCGGGTACGGGATCCAGTATGATCCTGACTCCCATCTCATGGGCAACGCTGATGGCGGTGCTCACGGCCTCCAGAGGGAGATCCAAGGAGACCAACAGATGCGATGACTGGGCAATGACCGGCCCACAAGCCTCTATGGCCGCAGAATCCATCCGCTCGTTGGCACCCCGATGCACCAATGTCGCGCCCTCGCCCGATTCATCCAGCTGGGTTAGAGCCAACCCGGTGCGGCAATCGGCCACCGAACGCACCGCGCCCAGATCCACCCCGGCGCGAACCAGCTCCCCGGTGATGGTCTGCCCGAACCAGTCATCCCCCAGCGCACCCAACAGGGCGGTCTTGCAGCCCAATCGTGCTGCCGCCATGGCCTGGTTGACCGCCCGGCCGCCCGGGCGCAGCTGGTAGTCCGCTGCCACCAGGTGACCACTCCGGGTGTGATCACGACCCAGGCGCACCACCAGTTCCATTCTGATGCTCCCCAACACGCACAGCATACCCTCCATCGGTTGCACCCCCACACGAACGCCTTGCCGTTTCGACGTCACCCCGCCCATCTCCTTCCGCTCTCCAGAAGGAAGGGAGCAGACGGCGCGCGAAGCGTGCCCCCGGGGCGTGTTGCCATTGGATGTGGAGGTCATCTATGAGAACGCCTGTTTGCTCACCGGGGAACGAGTCATCCACCGGGGCTATGTGGGGGTACGCCAAGGATTGATCACCGCGCTGGGAGCGGGGAAGTCACCGGTGCATCTCCGCGCCCGCCGACGGGTGGACGCCAGGAATTGCATCATCCTGCCCGGTCTCATCAACTGCCACACTCACGTCGCCCTGGTGTTCGCCCGAGGGCTGACCCAGGTCTCCGGGCGGGATCCGCTCTACGACCTCGTGTGGCCCGTGGAAGCACAGCTCGAGCCGGAGGAGACCTATCACCTGGCCCGGCTGGGTATAGCCGAATGTCTGCTGTCAGGCACCACCACCATCGTCGACCACTACTTCCACGCCGACCAGGTAGCACGGGCCTGCGTGGAACTGGGGATCCGGGCCTGGTTGGGATACACCATCATGCAGCAGCACGGACCGCTGGTGGGGGAGGAACATCGCCAGTCGGCGCTCATCTTCGTCGAACGTTGGTCAGGCCGCCATCCCCTGGTCCGCCCCATGGTGGCCCCCCACGCTCCCGATACCCTCTCCGAGCGGTGGCATCAGGACCTGGTAACCATCGCCCGGCAGCTGGGTCTGAAGCGGCACATGCACCTCGCCCAGTCGCCGGTGGAGGTACAGCGCATCCGGGAGCGGGGCTTCAGGAGTCCGGTACAGTACGCCTGGGACCGGGGCTTGCTGGGTGACGACCTGCTGGCAGCGCACTGCATCCACGTTGACGCCCAGGACCTGGATCTAATTTGTCAGAGTGGCACCACCGTGGTCTACTGTCCCACCGTACACGCCTCAGGCGGAAAGGTGGCACCGGTCGCGGCCATGCGGGAGCGGGGAGTACGGGTGGTGCTGGGCAGTGATTGCGCCGCGGGAAACGACGACTTGGACATGTGGGAGGAGATGCGGATGGCCATGGCCAGCCAGAATATCGCGCGCGGCCAGCGACTGGTGCTCTCTCCGGGAGAAGTACTGGCCATGGTGACCAGGGAGGCCGGTGTAGCCCTGGGGGAAGGCGGTTCCCTGGGGGTGCTGAGAACCGGGGCCGTTGCCGACCTGGTCATTCTTGACCGCAACTCGGTGCGGCTGCAGCCTCCCGGGGATCAGGTGAGCACGGTGGTAACCTGCACCCACCCTTCGGAGATCGTGGAAGTCATGGTAGGGGGAAAGGTAGTGGTGAGGAGGGGCCGGCTGCTCACCGGTGACCAGGGCGAAATCGCCCGTCTGGGTTCCGAGGCCGCGGCCACCCTGCTGAGCAAGGCGGCGGCGAGGCATGGTTGGCTGCAGGAGCTGTTGTCCAAGATCGCCGTCGGTGAGCACCGCGCATAACCCCATGGCACCAGACATAGCATGCAACGGCGGGACTGCGGCTACGCCGACCGATCACCAATTGAGGCACCTGAGGCGGCAAGGGAAAGCAGCGAGGGAAAGTCCCGCGGGCCCCGGGAAGCTCAGTCAAGGGGTGGTGGCCAAGCGGCATTGCCATTCTGGTTGCCGGCACCGGCCCAGCGTTTGAGGAGAATCCATGCGCCCCGGGGGGCAGACCCCCGGGGACGCCGGTCGTAGTAGATTACCCAGCGATTGCCATCCTGGGTGGTGATCTCGAAGAGGTAGCGTCCCACCCCATAGCTTCCGAGCCTGCGTCGGCGCTCTCCCACCTCACCCCGGTACTGCTTAGCCCAAGGCAGCACGCGGTGATATTCCTTCCACTCCCTGAGTACGTGAGCCACATGCCACTCACGACCACGCCAGATGAAGGAGCTGGGTACAGGAGGCCTCTTGATGAAGAGCGGCGGGCGCTCAAACCTGACCTCGATGGATTCACCTATGAACTCCCACTCGGGCGTCATTCGTCGCACCCCCCGGCGCGCACGGTTCTTGGCCGTGGCATTTGTCATATTCAGCGCGGTGCTGGCCACACCTTCGCATGCCTTCTCCTCGCCCGAATGGCAGCACCTGCCATCAATCGGGCCGCGCAATGCCCACCTGTATCCGGTGGCGGTGGCGCTGCTACAAGAGGCTTTGTACAGGATCGGACTGTACGAAGGAGCTGCCGACGGTGAGTGGGAGGAGGATCTGTACGGCGCGCTGGTGCGCTTCCAGGGCCAAAGAGGACTGACGGTTGACGGCGTTGCCGGTCCCCAGACGTGGACCGCCCTTTCACCCTTCCTGCCGCAACTGGAGGAGTATGCCGCCGACCGGGCATCTCCGACAGAATCCCCCGGACCCTGCGTGCTGGTGGATCTGTACACGTATCGCCTGTACGTGTTCCTGCAAGGGCGCATCATTCGCGAGTATCCCATCGCCACCGGTAAATGGTCCACGCCCAGTCCCATTGGAGACTGGAAGGTCACCCAGAAGGCCCGGGCCAGAGGAGGAGCCTTCGGGACCCGTTGGATAGGCCTGGACGTGCCGTGGGGGGTCTACGGCATCCACGGGACCAATCAGCCTGGCACGATTGGGAGACCCGCCAGCTTGGGGTGCATCCGCATGTACAATCGGCACGTGGAGGACCTGTACCGCATCATCGCTCCCGGGACAACGGTGAAGATCATTGGCCCCATCCGCTTCGGCAGGATCCTCCGCCAGGGAGCCCGGGGAACCGAGGTATACATGGTTCAACGACGCCTCCGGGAGCTCGGTCTCTATGACGGCCGGCCGGATGGAGTCTTCGGCCCACGGCTGAAAGAGGCGGTGAGGGATTTCCAGGCCCTGTCGTTCCTTCCCGTCACCGGACGCGTAGACCGCCGCACCTGGGAAGCCCTGCAGCTCATCAACGAATGAGGCCACTCCCTGGAAGGAGTTACTCTTCGCCTGCCGAAGCTTTCCCCGAACTCGTGAGCAGAAGGAGGTGCGTCCCTTGTTGGACTTGGTCGTCGCCAACGCGTGGATCATCGATGGGAGCGGCCGCCCCGGCTTTCCCGGTCACGTGGGAATCCGCGGCGGGAGGATCACCGCCATCCTGCGCGGCGAACCGCCTGGGGCGCTCGAGACCATCGACGCGAAAGGCATGGTAGTCTGCCCGGGTTTTGTGGACATTCACTCCCACTCGGACCGATCCATCTTGATCCATCCACAGGCCAAGTCGTCGCTGCTGCAGGGCATCACCACTGAGATCTCCGGTAACTGCGGAAGCTCCATGGCCCCCATGTCCTCCAGGATGGCCGAACGCATCCGCAGCCTCAGCCGGCAGTTGGCCGGCAAGGAGATGGACATTGACCTGGACTGGCGAGATGTTGAGGGATTCCTCAAGCGCCTGGAAGCCACGGGAATCGGCAACAATCAGGGAATTTTCGTCGGGCAAGGCACCATCCGGGGCCTGGTCATGGGCCAGGAGAAACGGTATCCCCGCCCGGAAGAACTGCAGGAAATGAAAAACCAGGTGGAACTGGCCCTGCAGCAGGGAGCTTTTGGCATATCCACCGGACGAGCGTACGTCCCCGGGTGTTTCGCGTCGTTCTATGAAGTGGTGGAGCTGACCAGGGTGGTCGGGGCCTATGGCGCGCTCTACACCAGCCACATCCAGGATCAGTGGGCCAACGTGCACCGGTCTACCTGGGAGGTCGTGGAGATCTCGCGACGCACGGGAGCAGCGGGCCAGATCGCACACCAGAAGGTGGTGGGCAAGGATAACTGGGGCCGGGCAGCCGAAATCCTGAGCATCATGGAAAGGGCGCGGCAAGCAGGAGTGGACATCATGTCCGATGTCTATCCCTACCCCTACTCGGCGGTCATTTCTCTGGAGAGGGTACTGCCGGAGACGCTCAAAGGCAAGGACGAGCGCGAAACCCTGGCCAAGCTGAACGATGCGGAAGCGGTGGAGTCCATGCGGAAGCACCTCAAAACCTCTCCCAGCTATCTCACTGCGCGTCTGGAGCTTTACGGCATAGTGCAGTGCGCCGAGCAGCACCAATACGAAGGGATGGATCTGGGCGAAGCTGCCGCCTGCATGGGAGTTGACGTAGCAGAGGCGGTAGTTCGGCTGCTGCGGGACAACGAGCTGAAGGTGAAGATCGCGGGGATCATGTCCGAGGACGACGTCCGCGAGATCATCAGGCATCCTCTCTCCATGATATCCACTGACGCAGCAGTGAGAGACAGCGACGCAGATGCCGAGCTTGGCTGGAGCACGGTCCACCCACGCCATTACGGAACTTACCCGCGAGTTCTGGGCAAGTACGTGCGCGAGGAACGGCTGCTCACCCTGGAGGAAGCTATACGCAAGATGACCGCTCTACCAGCAGAAAGAGTGGGTATTCCGGATCGCGGCTACATCCGACGCGGATACTGGGCAGACCTGGTCATCTTCGATCCCCAGACCATCCGGGACCGCGCCACCATAGAAGATCCCACCGCGCCTCCTGAGGGCATCAAGTACGTACTGGTCAACGGGCAGGTGGCGGTGAAAGAAGGCAAGGTGCAGGAGCATCGTGCAGGGCAGGTTCTGCGTCACCCTCACGGCCGCATGCTCTACTGAAGGCGGTACTGAAGGAACACCAGGGAAGGTGAAGGCGCAGGACGGGGAGGTGCGCCGCGCCCAATGGTGACATATGGCGTGTGCCTGGACGGAGCCCACGGCGGGCCGTGGATGGGCCACGTTCTAGAGCTCATGGGGTGTATGTGGCTGGCTCAGGAAGAAGCTGCGGTCGCCGCCCGGGCGTCCCGGGCCGTATCCAGCTTCCTGGAGTGGTTGCAGCGCCACGGCGAAGCCAATGTGGTACCCTTGTGCCCTGAGGACATCCAAATCGAGGTGGTGGACGTCCAGCAAGTGCCGGGATTCGGGAAATCGGGGGCTGCGGTGGGCTTCTTCGACTGGGATCTCCAGCCGGCGGAGGACGCGGACATCAGCACCGCGATACGCCGGCTGGGGTACGCCCGGCGGGACCTGCTCGAGCTGGTAGTGGGCCTCCCACCCGCAGTCCTCGACTGGCAACCCCCCAACGGAAAGAGAACGGTGCGGGAAAACCTGCTGCATGTCCGCGACGCCCAGGCGTTCTACCTCCACCGCATCCTGGGAGAAGGCGTATGGGAAGTTCTGCCCAAGCCTTGGCCTGCGGATACCTTCGCCAGTCTCGAATGGGTCCGGGACCGTGCGGTGGCAACATTGCTCGAGCTGGATCCGTGCTTGCGCGGAGGGGTGTTTCACGCTGAGGCCCCCCGGGAAGACTGGACGGTCAGGAAGATGCTGCGGAGGTTCGTGGAGCACGAGCTCGAACACGTCCAGGTGATTCGACGCACCTTGAACCTCCCGTCACGGCCGGGAGGAAAGGGTCAGCCCGGCCACCAACCCCGCAGCACCGGAGGCCAGTGCGGAAGCCAAGATGATTGACCCGCGGGCTCGCCGGCCCGCGGGTCCTGATATCTCACCCTTGCTCCACCAGCTGTAAGATCTGCTGGCGGTCCAGATCTGCCAGGCCCAGCTGCTCCAGGGTACGTCCCGTCTGCCAGAAGTCTTCCTGGCAGACCACGCAGCCAATGTTAATGAGGGCATCAATGGTGGGAGTAGCTACACCCAGCTTCTTGCCCAGCTGAGACATGGGTACCAGACCGTAGGGCAGGTCCTCGGTAATGTATCGGTCGCGGATCGACTTGGGACCAATCACGCTGGCGATGACCCCTACGGTATCGAATGGTGCCTGGAAGGCCACTCCCATGATGCTGCAGGTGGTGCGGAAGTCACGGTCTTCGTACTGCAGCACCACCAGACCCAGCGAGCGGGCCAGAGCGTCCGTCTCCTCCCATACCTTCCGGATCACGCGGGCCACCGCCTCGGTGATGCCCTCGCGGTACATGTAGAAGTTGCCCCGAGAATACTGAATGCGTCCCACGTTGAGCAGAGAACCCGGGGGGTGACAGATGGGATTGGGGTTGGACAGCGCAGCAACCAATACGTTGGCGACAGGGAACAGACATGGCCACATCGGCCGCAATGCGGCCAGGGCCTCTTCGGTTCGGGTAGCCGGCAACGCCGCCGCCGCAACTTTGGGGGCGGTCAGCAACAGAGCCACCCGACCGACTTCAATCAAGCGGGTTCCGTAGGGCAACGTGTTGGTCTCCACGATCAGGGGTCGTACGGGGAACCCGCCCTCCGCCAGCATGTGACGCAGCCGCAGTGACCCGAAATCCCCCGACCACACCACCACGATGTGATCGTCGCGAAGGTGCGGGATCATCTCCCGGAAGAACAGGTCGTGGCCGTAGGCGGGCATCACCACGTTGATCACCTTTGCCCGCCGGAGAGCCTCAGAGGCGTCGACGGTGACCAGAGCCAGCTCGGCAACTCCTTCCCTGCCCACGCCCTCCAACACGATACGACCACTATCGAGGACCGGTCTCAGCTTGTCGGCAAAGCGGGGATGCTCGTACAACACCACCTCATACCCCGCCAGGGCGAGGTCGGCAGCCATGCACTGCCCACCATTGCCAGCACCCACCACTGCCATCGGTAGCTTCATGCGCGTCCCTCCTCCCTACTGGTACAACACTTCACTACGACACACATTATTTCCGCTGCGCAGACCGGTTCCCTGCTTGCCAGGCATTGCGGCCGGCCTTCTTTGAGAGAGCAGGAAAGGCCTGTCCGTATGGACGCCAGCACCCCACGGTCCGGTCGGGATTGAGGCTGATGGTGGCGCAGTCACAACCCACGATGTTGCAGGTCATCAGTCCGGCGTGACTGGCGCCCGCTCAGGTGGCCGGCCCTTGCAGCCTCGCAGACGGCGGGAGGTTGGTGAGAGAACAGGGAAATAATGCTTGGCGTCGAACAGCCAGCATGTCAACCGGTTATGGTGCGCATCAGCAAGCCCAGCCGGCAAGTGCCAGAGGAAACGGTCTGAACGTGCTCAGGCAATGAGCGTTCTCCCGTGGAGCTTCACCTATTAACCTGCATGTCTCCCCGCGTCCTGGGATAGCACGCGCTGGGCGGTTCCGCGCTGGGTCGTCACATGTATCATTCAGGCCGTCACCGCAAGATGACCACAATATGCAGCGAATGAAGTGCATACCGAAACCTAATTGGTCCTCGTTAGGCGACACGGCTCTAGCCACAGGTCACCCTTCTCCTCGGCCAGGGCAGATTACCCAGCGTCCCGGGTGGGTTGAGGTTTGGCTCTCCAGCAAACCGCGGACGTACCGCCCAGGAAGAACAGCAGCTATCCAGGGATGACCTCCCGTCCCCGCGCACATACTATCACCTGCCGCTTGCGCAAGGAGGTGAGGCCAGTGGCCAAGCTGATGTCGGAAGAGCTCAAGATGAAGCTCGCCGAGCGGCTGGGCGTTGCCGACACGGTAAGGCGGGAAGGATGGGGTGCCGTCTCTTCCCGCAACTGCGGCAACCTGGTGAAGCTGGCCATCGCCGAAGCAGAGCAACGCCTTGCAGAGCGCGCGGGCGGTCGCGGGGCCTGACCGGCCCCGCGCTCGCACTCCACAAGGGTTCTCTCTCAACCGGAAAGCACCACCCTCCCCACTCCATCCTCGTAAGTGATCTGAGTACCATACCTTTCCGACAGAGAAGCCAGCTTGGCGATGATCCGTTCAGCCTGATCGCCACGTGCCAGCATGGGACGTCCGCGATGCACGCGGTGCTTGCCGTGCCCCAAAGTCACCGGCCAGAGCTCCACCTCCCGGAGCTGGCGCTGGCGGAATCTGCACACCGCCACCACGCTCTCCCAGAAAACCGGGTCAGCGGGGAATCCTTTGCGGTCTTGGTCGGTTCGCGCATCATACAAATCGGCAGGCGTGGCATCGTGTCCCAACCGGTACCGCTCGTAGATGTCCGCCGGCAGACGGAGCACTGTCTCGTTTTGAAAGATGAAGTTACCAAGGCTATAGAATATGGGACGGCCTTTGTAGATTTCCATTCCGCGCAAGAAATGCGGGCCGTGACCTATGAACACATCCACACCCGCATCGATGCAGGCCCGGGCGAAGGTTTCCACGAACTCCGCTGGATGTTCTAGTTGGGCCCCACTTTCGTGCGAATGGAGACTGAAGACCACCCAGTCCGCCTGACGACGCGCCTCCTTGACCCACTTGAGGTTCTCCTGCATGTCTCCTTGGTGTGGCTCCGTACGGATGGCAAACTCATCCCCGAGGACGAACTTCAAACCGAAGAAATCGAACTCGTCCTCCCGTTCTTCCCTTCTTAACCACTGTCTCCGCCGTGCTTTGAGTGCCTCGTACCCCAACGCCTCGCTCGCCTTCCGGAGCACCCCCAAGGTTTCCTCATCCACCACGTACCTGATGCGATACCGCAAGGGATTCAAGCCCGGCCTGCCCGGCATGTCAGGTCGCTGATGGCCGGCCCTTCCGAAGGACGCGAAGGTGGAGGTAGCCGACAACAAGGCCACCCTCCCCTGTCCCACCTCGAGGTAAGCGGGAGATCTCGCCTCAGCCAGGTTCCGTCCCACTCCCGCGTGCACCATTCCGCGCTCATCCAAGACCCGAGAAGTAGCGAGCATCCCCTCTATCCCATAATCCATGGAGTGATTATTCGCCCTGGCGAAGAGATTGAACCCCATCCACTTGAGTTCGTCTGCTTTCGTCGGATCGGTAACCGTGTAGGTACCCCCGCTCTCCGCCGCGGGGAATCCCTCAAACTCGTGAATCAGCATTTCCAGATTGGTGAAAGCCACCGGTGCCGATCGGATGATCTCCACCAGTTTCCGAAAGGCCTCTTCCGAGTAGCAGGAAAGTGGCCGGGTGATCAGGGAATCGCCCGTGGCCACCAGGTCCAGGTCACCGCGTTCCTGTTGGTACATCCCCTCCGCCTCCTCCCGTAGGTGTGGCGTACGCCGTCTTTGAGCACATCACCGCACCTCTTCGCCTGTCATGCCCTCACGTCCTCTCACCTTTCCAGAAGGCAAGGGGCAGTGCTCATCCGGTCATGTGCTACCTCAACCCCACACGATCGTTGCTACATGATCGGCAACGAGAAGGGCCCCGCTGTACCCAGCGGGGCCCGGCACCGCGGCCAGTGGATGCTCGAACATCAGTAGTCGAAGTCGGGGCTCGGAGGACCTTCCTTCTTCTCCTTCTCGGGAATCTCCGCAACCAGCGCTTCGGTGGTGAGCAGCATGGAGGCCACGCTGGCCGCGTTCTCCAGGGCGCAGCGGCAGACCTTGGCCGGGTCGACGATGCCCGCTTTCGCCATGTCAACGATCTCACCGCTGACGGCATCGAAGCCCATGCCCTTGCGCTCTGCCCTCTTCACGCGCTCGACGATGACCGAGCCCTCCAGACCGGAATTGACGGCGATCTGCCGGAGGGGCTCCTCCAGGGCGCGACGCACGATGTCCACGCCCACCTTCTCATCGCCTTCGACTTCCAGTTCGTTGAGCGCATCGATGATGTTCACGTAGCTGACTCCGCCACCGGGAACGATGCCCTCCTCAACCGCCGCCCGCGTGGCCGACAGTGCGTCCTCGAAGCGATGCTTCTTCTCTTTGAGCTCCGTCTCCGAAGCAGCGCCCACCTTGATCACCGCCACGCCACCGGACAGCTTGGCCAGTCGCTCCTGCAGCTTCTCCCGGTCGTAGTCGGAGTCAGTTTCCTCGATCTGCTTCTTGATCTGCGCGATTCGGGCCTGGATGTCTTCCTTCTTGCCCTTGCCCTCTACAATGGTGGTCTTCTCCTTATTGATGCGTACCCGCGCGGCCTGACCCAGCATGCTGAGATCGACGTTCTCCAGCTTGATACCCAGATCCTCAGATATGAAGGTGCCGCCGGTGAGGATGGCGATGTCCTGGAGCATGGCCTTGCGCCGGTCACCGAAGCCCGGAGCCTTCACCGCAGCGCACTGGAGGGTACCCCGCAGCTTGTTGACCACCAGCGTAGCCAGTGCCTCGCCCTCCACATCTTCGGCGATCACCACCAGAGGCTTGCCGGCCCTGGCCACCTTCTCCAGCAGCGGAAGCAGGTCGGCCACCGCGGATATCTTCTTCTCATAGATCAGGATGTAGGGCTCTTCCAGCTCGGCTTCCATGGCTTCTGCGTTGGTGACGAAATACGGGGAGATGTAGCCGCGGTCGAATTCCATGCCCTCGACCACTTCCACCGTGGTCGCGGTACCCTTGGACTCCTCGACAGTGATGACTCCGTCCTTACCAACTTTGTCCATGGCATCCGCTATGATGCGGCCGATCTCAGGATCGTTGCCCGCGATGGCAGCGACATGCGCGATGTCCTCCTTGCCCTCAACCTGGGTGGCCATTTCCTTGATCTTCTTCACCGCCACTTCGACGGCCTTGTCGATCCCCCGCTTGATGAATACCGGATTGGCACCCGCTGCCACGTTCTTGAGTCCTTCCAGCACGATGGCATGCGCGAGCACGGTAGCGGTGGTGGTGCCGTCGCCCGCAACGTCGTTGGTCTTGGACGCTACCTCGCGGCACAGCTGGGCACCCATGTTCTCGTAGGGATCCTTCAGCTCGATCTCCTTTGCCACCGTGACGCCGTCTTTGGTGATCACCGGGGAGCCAAATTTCCGATCGAGGACCACGTTCCTCCCCTTGGGCCCGAGGGTAACCCGCACCGCCTTGGCCACGGTGGAGACGCCCCGCTCCAACGCCTTGCGCGCCTCGATGTCGAAGATCAATTGCTTGGCTGCCATGAGTTAATCCCTCCTCCTGACCGTGGTCGGGTTATTTTGTTTCTTTGATCGCGAGGATGTCACTTTCGCGGAGTATGAGGTACTCCTCGCCTTCCAACTTGAACTCGGTCCCGCTGTACTTCGAGAACAGGACCCGGTCACCCACCTTGACCTCCGGCTCCAAGCGCGTACCGTTATCCAGAATCCTGCCTGGTCCTACGGCAATGACCTCGCCTTCCTGCGGTTTGTCCTTAGCGGTATCCGGGAGCACGATGCCTCCCTTGGTCTTCTCTTCTCCCGATAGGGGCTTTACTACCACTCGGTCGGCCAGCGGCTTCAGCATGTCGCTACATCCTCCCTTCCCACATTGTTAGCACTCTCCTGAGGTGAGTGCTACCAAAACCCATTATAGGCAATATCTCTGGGTTGTGTCAACGACTCCCACTACCAACTTTCCCATTCAGCCAAAAAATCCTCAGGGGGGAGTCACCGCCACAAAGGGGGCAATTCTGGCTACCGTCTTGGGCCCGATCCCTTTCACTTTCAGCAGGTCATCGAGGCTCCGAAAGGGTCCGTGTCTTTCCCGATACTCCAATATCCGGCCGGCAAGCACGGGGCCGATACCCGGCAATGCCTCCAGTTCGTCGCGGGTGGCACGGTTGATGTCCACCTTGTGCCCCTCGGGAGCCGGCTCCGGCCCTTCCTCTACACCTCCACCCACTGCAGATCCCGACGAGGGATCTACCGAAGCCGGCAGCAGTACCTCACGGTCCGAACTGCACAGCGACCCCCCGCGCGAGTCGGTCTCAACACTCGCCTCGGGGGGCAACACCGTCACGTTCCACGCTCTGCCCACAGCCGTCAGCCCCATGAGGAGCAGGCCGAGGGCCACACACCACCTGATCCTGTTCACACCTGATGATTACTCGTTGGGACGGTCATCACCTGCCGTCACCAGGTTGATCAGCCGGCCGGGAACGTGAACCGTTCGGAGGACGCGACGTCCCTGGAGGAATTTCGCCACGCGGGGGCGATGCAACACCAGTGCCAGGAGTTCCTGTTCTTCCACCTCGGCGTCCACTTCCAGCCGATCCCGGGTCTTGCCGTCCACCTGAACCACCACCGTCACCTGGGGCGCCCGGGCCACCTGGGGATCGTACTCCGGCCACTTGGCCTGATGAACGCTCCCCTCGTGACCAAGCATTTCCCACAGCTCCTCGGCCAGATGCGGCACGAAGGGAGCCAGCATCAAGCAGAGGGCATCCAGGCACTCCTTCCATACCGCCATCGGCACATCCCGAACATCCAGGTGCGCGTAAAGATCGTTGACCAACTCCATGATGGCCGCCACCGCGGTGTTGAACTGCTGGCGGTGTTCAATGTCCCGGGTGACCCGTCGTATCGTCTGATGCAGGCGTCGGCGCAACTCGCCCGCCGGTGAATCGGGATCCACCACTTCGGGAATCCGACCCTCAGTGCCCCCTGCCCATTCCTCCGACTTCGTCCTGACCAGCCGCCACACCCGGTTGAGGAACCGCCAGGCTCCTTCCACTCCCCGGTCCGACCATTCGAGATCCCGCTCCGGAGGAGCAGCAAACAGCACGAAGAGCCGTGCGGTGTCCGCCCCGTACTTCCGCACCATCTCATCGGGCGTCACCACATTGCCCCTCGACTTGGACATCTTGGCGCCACCCAATACCACCATTCCCTGGGTCAGGAGCCGGTGGAAGGGCTCATCAACGGGCAGATATCCGGCGTCGTGCAGCACCTTGACGATGAATCGTGCATACAGCAGGTGCCCCACCGCGTGCTCGACCCCGCCCACGTACTGGTCCACCGGCATCCAGTACGAGGCCTGCTGCCTGGAAAAGGGTGCCTCCTCCTCGTGAGGCGAGATGTAGCGGAGGAAGTACCAGGAAGAACACACGAAGCAGTCCATGGTGTCGGTCTCCCGGCGGGCCGATCCACCGCAGCGGGGACAGGTGGTGTTCACGAAACCCTCGTGGCGCTCCAGAGGAGATCTGCCACCCGGCGTGAAATCCACATCCTGTGGCAGCAGCACCGGCAACTCCTTGATGGGCACCTTGACGATCCCGCACCGGTCACAGTACATGAGGGGGATCGGTGCCCCCCAATAGCGCTGCCGGGAAACCAGCCAGTCCCGCAAACGATACTGCACCCGACGACGGCCCAATCCCTTTTCCTCCAGGTAAGCCGCCACCCGTTCTTGACCCACATCACTGGGCAGCCCATCAAAAGGCCCGGAATTCACCATCGTGCCCGGCGCGGTGTATGCCTCGGTCATCTCTTCGGCCCGCAGTGACCTTTCGGGATTCTGTATCACCACCCGCACCGGCAGGCCATACTGGCGCGCGAACTCCAGGTCACGCTGGTCATGGGCCGGAACCCCCATGACGGCTCCGGTTCCGTATTCCATGACCACGTAGTTGCCCACCCAAATGGGAATCCTTTCGCCGTTGAGAGGATTCACCGCCCGCAAGCCGGTGTCCACGCCTTCCTTGCTCAGGGGCTCCGGGGATTCATTTCGGATGGCGCGCTCGCGCATGACGCGGTCGCAAAACTGCCGCACCCGGTCGGCCACTGGGCTGCGAGTCAAGATCTCGCCCATCGCGGGGTGCTCAGGCGCCAGCACCAGATACGTGGCCCCATAGACGGTATCATGCCGCGTGGTGAAAACCGAGAGCAGGGTGTCGCTGCCTTCCAGGCGGAAATCTATTTCTACTCCTTCGCTGCGCCCGATCCAGTTCCGTTGCATCACCTTGACCCGTTCAGGCCACCCGTCCAACCGATCGAGATCTTCGAGGAGCCTGTCCGCATAGGCGGTAATGCGGAAGAACCACTGGTCGAGCTCGCGCAGCTCCACCTCGCCGTCGCACCGCCAGCATCGCCCCGCCTCCACTTGCTCGTTGGCCAGCACCGTTCGGCACCTGGGGCACCAGTTGACCGGTGCCTTGGCCCGGTAGGCAAGGTCGCGATCGTACAGCAGCAGGAACAGCCATTGCGTCCACTGGTAATAGGACGGGTCGCAGGTGGCGATCTCCCGGGACCAATCGTAGCTGAACCCGAACCGCTGCAACTGCTTGCGCATCGCCCGGATATTGCCCCAGGTCCAATCGGCAGGGTGGATCTTGCGCTCAATGGCCGCATTCTCAGCGGGCAACCCGAAAGCATCCCACCCAATGGGGTGCAGTACCGTCCGCCCCTGCATCCGCCAGTACCGGGCCAGCACGTCTCCTATGGAGTAGTTGCGCAAATGTCCCATGTGCAGCTCGCCCGAGGTGTACGGAAACATCTCCAGGCAGTAGTACTTCTCAGCGGAATCGCCGGCGCGAACAGCGTAGAGCGCCGCTTCTTCCCAGCGTCTTTGCCATTTACGTTCCACCGCTTCAAAATCGTAGGTACCTTCCATATGTGCCCACGTTCCCCTCCTTGCCCCCAGTAAATCAGGAGCCTCCCGTCCCCCAGGGACGAGAGGCTTCCTCCCGCGGTACCACCCTCATTGACGAGGGATTGTGGAGCTGACGGGGCTCGAACCCGTGACCTCATGAATGCCATTCATGCGCTCTCCCAACTGAGCTACAGCCCCACACCTCATCCACTCGGAGCGATAACGCGCGCGGCGCCCCGGACTACTGGCCTTCGCCCGGAGGGCTCACGGGCGAGTTCGGCTCGCTACCCGGACCGGATCACAGCGCTCCGGCTCTCTGCACCGACTCGCGAACCTACTACTCCCGTTCATCGCCTTTGGCCCGATTTGGTTCGCGCAGTATTGATTATACGGAAGACCTTCGTTCAAGTCAAGCCTTGCTCTCTCCGCCTACCGCACATTGTCTGTCATCCACGACCACTCGGGCATCTCCCCACAGGTCCTCGAGGCGATAGTAATCCCTCTCCGCGCGGTTGAAAACGTGCACCACCACGCCACCGTAATCCAGCAACACCCAGCGGCCGCGTTCATAACCCTCCACATGCAGCAATTTGACGCCCGCTTCCTTCATCTTCTCAATGACCGCATCGCTTATGGCCTGGACCTGGCGGACAGTACCCGCGCTGCAGATGACGAAAAAATCAGTGATCAGCGTGATACCCCGGAGATCGAGCACGACCACATTCTCCGCCTTCTTGGCATCGGCGGCCTCGCGCGCCACTCTAGCCATCTCTTCAGGATGCAACCGGCCACATACCCCCTTCGCTGGCAGTCCCCGCACTCACTGATCTGAATAATCCTTACCCACCACCACGGTCACGTCCACGCCGTGCACGGAATCAGCTTCGGTACGCACCGGCATCGGACCTCTCACCTGGGTCAGGGCCTTGGCCACGAGCTTGGCCGCCTGCCCGTTCCCCCTGCGCCCGATGACCATGGAGTTGGCGCTCACCGCACCCGACTGGCGAACTTTCACCACGGTGAAGCCCAGACTCTCCAGGTATTGGGCCACCTGGGTTCCCAACTCACCATTCCCGCTGGCGTTGACGATTTCCACTTTCACTTGCGCGTTGGCCTGTCGATCGATTCCCCTGATGAGCTCGTCCACCAGCTTCTGGGTGGCCTCCCTGTCCACCACCCAGTAGCTCAGCCTGGGACCGTTACCGTCGCTAATGTATACGGATTTGCCCGGCAGGGTATCCATGCGTATATTTTCCCATCGCAGGCCGGCAGCTGCGCGCGCCAGGGAAAGGATGGTCGACCATTCCATATTCGTATCGACGTGCTTGGCCGCTTCTCGCAGCAGGGAAGTCGAGCGCACCACCATCCAGGGACTGAGCGCCTTCCGCAGGGCAGCGCGGATGAATTCCTGTTCAGCGGCAATCCGACCGATATCCGATGTCGGGTAGCCGCGATAGCGCACAAACTGCAGTGCCTTTTCCCCGTCCAGCACCTGTCGTCCCGGCTGCAGATCGATTACCAGGTTCTGCGTGGGGTCTTCATAGTACATGCGTTCCTTCACTTCGACCTCCACTCCGCCCAGCAGATCCACCAGCTTCACGAAACCCTCGAAGGTGATTCGCACGTAGTAATGTACCGGGACCTCCAGGAAAGCTGCCACCGTCTGCATGGCCAGCGCTGGTCCCCCGTAAGCGTGGGCATGGGCGATCTTCTCGGGATGGGGACGGCCGGGAATCTCCACCCGCGTATCCCGTGGTATCCACAACACCCCAACCTCCTGGGCGTCGGGGTCGTAACTGACCAGGATCACGGTGTCCGACCGGGCGCGCCCCACCTTGCCCTGCTCATTGGTCAGCCCGCTGTCCACGCCCAGCAGCAGGACGTTGATCCTTGCTCCGGGCGGTCTTACGTCAGTACCTGTGACCTCGGTGTGCATGCTTCTCAGGGCGCTGACCAGCGCACCCAGGAAGCCGGCTATCAGAAAAGCGAGGAACAAAAGTACTACCGCAATTGCTACTCGGCCCCAGTGGCGCTGACGGCTGTGACGGGTAGAAGTTCCCACCGTTGCTCACCCTAACCACGGTCCACGTGCTCCTGCCACCATTCTACGATAGATTGTGGAAACCCTCCATGCCGCTGCAATGGCATTTGAAACCACGGAGACATCCCGGGCGCCGTTCCTGGCCCTGCGCGCATGGTTACCACCGATCATTCCGCCGCCTCACACTTTTCTGGCCGCGTATATTCCCTCCTTTTCAGCATATCGCATCACGGCATCGGGAAGCAGATAGCGCACCGACTTTCCCCGAGCCATGCGCTCCCGGATCAGCGTCGACGAGACGGCCACTGCGGGAACCTCAAACACGTGTATGCGCCGTCCGGCTTCCGCCCCAAACACCTCCGCGAGAGCCTCAACCTCCTCCACTCGATATCCCGGGCGCGTAACCGCAATGAACTGGCATAAGCGGAGCAGATCGTGGGGTTCATGCCACGTCGGCAGTTCGCGCACCGCATCCATGCCGGTGATGAAGAACAGCTCTACGTGAGGACCGCGGGTGCGAAGGAAGTGCCGAACGGTGCAGATGCTGTACGAAGGTCCGGACTGATTGATTTCGTAAGAGGACACTGAAAAATACGGGTTATCGGCAGTAGCCAGCACAGTCATCAGGTAGCGATGCTGCGCCGCCGATATCACCCTCTCTGGCTTATGAGGGGGCTTGCCGGTGGGCACGAAAATGACTTCGTCGAGATGGAAACCCTCACGCGCAGCCTCGGCCGCCGCCAGATGCCCGTAGTGTATGGGGTCAAACGTACCCCCCATCAGGCCAATCCGCGCTGGACGATCATGACGGGTCTCCATGTGCGTTTCCTTCGGCGCTCATTTGAGTATTCCTTCCAGAGTTCTGGGCTAGCAGTCGCCATATCTCCCATAGAACCTCGCGGATTCCCTCTCCCCGCAACGCGGAAATGGCAAACACTCGCTCACCATCCCCCAGATACTGCCTCAGACGACCCAACCCCTCGGCCGCATCTGGCAAATCGGTCTTGTTGCCCACCACCAGGCGCGGACGCGACAGGAGCTCGGGGTCGTAGCGAGCCAGCTCCTCCTCGAGGATACCCAGCGCTTTGACGGGATCCGCCCCGGGTGAACCGACGTCCAGCAGGTAAACGAGCACCTTGGTTCGCTTGATATGCCGCAGGAACTCCGAGCCCAAACCGCGGCCGCGATGGGCCCCCTCGATGAGACCCGGTATATCAGCGATGACGAAACTCCTTCCTTCGCCCAAATCAACAGTACCGAGGTGGGGCTCCAGCGTGGTGAAGGGATAGTCCGCTATTTTGGGCCGTGCGGCGCTGACGCGGGATAGCAGCGTGGACTTACCTGCGTTCGGCAGCCCCACCAGCCCCGCGTCAGCAATCAAGCGCAGTTCCAGCCGCACCCATCGCTCTTCGCCCGGCGCCCCTTTCTCCGCTCGACGCGGAGCCTGGTTGGTGGAGGTGGCAAAGCGCGCGTTACCGCGCCCCCCCCTACCGCCGCGAGCGATCACTACCCGATGCCCGGGCCGATTCAGATCCGCTATCACCGAACCGCCCTCGTCCAGGATCACGGTTCCCACCGGGACCCGCAGTACGCAGTCAGCACCGTCGCGACCCCGCATTCCCTTGCCCATCCCGTGACCGCCTCGTTGGGCGACGAAGTGCTGGCGGTAATGGAAGTCCAGCAGCGTGTGTACCTGGGGGTCGGCCACCGCAATGACGTCCCCGCCGTGTCCCCCATCACCGCCGTCAGGGCCCCCTCGCGGCACCCTCCACTCGCGGCGGAAGGACACGCAACCATTGCCGCCGTCCCCTGCCCGGACGTATATCCGCGCCTGATCAACAAATTTGGGCATCGCCGTATTTCCCCCATGGGCAGCAAAAGGCCCGCCCTGCCGGGCAGGCCCCGCGCTGCCGAAGGACTCAGTCGTCCGATACAGCCACCTCAGCTGCGGGGATAACGCTGACCACCTTGGTCTTGCGGCCCCGGGTGCGGAAGCTGACGTATCCATCGATCAGGGCAAAAAGCGTGTCATCTCGACCCACGCCCACATTTCGACCCGGGTGTATGCGGGTGCCGCGCTGCCGTACGATTATGGAGCCAGCCGTCACCAGCTGGCCATCATGCCGCTTGACGCCCAGCCGCTTCGCATTGCTGTCTCGGCCGTTGCGCGAACTGCCGCCGGCCTTCTTGTGGGCAAACAGCTGTAGATCAAATTTCAGCACGCTCTATCACCTCCTCCGCTGACCATCACGGTCACGTGCGCGCTGTACTGCTCAGAAATTTTCATTATGCCCAGCAAAGCTGTCTCCAAAATGGCCTGTGCCTTTTCCCACCGTGCGGCGTCGAATGGTGACTCGAGTTCGATGTCCAACCGCCCGGTTTCTTGAACCACCCGCACCGGCTGCCCCGCAACCCGTTCCACCCCAAGGGCTGCGGCCTGCGCCAGGGCCGATACTGCCGAGCATACGATGTCAGCCCCGCGTTCCGCGTATCCAGAGTGACCGCGTATGCGCAATCTGGTTATCTGCCCCCGGGCATCCCGGGTAACGCACACGCGGACCACGCTATTGCACCTCTATCTTCTCCACCTTCACCTTGGTAAACGGCTGTCGGTGTCCCCGCCGCCGGCGGTAGTTCACCTTGGGCTTGTACTTGAACACACGTATCTTTGGTGCCCTACCGTGCTCCAATACGCGAACATAAGCAGTGGCATTTTCCACCGACGGATTTCCCACAATCGTGCGACCATCTTCCTGCCGCAGCAACAACACTCGCCCCAGGGCAATGACCTCACCCACCTGGGCTTGCAGGCGATCGACAATCAGTATGTCACCGGGTGCCGCCTTGTACTGCTTCCCACCTGCATCCACGATCGCATACACGGCGAATCTCCCTCCTGTACCGCACCGAAGGCCACCGCTGAATTGTAGCACAGCCCCTACGTGGTGTCAAGGCGAGCAACCACTGGGGTCCGCGTCAACGTTTGGTA
>DFNJ01000019.1 GCA_002376005.1 Firmicutes bacterium UBA3570
AAGAACGCCAGGCGCTCTGGCCAGCCGGTGGAGGTGTTTGGGCGGGTAACGAGGGTGGTGCGGAAGGATGCCACGTTTACCTTTGAGACCAACCAGTACTCAGTACCACATACCCATGCACGGTCCCGGGTTACGTTGCATGTCTTTGCTGATCGGCTGGAGGTGTACGCCAACAATGAGTGTATTTGCGTGCACCGGCGCTCTGGGGAACGCGGGCAGCTGATCCTGGATGAAGGACATTACCAGGCCCGACCCCAGGGGCCGCGCAAGCGAAGGAGCACCCTGCAGGCCAGGTTTGAGGACCTGGGTCCCGTGGCACCAGCATACCTCCGGGGACTGGCCCGGGAGCGGGGAAACGGTGGACTCCGCGAACAGGCACAGAAGATCCTGCTACTGGCCGAAATCCATGGAAAAGAGGCGGTGCATGCCGCCATGGTCCGGGCGCACCATTTCGGAAGCTACAGTTACGCCACCATCCGGCGCATCCTGGAGGGAAGGGTCTTACCGGACGATCCCCGCGCACTACTGCCCGTACCTTCCTACACCGGACCTACCGTGAAGGTGCAGCAACGGTCGCTGGATGAGTACTCCCGGTTGTTGGAGGTGAGTGATCTATGAAGCACAGCACTGATACCGTGGGTCTTGAAGCAGGGCTGAAGCGTCTCAAACTGCGCAGAATTCGCCAAATACTGGACTCCGAAAAAGAGCGGGAACTGCTGTCAAAACTCAATGATCCCGTGGAGATGATTTCCTACCTGGTAGCCCAGGAGCTGGCCGCTCGCGAGACTACCCGCCGGGAGCGTCACTTCCGGGCTGCCCGGTTCCCTCAGACCAAGACCTTGGATGATTTCGATTTTTCCTTTCAGCCTAGCGTCGATGAGGGCCGTATACGAAAACTGGCCGAATTAGACTTCATCCGCCGGGCCGAAAACGTGCTGTTTCTTGGCCCCAGCGGTGTGGGCAAGACCCATCTCGCCCTGGCCCTGGGGCATGAAGCCGTGAATGCGGGTTACAAGGTACGCTTCTTCACCGCCCAGCAACTTGTCGACCGGCTTTATGCCTCACTGGCTGACGGCACCTTCAAGCGCGAACTGGAGCGCTACCAAAGATTCGACTTACTCATCATCGATGAACTCGGTTTCTTGAGCCTGGATCGGACCGCCTCCAACCACTTCTTCCAGGCCATCAACCAGGCCTACGAACGACAGTCGGTCATCGTCACCAGCAACCGGCCCTTCCAGGAGTGGGCAGGTATCTTCCATGACCCTGCCATTGTCACTGCCATCCTGGATCGGCTGCTGCATCATGCGCATCTTTTCAATCTGAAGGGTGAAAGCTACCGCCTACGACAACATGTCCAGATGTACCAGCAGGGGGTGGCTCCCTTGAGCTGACTCACCACCGATCTCCCCACTGCGACGGCAGGGAGGGTCCCTCAAGGTGGGGAGAGAATTGGGGATTTCTAAATGGCCATTGACACTGGTTTGCCTGATTAAGCGCGGTGAGCTTGGAGCATTTGTCGGCACGTCTTTGGCGTCTCCATGTTGCCGGGCATCTTTGTCTGTTTCGGTTTTACTGGCAGCTAGTGGTAGTGAGTAGTGTGGTAACAGTGACCTCGAAGACAAGGAGGACCTTACTGAAGAGAGCATCCCCGATGACGACCTGCTGATGGATCTTGGCAACTGTAGGCGGTGGACCTGGAAGTGGATAACACCACGTACCTGGCCCGCACGGAACTGGTAGGCCATGCTGGGTTGGCATTCCGTGCGGTGGGCGACCGGCCACCACTCTGCGTGACCAAATGCCACGCACCTGATCAAACCCCCCAGAAGGATTGCAGTGGTACGTCACCCTCTTGTTGCTCGAAGTCCTCGATATGACAGCGTTTCCTGGTGCGGGGGTTTCAAATGGAGGTAGGCCCAGTGGGAAGAACAAAGCACCCAAACGTTGCTGGAGAAAGTGCAGGGGATGGAAGATGAGGAAATCCCACTTTGGCGGGAGGAGCTGGGAAAAGTTCTGCCGGGGGGAAGGTGGAGTGGTATCATTCACCGATCCTGACAGCTGCTGGGACTACCGCTGAAAAGACGAGCTGGATCTTGGCTACAAAACCCGAGTCTCCGGTGATGAGTCAGGAATTGTCACCTTGGTACAGGTCATCCCCGCCAATGTGCCCGAGGGCACCAAGCTGGGGGAGCTTTTGGCCAAGAACTCCCAAAAGGGCGTCACAGCACGGTCGGTGGTGGCGGACAAGGCTTATGATTCTGAAGCCAACCACCGGGTTATCGAGGAAGCGGGGATGAAGCAGGAGATACCTTTTCGGCACCGACACAAACAGGCCTTTTCCTTCCGCTACCGTCCCCGGAAGGATACCTTCCGGTGTCCGGCGGGCAAAGAGACGGTGGGCAAATCCTCACATCGGGGTGGTGGGTATCTTTATTACTTCTCCCAGGCTCACTGCAGTCGGTGCAAGCGCAAGGAATCCTGTCTGGGTGACAAAGAGACCCGCAAGCGGGTGTACCTCAGCGAACGAGCCCGACATCTGCTGTCATGCCGCCCCAGCTACGGGAGGCTTTGCGATATCGCAAGATCGTACAGCGTAAGTTCGTAGAAGCCAAGTGCTGGCACGGACTCGGCCGAGCGCGGTATCGTGGCAGGTGGCGGGTGGCAATACAGGTACTGATGACCTGCCTGGTCTGCAACCTCAAGTTGATGGTGAGACTGCGGGAGGGTACTGCCGTGCGGACTGGCTGAGGGAGAAGGGGAAAGGAAGGACGGGTGTACAGGGAGCGCCCACCCAGAACGCATCACCTGCAAACTGCGAGGACGCCAAAAGCCCTTCAATTCCTCGGTTTTCCAGAGATCTCGTCAGTGACAGAAGACATATATGGACTGGTTAAACGGACGCTTGTGTTTGGATGGGCTATTTTCGGAGTTCTCCTACCTCAGCCCAAATGATGTAGACAATGCCAACCAAGCCAAGAATTTGGCTAATGGTGACGAGACGGGTCCCTACGTATTGCAACATCGCTTCGAACAGCTGTGCATTGTGGCTTTGCAGGTTTGAGCCAAAGATTGCGGCAGCGATGTACCTAGTACAATAAGTAAACACAGCCAAGGCTACAAACCCTAAGCCGACGGTTCTTCTCACAGACACACCCCTCCTTTAGAGCAAAAATGGCGCATTTACGCACTCTGTCACTTCAAGTCCGTTGCGAGCGCCCTCTTGACGCACCGTTTGCCCGATGAAATACCAGCCATGAAAAGGCAAGGATTTGTAAAATGACCTCTGGAGTGTTTGTCAATCCAAACCATACAGGTATCCTGGCGTATATGAGATTTTCTATGAACCCCGAAGGGTTGGCAATCACCTGCAGGGCAACCAGAATCCCCCACAGTCAAAGCCACCTTCTCTTCGCGAGAAAGACCTGCCTGAGGGGATAAAGCACCGGCCAATACATACGTGAGTGCGTGCACAGTAGTCGCGCGCGTTGTGAAGCCCAATAGATGAGGGTCGTGCAGCACGCCCTCCTTCGTAATAGGCACACCCCTCACCGGAAGGCCGCCTTTGCTCACAGCGCCTGAAAGCCCTTGCCGTTTATAGGCATATACACAATCATTCCAAATCCAAGCGGCGATCAAACAGCAAAAATAGCCGCCCTGCCGCGCGGTGTCACAGAAATCGAGTTTCACATTTCCTCTGGGTTACCTCTAACGACAACGACACCAATAGCGCCGGGCTGGTATTTCTCTACCAATGTCTATCACGATGCCGCGATCACCTTATGCTCTATCCCGGATCAGCCATTCCTTCCGTAATCTGACCAGCATGGGCGTTGGCATAAACTGTCGCAAGGATCTTACACTGCCACTCATTCAAGCCGTGGCAAAGCTTTTCTATCCGTGATGAACTACTCCCTGGCGGATGAGGCCTCCTTTCTTCTTTCATGCGTCTTCCTTCCCTATTTATGGTTGAAAATCCTCCTAGAAGCCAAAAGGAGCTAACTGCTCGCGGACTTCTTCCTCAACCGTGCACAGCGTGTGTATCCCGAAATGCTCGGCCAGACCGGGCGCGCCGACCCTGGCGACGCCGCAGTCCGGTACCTACTTCGCTGCCTGCAGTACATTGCTGGACATCGATCAGCGCACTCTGTGGCAACGGACCCGGGGTAGCCGGCGGCTGCGCAGCTGTTAGGCAGCTTTTGGGCCGATTTCAACCAGAACCAGACAAAGAGCCGCCGGAACTTTTCCCGTCCCGGCGGCATTTCCCCGGTGTGGGCGGCGCAGGGATCGAACCTGCGGCCTCTTGAATGTGAGTCAAGCGCTCTCCCGCTGAGCTAGCCGCCCCCGTGTATGTTGGGCCCACCTGGGATCGAACCAGGGACCTGCCGATTATGAGTCGGATGCTCTGCCGCTGAGCTATGGGCCCGTTGCGCTTCTGATTATAACACACACCGTTGCACAAGCGCAACGAGTCACTCGAGGGGGTCCGTATCAACATTCGGTAGGCAAACCGCGCATGGGCATCATCATGCGATCTCCTGTGTGGCCTGAGCCAGCTGTCTCAGCACGTAGCCTGCCCAACCACGACGAGGATGCGCTCCATACAGGGAGGGCATCCAGGCTTGCGGCCATGTCGCCGGGTCTTCCTATCAACTGGCAGCAGAGCCGGAAACCGACAGGAGCAGCAGCTGGCCTTCCTTGGCTATCTCGAGGTGGTCCCACGCCATGCCCACACCGACAATATCGTCGGAAGCCTCAATGCCGGGTTAGACCGCATGCGACTGGACTTGGGGCATACTTCCGTCCCCCAGGAATGACTGGAGGTGAAGGTGAACCTTCTTGGGTCAACTGGCAGCGTCGCTGGTGGAGAAAACCGGTTCCCACAGGGCAGGCCCACAGCCACCCGCTGAAGCAGATCTTCGCCCTGCACTATGACCGCGATGAGGAGGTGGTTCGTCCTACACAACTCTACAGTGGGTCTCCCGCGCTCCCTCTTCCACCAGCTCGAGGAGCTCTGACTCAACCCGCCGGAACTCTTTCGCTCCCTCAGGATCTGCCATATGTCTCCCCGAACGCAGACAACCCCGACCAACCCGAATGACCCACACAGAGTCCCCACCTCCATTCCTTGCTGCGCGCGGTGGCCCGGTGGCCCGTCCTCCTGGGTACAACCGCCCGCGAGAGCTCTCTCTACTCCACCACTGAAGTTCACACCACCGACATACAGTTGATGTTGCGGCAGCTGCAGGTGTGTTATAATTCTCAAGAAAGCACGAACAGAATCGACGAGGCAACTGGCAGACGCAGGAGTGAAATCCGGAGCTTCACGGACGCGTCCGGGGATTGACGGGTTGGTGGTTGAGGATGACGGACAAGGACGAACAAGAGTACCGCGTGCTGCGTCTCCTGTCGCAGGCGGCGGGACCGGTTGGTTCGGGACAGCTCAGTAGGATGCTGGCAGCCTCGGGAGAAACCCTCAGCGAGGCCACAGTGGGAAGACTCTTGCGTTCTCTCGATGATAAGGGATACACGAAGCGTCTCGGGTATCGGGGCCGCGTACTCACAGCGGCCGGCAGAAAGAGACTCGAACAACTGGAGCGACAAACACAACAACTCCATGCCGGGTTCAAGTTCATCAACTCCCTTAAAGCCGACAAGCTGAATGAGCTGCTCGAGGTCCTGGTCGCGCGCAGGGCGATAGAGCGAGAAAACGCTCGTCTCGCCGCGGAGAAGATCACGGATCGCGAGCTGGCGATGCTCAGGGAGATAATCGAGAGGCACAAGAGATTGCACCGCGAGGGGAAAATCGGCGCGGCCGAGGACGTCGAGTTCCACCGCCTCATAGCCAAGGCTTCGCGTAACAGGGTCCTCCTCGCAGCCACCGACGTCATTCGGTACAACGGCCAGCTCTCGCCGGCCTTGCACTTCATTCGGACCCAGGTGCGTGGCACGATCGTGGAAGACCACGAGAGGATCCTCGAAGCCCTCGAAGCTGGTGATCCCGCGGCGGCCGAGCAGGCGATGATTCAGCACCTAGAGAACGTCATGGCGGACGTAAAGAAGTACTGGGCAAAGATGAGGAGCAGCCCCTCATGACAGAACCCGCTCCCGTGACGATCGGCGTCGTGGGCACCGCTAAGAACACGGGTAAGACCACCACCGTGATGGCGATCGTACGGACGCTCGTCTCTCCTGGCACGCCCTTTACAGTTACGAGCATCGGCTATGACGGAGAACCTGCCGACCACCTGACTTGCCTTCCCAAGCCCCGTTACTTCCTCCCGCGAGGAGCGATGGTGGTAACCTCCGAGGCGTGCATCGGCGCCGGGTCTGCTCCCCTGCGCCGCTTTCTGCCCCTCGGTGTGCGCACCGCCCTGGGCCAGCTCTGGCTGGCCCAAGTGGATGAGGCGGGGTCGGTGGTGGTAGCGGGGCCGAACTCGGCCCGGGGGCTGGCACGGGTCAAGGAGGAAGCGTTCAGGATGGGGACACGCGTCGTCCTCGTCGATGGATCCTTCGGGAGGCTTGCCCCGATGACGGAAACGTCCGTTCTCGTGCTCTGTACCGGGGCGGCGCGCACAACCGACCTGCAGAGGCTTGCTGAGGAAGTCAGGGACGTAGAGACGGTCCTGGGTCTGCCATCGCTGGCTCTGCCCCGACACGACGGTTGCCCGCCCACTGCGTCGTTCTGGAGGCTCGACGACAGTTCACCCAGGCTGCTGGCGAGATCCCCGGGCGTCCGAAACCTCATCGTCGAGTCGCAGCTCCGTCTGCTCCTGCGTCAGGCCGAACGCTGCGCCGAGTGGGACCTCCTTTTTCTGCCCGGGGCCGTGAACCCCCACCTGCTCAAACGGCTCGCGAGCACGGTCGCAAATGCGAGCAAGAACGCTTCCATCCTGCTGCACGATCCGACAAAGCTTCTCTGCTGCGCCGACGCTGCGGACGCGGCGCGAGTGATCCGCAAGCTGACTTCGCAGGGAAAGCGCCTGCTCGTGATGTCGCCCATGCGGCTGGCGTGTGTCACGGTCAACCCCTTTTACCCCAAGAGGTCAAGGGATGGGGCAGGCCGTTTCGATGCGCACTACGTGGATCCAGGGAAGTTGCGGGAGCGGGTGGCGCGGTACGCCAGCGTTCCGGTGGTCGACGTCAAGCGCGAGCCGGAAAGATTCTACAGGTTGGTCGAGAAAATCGTCGGTATGTGAGGTCCGATCGAACCCTCAACCCGCGTGCTGAAGTGCGGACTTTGGCACCCCCAACCGCGCTTTTCCGTGCATGCGAATCCCCTGCCTGGAGCCCTTTCCTGGCTCCTCGTATGAATTTGTCAGAACCCAAGAAGGATTCGATTGACTTATGGCGAACGCTTTGGGTGGATCAACTGCTCATCATTGATGAGGGGCACTCCAAACATGAAACGGCCGTACGAAGAAGGAATGCTGGACAAGCCTCCGATAGCTGAAAAGACGACCATCGAAGCAGAAGTGGTTTGCGTCCTTTATTCGAGGCTTTATGCCCGCGGTCTTGAACTGCTCCGGATCATGACCAGAGCAGTCACCGCGGGAGAAGTGCACGAATTCATCGTCACCGATGAGGCGGATGCAGCACCCGGGTCGAAGGTGGACAGAGTGGCGTACCTGGGCTTCTTCAAGATGTGCGACTCGGGCATTCTGGCTGTGGGTGACGTGGTCGAGGTCAAGGGGCGGCCAATTGGGCGGATTGTCGGCTTTGATGCCACGCACGCGCCCAACCACTGGAACGTGGTGATATGCGCTGAGGAGCTGGTTGACGGTCGAGATCTCGGACTCTCCGTGCGCGACTCAGCCACGATCCGCCAGGAATAATGACGGCGAAGCGTTCTTTTGAGGGGGTGATGAGAAAGCAGACAACTCGTAGTTGGTCGACAGGCGATGATAAGGCGATCCTTTCGAGGCGTTCAGCTAACTGATCGGAGGGAGTTCTAAAGTGACCGCTGCCCACTGGTTGTACGTCATCGGAGTTGTCGCCGTGGTGGCGACGATGATCCTCAGGAGGAACGTGGTGATCCCCTGCGTGATCTTCACGTTCCTGATCGGTTGGGTATACCATTCGAGCCTAGTGAAGGCGGTTCAGACGATCTTCAACGCGAGCATGGTGGCAGCGACTGACCTGTTCAGCATCTTCCTGATCATCGGCCTCATGGTGGCCATGCTCAGGTCGCTGAGTCAGACCGGGGCGGACGAGCGGATGATCGGCCCTGTGAAGGGACTGATAGTGTCGCCGCTCGTCAGCTACATCGTGCTCGCCCTCGTCACGCTGGTAGTCTCACTATTCTTCTGGCCGACGCCTGCGGTGCCTCTCGTAGGCGCCCTGCTCGTGCCGGTCGCGGTGAGGGCGGGCCTGCCTCCCATGATGGCCGCTATGGCCGTCGCGCTAGCGGGTCAGGGGATGGCGCTGGCTGGCGACGTGGTGATCCAGGGAGCGCCCAGGCTAACGGCGAGTGCCGCAGGCGTACCGGTCGAGATGGTGCTCGTCCGGGGCGGGCTTCTGACCGCGATCACCGGCGTCGTAGCGTTGGTCCTGGCTTACTGGCTCAATAGGAGAGAGATCGCAAGCTTCCGCGACCGGCTCGCAGCTGGCGAGGTGGCAGCAACCGCCGAGGCTGCGCTGGCCGCGGAGAGGGCGGAGAAGAAGGTGGAGGCGGCGCCGGGCGTGACCTCGTTCCTCGCGGTGTTCACGCCTGTAGTGATGCTTCTGGTAATAATCGCCATGATAGCGTTCCGGGTGCTGGGGGGCGACGCATCAGCGCTGCTAGGTGGTGCGGCGGCCCTGGTGATGATGGTGGCCGTGCTGCTGACCAACTTCAAGGAAGGCTTCGACCGGATGGCGGACAACCTGGGTGATGGACTGGTATTCGCCTTCCGCGTGATGGGTCCCATCATACCGATTGCGGGGTTCTTCTTCCTGGGAAGCCCTGAAGCTTCCGCGAAGATCCTGGGTGAAGGCGCCCCTGGGTATTTGTTCGATGTCGGCAGGAGGCTGGCCGAGTCGATTCCTCCAGCAGGCTTCCTGGCCGGCTTTGGGATACTGATCGTGGGTGCCATCACCGGTCTGGACGGCTCGGGTTTTTCCGGTCTGCCCCTGGTCGGCAGCCTTGCCGGTGCGCTTGCTCCGACCGCCCCGGAGGCCGCTACCCTGGGTGCCATCGGACAGATGGGCGCCATCTGGTCTGGCGGCGGGACCCTCGTCGCCTGGTGCTCACTCGTCGCGGTGGCGGGCATATGCGGCGTCTCGGTGCTGGACTTGGTGAGGAAGAACTTAATCCCCGTGGTGGTTGGTCTCGTGGTGTCAACGCTGGTTGCCATACTCTTGCTATGAGAACGGCTGATCTACGGCGGGAGTCGGAGGAGGACGCGGGCGATGGTCAATTCGCACCGTTGTCCTTCCCTTGGTCGGGAAAGGCAATGACATTGCTGGCTGGATATGGTACTGCAATGGGAAGCGGCGCTTGCTAACCGGGATCGCCAACCTCGGCCTGGCGGTTCTGATGTTCCGGTAGGACGACCCCGGGGCCAGCCTCAGGCTGAACGGCGTTCTCGGGTCGATCTAGCTCTTGATGTTCATCCTCGTAGGCGCCGGTAGCATGGTGGGAGTGCTACGGGGTGGCCTTTGGACGATGGTGGTGATACGATGTGGAGTCAACCTGATCGTCATCACCATCCGGCGCCCATGGGCTTGCCGCGCGGTACCTGGAGACCCGACTACCCGGTATCCTGAGGCCGCGATGCCCGACGTGGGCTTGCTGCGGGGAGTCGCCGGGGCTGCGGCACCGGCTAGCTTCTGTCGGTTTGTGGTAGCGCAAAGATGTCTGAATGTCTAAGGAGGGGTGGACGTGAGCGAGGAGTTGAAGTTCCAGATGTATGCTCGGCTGCAGCAGAACCTTCCGCGTATGTACGAAGAGGCGCGAAAGGCGGCCGACGAGATCGGGATACCACCGGAACTCAGGGGTAAGTTCGGGCTTACCGGTGCCATCTCCGGGTGCCCTGCGCCGCTGAGGGAGGACATCGTGCATGCCTCGGAGGAAGCGGCCAACGAAGTCATACCCCTCGCGGGCTTGGTCGAGCAGATCCGCGCCATTGTCAAGGAGGTTTATGGGGACGAGTACGATGCTGCGCCAGTGAACACGTGCGAGGCGGCGTTGTGGCTTGCGTTCGACGTTCTGGTGAGTCCGCCGATGCAGGGCCGAGGGGACAACTACAGGAGCCGCTACCTGGTCCCCTATGAAAAGCACCTGCACCACCACGGCAGCTACGGCAGGCCCTACCCGCCCAAGTATAAGGATCTGTTCGCGGACAGGGGCTGTACCGCGGGCGAGCTCGGGTTCTATGGCAAGCGGCAACCGAACGTTGACGCTGTCATCGTGCCGTTAGTAGGCGCTCGCTACGAGGTTCATGGGATAAAGCAGTGGCCGGTTCCGATGCTGGTGGATGTTGATCCTGAAGAATCGGCCAAAAGGTTCAGGAGGGTCGCCGAGAGGCACTCCCAGCTGCTCGCGGCGGTCTCCTCGCTCGGCTATGACACGCCAGGGTACGGCTACGGCACGAAGGACGCTGATGGCACCCCCGTATTGCTGAAGCGCCTCGGGGAGCTCGCCGCAGAGTTCGACATCCCCTACATAGTAGACAACGCCTGGGGGCTCCCCTTCGTCGGGGTCGATCCGAGAAAGATAGGTGCGGACGTCATCGTCTACAGCATGGACAAGGCAAGCGGAGCCGCGACCTCTGGCCTCCTGATCGGCCGGGAGGAAGTTATGGTGGCAATAAGACGAGCGCTTGGCATGCACGGCGAGCGCTGGGGGACGGGTGCTTCTTACGGCAAAGCAGCGTACGTCACCTTTGACCCAGGCAAGGAGGCGCTGGTGACACAGCTTCGCGCGCTCCGGGTATTGAAGGATCATCCGGAAGTCCTAACGGAGCCGGTTGACCGGCTGTACGACCTCGTGCTGGAGGAGCTCGAGGAGCTACCGGACAAGCTCCGCAAGCACCTGTTGGTGTCCAAATCGTACAACTCGGGCACGGTGGAGATTAACTACGAGCGTACCTGGACCGGTGACGAGCCGGGGTTCCCGATATTCTCCATCGAAGACATGTACGCGGGCAGCCACGCGCTCCAGACCGGCCTGAAGCACATGGGCGTGATTCCCACGATAGCCTACGACGGCAACATCTTCATCTCGCCGGGCATGGGGACCTGCGACGAAAAGGGACGGATCATCGAGGACAGGATGAGGTATGCCCTGAAGGCGCTCGTCAGACTGATGAAGATCGTGGGACGTTACTCCGGCTACTTCGACTAAATCTCTCTTCGGGAGGTTCACTCCATGGCTGAAGTCTTGATCATAGGCGGCGGATGGGCCGGCTGCGCCGCCGCGCTGGCGGCCGCGAAGGCAGGAGCCTCGGTGACCCTGCTCGAGAAAACCGACTGCCTTCTGGGCACGGGACTGGTCGGAGGCATCATGCGTAACAACGGCAGATTCACTGCTGCCGAGGAGATGATCGCGCTGGGCGCCGGCGAGCTGTTCGCGGCTACCGATAAGGTAGCCAGGCACACCAACGTCGAGTTTCCCGGCCACAAGCACGCGTTGCTCTACGATGTGGCGCTCATCGAGCCCGTCGTTCGAGCACTGCTCCTCGAGCACGGCGTCAACATCAGGCTCAGGACTCGTTTCACCGACGTGCAGCTGAGCAACGGCCGGCTTCAGGCGGTGACCGCCAAAGCGATGATGTTCAGCGAGCGCGGTGTGGGAACGGTCGACCAGACGTTCGAAGCCGATGTCTTCGTGGATGCCACGGGGACGGCGGGCCCTCAAGGTAACTGCAAAAAGTACGGGAACGGATGCGCGATGTGCGTGCTCCGGTGTCCCACCTTCGGTCCTCGCGTGAGCGTGGCCGAAAAGGCAGGGGTGAAGGAAATGATAGGGGGAACCGCGGCCGGCACGCTAGGCGCCATGAGCGGTTCGTGCAAGCTGCTCAAGGAGTCTCTGTCTCGCGAGCTGGTAAGGAAGCTCGACGAGGAAGGCGTGGTCGTGGTTCCCATCCCGCGGGGACTGCAGAAGAAGGAAGCCCTTAGCTCCAAGGCGTGCCAGCAATACGCGCTCAGAGAGTTCGCGGAGAACGTCATCCTCCTTGATACTGGTCACGCGAAACTCATGACCCCCTACTTCCCGCTGGAGGCTCTCAGGCAGATTCCGGGCTTCGAGAACGCGCGGTACGAGGACCCATACGCCGGCGGCATCGGGAACTCGATCAGGTACCTGGCGATATCGCCAAGGGACAAGCATCTGAAGGTTTCCGGCCTGGATAACCTGTTCTGCGCGGGCGAGAAGGCGGGCCCATTGGTGGGCCACACCGAGGCTATCGTCACTGGCACCCTGGCCGGCCATAACGCGGTGCGTTACGCCCTGGGGATGCCGCTGCTCGAACTTCCCGGATCGCTGGCCGTGGGCGATGCCATTGCCTACGTTGGGGAGTCTATGAAGAGTGAAGAGGGGCTGAGGCAGAAATACACCTTCTCGGGTGCCGTCTACTTCGAGAGGATGAAGCAGCTCGGTCTTTACACCACCAACCGCGATGAGATACAGCGAAGGGTAAGACGCGCAGGACTTGAGGGGGTGTTCTCTCGCGTGCTCACCACTGCAGAGGAAGAAGTCGCTGCTTCTAAAGAGTGAACAGCGCAAGGAGTGACAGGATGGAGATGGGGTTCGCCGAACACGTGCTCGACGCCGTGGACATTGAGACGCTGCTCAAGTGCGATACGGAGGCAGACGCGCGCCGCATGGTGATCGAATGGCTCAAGTCGCTCGGCCTGAACGACGTGGACGTCGTGTTCCTCGAACACACGCCGGTGGGGACGCGGGTCAGGGCACGCGCCTACCTGTACCGGCCTGGTGACCGGTACCCGTGGCTTTCGCGTAAAGACGGTGCCCGTGCCGAAGGGGGCTCGGTCGCCTGTGAAGGCTAAGAAGCGGGTCCTTCTCGTTCCCCTAGATCCCGTTCACGACGTAGGGCTCAAGATGATAAGGAAAGCACTTGACTCGGCAGGCCACTGGACGATGCTGCTGCCCCCCGACACTCCGCCCGAAGAGGCCGTCCAGCAGGCCATCGAGAACGAGGTCACGGAGGTGCTCGTTGGGAGAACGGTCAGCTACGAGGTCGCGGAAGTGCTGGGGAAGTTCGTAGACCTGGCGGAGGCTGCGGGGCTCAGGGAGAATGCACGACTCGTGGTGGGCGGCATGGCCATGCGTCCGGAACTGGCCGCGGAGCTCGGTTTCGATGCCGGCTTCGGCCCCGACACGACGGTCGAGGAGGTTGTGGCCTTTGTGGAGGGACGGCGCCACAACCCTGAGCAGGCCAGTACGAAACGCCCCAAGATCCGTATAACCGAGGGCTACTCTTATCGCTTCCGGGATCCGACTGTGGAGAAGCTCGCCGGGATCCTGGCCGAACGTTGCATCACGTGGGCGCAGGAGAGGACGTCACCGGCGGTACGCCGCGCCCTCTACCGCCGGCAGCTGCTCGAGCTCGCGCGCGAGGCGGAGGAGAGTGGCTCCACAAAGGCCGCACAGCTCGAGCGAGCGCGAGCCGATCTCTACGAGCAATACCTCAGCTTGTGCGATGAGCAGGTAGTGAGGGCGTACAGGAAAGAGGGCCTGCCCCGGATGGTCCGCGAGCTGTCCGCAGCCGAGGTACGCGATCTTCGCCGTTACGTCGAACGGTGCGACGAAGGTGTGCGTCCGCGCAGCATACGTCACTGCAGGGAACGCCCGGCGATCTTCGTCCAATATGGGACGGGCTGTCCCTTTATGGATATCGCCCACATCAAGGTCTCGGAGGCCTGGGGTGCCGACGGTGTGGTGCACTTTGACCCCTCGTGGGGCGCGCGGACGGAGGGGCTGTTTGAGGGTCACCTGACGCATCAGGGCGATGGGTCGATCATAAGCCCCGAGAACCTTCGCATAATATCGTCGTCGCTGAGCCCCTCGACCCTTTGGCAGGTGAGGGCCCACAGGGGTCTCAACACGCCCGAAACGGTTTTGCTCGCGGCGGAGGTGGGTGCAGACCTGACCAAGGTGAACATGGCCTACGGCTGCCTCGGAGGCGGCACCGACCCCGAACGGATGGTCGTCGACGGCGTGGAGACTATCAAGATAGCCGCACGCTACGGACTGCCCTTTGACGTGGTGACAAACGAAGAGCTGTGCGGCGTCCCGGCGTATAAGGCCTTTGCGAGTATGCTCGTGGTAGTCGCGATCGCCCTGCGGCTCGGCGGAAAGCCCTTGTTGCAGCCGCTGTTCTGCAGGTCCCCGGACGTAATGGTTCGCGGCTATATGGACGACAATTACGTTGACTACAACCTCGCGAAGCTCGAGGTGCTCAAGCACATAATCCACGCACCCATCTGGCCAGGTGCACCGGTGGGATTTCTGACCCACACACAGGACAGGGTCCAGTCATCGGTCAGTACCGCCCTTCACGCGGCGCTGGCCGGACGAGCTGGAGCAACGGCGGTGACGATAGCGTCCTCCGACGAGGCGTACTCGGGCGGGCCCATAAGCGTTGCGTCGCGGGTCGACACGCTGAGGGCGGTCGCGGAGGCGTTCCGTTTTTACGGCAGTTCCGCCGTCGACGCATCCGACAGGGCGCGGAACTGGGCTGCGGAGCTGTACGACGGGATAGTGCGGACGCTGCGCGCTGCCCAAAAGGAGGGCTTTGTCGCGAGTCTGTACAAGGGAGTCTTTGGAAGCCGGGAGGACGGAGCGTATCCTGGCAGGGCGGGGAAGGGAACCGTCCAACAGAAGTAGCTGCCGTGTGCCATCGGCCGGTAACGAAACGATTGGCTGGTCCGGCGAGAAACAGGCGAGGCGCTGCGCGACAGCAATCAAAGGGGGGAAGCGCCGGAGGCGGTGGGTCCATTGCGACCGGCCGCCTCCGTCGTGTGGGGGCAGAACCTGTTAGATCCTCGCATGCACTAGCCAACCAGCGGTAAAGGCCAGGTGGTGTCTCCAACTATGTCCAGGGGTGCTTCGGGTGCCGAGGTGTGACCTACGAAACGTGGTGAGAATGGCGGTCTTCCACACCGATGTGGACGATTTCGCGCAGCTGTGAGGTGCACCTCACCTGCTTTCGGACGATCAGATCAGTTGGCCCCCGCTGCATGGAGGCCGGCTGCCTTCCGGACAGACGCGGGGTTAGGGATCGAGGCGATTGCCGCAAGAGCTGGTGTCATTCACACAGCTCTGCTCAGCGCGAAATCTTCGGCGGGCCTGGGAATACACTGGAGAAGACCTGCCAAGGAGGGTCCGCCGATGATCATCGGAGCAGAGCTCATTTGTGAGAAGGCGGTGCCGGTCGTGGAGGGGAATCGCTTTCTGATGACGCTGGTCGCGCGCGGTGATGCGCTGCCGGGCTCCTTCGGGTCGGACGAATACAGGCTCGACGCCCGGGTTTTGCGAGGCCGCAGGCTGGCTGCTACCGGACGCCGTTACGTGGCCGAACTCGAAAAGCTACCCCTGGGTCTTGGTCCTGTAGAAGCCGCCCCTGCGGTGCCGTGCTATGTTCCCGACGAACTCGTGCCTGATCTCGTCCTTCAGCTAAACGTGGTCAATCCCCTGCTGCTCAGCCCGGGATTGGTCACCGATCACCTGTCCCTGGCGGTTGTGGGCCGTTCTGGTCGAGCTGCTTGTATGCCACTGGCAAGGCCGGACATCGAGGTCGAGTGGATCGGGCGGGGTAGGTTTCGGATACGCTTTGGGGCGGCGCTCACGCGGCGGGTGCTGCAGAAGCTGGCGTCCTAGTCACGAGAGGAATGTCGAAGGGGCCGGGTAGAACCCGGCCCCCCGACCGCTGCCCTACTGGTCAGACGACCAGCGGAGTGAGCACCATGGCGAGCACGACCGCGGTGATCACTCGAAGGACGGTACCGACGATCGCCGCCTCGAGTGCTTCCCGCTCAGAGAGATCGGACACCTCGGCCCAAATGGTAGGAATCTGTCCGAACACTACCGACAGGGGCAGTCCTGAGGCCGCGAGTACGAACGAGCCAACCACCAGCTTGGGCGACAGCTCGGCTGCAGTCTTGGTGAGCATGCCCATCGCGAGGGTGGGTGACGCCAGAATAGCCATGATGCCCGTCTCGGGATCAATCGACATCGCGGTGAGCGCCGAAGTCAGCGCGTTTTCGATCGGCTTCCAGATACCCACGAAGTCGAGCGCGCCTATGAAGGCGTAAACCACCGCAACTGCCGGGATGATGAGCAGGAACAGGAGCTCCGCGCCTTCCTTCGCCCCACCGAAGATCGTGGGCAAGGCTGCCTTCTTGGGTGTGAATCTCGGGAGTACGTCCAAAGTCACCCTTCTGGTGTTTCTGTAGATCGTCCACTTTAGCAGGAGCGGCATAATGACGAGCGGAGCGAAAACTGCTATGAAGATGACCGGAAATGCGCTTATCCCGGCTGCCGTCAGGCTTATTAGCCCCAGCATGAAGGTGGAGAACGACTGCTGCGACTGGACCATCGTGGCGATGGCTATCTTCTGTTCGTCTTTAGTCGCGCCCGCCTTGACCAGTACAGGTCCCGCGATCCTACCAGCAGCGTTTATATCACCGAGGATGTTGTAAACGCCAGGGACGACAACTGCCGAGTTTATCCCGAACTTGCCGATGAGCGGCACGAATACCCTCATCAGGGCGTCGGTGAGGCCCAGCCTCTCCAGGATGCGCCCGGTCATCACGCTGAGGATGATCGCCGTTCCCACGAGCCCGGTGAGGAATACGTTGGCCACGATGGGCAGGGCGCGGTTAAACATGGCGTCGAAAACGCCGCCCATAGTGTCGGGTTTGAAGAGAAGCCCCAGCATCGCGAGGATCAGGACGGCCAGTCCCACGATCTCTATGCGCGCCCACGCCCGCCTCTTCGCATCTACGCTCTGCGAACCGGTCTCCGCCACGCTCTTTCCCTCCCTCCCGTCTTCATGTGGAGTTTCGTTTCCGACACTTCAGGTCGCCATCCGCCCCAGCTGCTCACCCCCCTCCGAGGCCCTAGGTAAGAGGTAATCCTCTGCCATCCTGGTTGCGTAGCGACGCAACGCGTCGTTCCCGCACGCTTCGTACGGGATAGCGAACATCCGCTCCTTGAACATCAGGATCTTTACATTGGGGAACAGCTCCTCGAGGCACCTGGCCAGCGGCATCCAGTTCTCGTAGAGCTCGACGGCGTGTGAGTTCCCGACCACGAACGCCCGCCCGAGCTCTTCGGCGCGGACCACAAGTGGATGGTCTCTCGCGACCCTGCTTATACTCGCTATCACCGTGTCTATCTCCGGGTGCTCGCGGACGGCGTTATCCAGGTGTTCCGGGCTAAACCCCGTATGAGGGAACACGTGTAGCACGGTGTCGACGGGCCGCTCGGGTTCCCCGACAAGGATCCGCGCCCTCGCGGCGACTGACGTCTCGTGAATTTGATCACATCCCGAGGCCCTCCGGTCCGCCTCGAGCACCTCAATTTCCCTCTGCACGCCCATTAGTCGGTCCAGCCGATCTATGATGTCGCCAAGTGTCTTCACTTCGGGCAGCCGCCTGCCGACGAACATGATGTTCCCTGGCACCCCTCCGTAGCGAACCTCGGTGCGGAAAGCCGCGTGTCCGTGGAGGTACGCAATGCCCGGGTGGAGACCGTGGAACGCCTCGTGGAGCTCAACCACCGCGAGTCCGTACAGTCCCAGATAGTTACGCAGAGGTACCCCTCCCGAGTTCGAGGCGTCCGCTATCGGATGGTGCGCGACCAAGAGATCGACCCCGGTTGCTGCGGCCAGCTCGATTGCGGACTCGGTCAGGGTCATAACCATGGCGATGGTTCTCACCTTTGCGGCAGGGTCCCCGTGTATGAGGCCGGGCGTCTCGGTCACCGCTTTGCCCGGCAGGTCCGAGGACTTGGTGACGACGAACGGGTTCAAGCCGGCGGCGACTCTACCGACGTCCGTAACGACCCTCCCTCCGGTTATCCTGTCAAGTGCCTGCACGATGTCAGATACTGTTACTTCTCCCATGGCCATTCCCCCGTCTCGGTGTATTTGCCCAAAATAATAACCGCTCCCCACTCCGCGGGTGACTTGCTCTGCAGCGGGCATTCCACCCATCCGGAGTGATGCGGAGCGGTCTCTGCGGGCTCTCCGAAGAGCTCCCTCGACCAGCTCGGTATGCGGTTCGCCCTTTAGGTTCCCAGCAGCGCCTCCTCGGTCACTATTATTGTCCCGGACAGCTCCGTGAACGGGTCGTAGTCCTTGAGCACTGTCTTCACCTTAACGGGCAGAACCTTCTCGAGCTCCCTGTGGAGGCGCTTCTTGTTCTCATCCAGAAGCGCTACGTCGATCGCGCGGGTCGCGGCGCGGTTCGTCTGATCCAGCGCGGCGAGCCCCCTGATCCTCTCGTGGTGGGCGACGATCATGATCTTGTTGCCGACCACTTCGACTTTCAGGCTGCGAACGCCGAGCCCGTACAGCTCCTGGTTGACCGTATTGTAAGCCTTCATGATCGCCTGTTTTAGCGCTCCCAGGCCCTCGTATGGGGTTCCTAGCTTCATCGGCGCCTCCCGATAGGGCTCGTCGTTCGTAGATATTTTTCGACATGAATGACCGTTTTGCTGCTGGGGGTCCGCGACTCTGTTTGCGGGGTGCCCCGCCCTTGAAGCTTCCAGTTGCTGGGCAGCTCATCAAAGGAGCCAAGCCAGGACCCACCTTGCCCTGTGGTATACATTCGATGCGATCAACGTCGAAGGTAAATAGCTCTGAAACTGCCCGAAACTCAGCGGGCTCACGGACTGGTATCTCTGGGCGGTAGCACACCTTACGTTGCGGAAGGGACGGTTTCGATACATACTGGCAAGTCCTGCATTTGCGTCCGGCTATGGGGAGCCCGCCGTAGTGGTCAATGAACCTCCCGGGGTGGATCCCCTTCGGGGGCTGCATATCCTCCATCACCTCACCGACTCCAGCACTAGCCTGACCACGTGCTGCTCGCGGACGACCTTGGGCATAGGCAGCTTCGCCCCTCTCTGTATGGGCTTCGTACTCCCTGGGGAACTGACTGAATTGACGGCTGGCGATCGCTTTACTCGGCAGGGTAGGAGTTTCAATCCCCGCGGCAACCTCCGTTAGGTCCGGATCGGTACTCAACCTTCGGATCCTGCTACCAGCGCCTTCTTGTAACTTTGCTACTTGCTGGTTTTATTCGCCACAGCGCCAGAGCCATTGGCAGGACGATCCCTTGACGTTGCCGAACCCCCGACCCGGACGCTTCGCCCTTGTCCTGACACGGCAGGCGATCCCGTGGGGACGATTTCTGATGAGCTCCGTCACTTTCACAGCGCCACCCGCTGTAAATGGCGTCGCCCTTAGGCGCCAGGTATCCGATCCGGCTGGCTGGGATCAACCATTGGCTTGCGGGTTACGCTCCAGTTGGCCAGGTTAACATCTGGTGGACTACCCCTTGGGTGCCTCGACCCTTTGCTGGTCAGATGGTGGCGCTGGGTGCGCCAAAATGGCGGGCCGGCAGGCCGTCGTCGCGGCGAACTGCCATTTGACACGCTCGAGGTGCGGTAGCCGACTTGTGAGGGCGTGCAGAGGGATCAAGGCGGGTTCCCCACCGTCGATGCTGTTTGGGATGGTCTTGTGGGAGCTCGGCCCGAGGTTGGATGCGCGAAGGAGGTGCTGCAGAGTGACTTTCGGTGAGGTGGCCTCCCTGTGCGATCGCCTGGGCCCCCAGGCGGGTGCACGTCCCGGTGAGCGTACTGGATTGCTGGTGGGGGATCCAAAGTGTCGGTGCCAGCGGATTCTGATACGGGAATGGTTCGCCCCGAGTGCAGAGGAGGAGGGACTGTCGGGGAGCATGCTGGTGCTGCGCTTTCCCCCCTGGGGCGATGAGCCGCCGGTACGCGAGGACAGTCCAGGGGCTGGGTTGGTGCGCAGGTTGTTGGTTGACGGCGGTGCGGCATACGTCGTGGGATCCAGACTGGAGCTAGGGCCACTGGGGGTGGCGGATCAGGTCGCCCGTCAGATCGGTCTCCGCAATCTCCGACCCCTGGTGGAGGCCGATTCCGAGCCCTTCTTCAAGCTGGTGGTTTTCGTGCCTCGGGGTCACGAAGAGGATGTGGTGGTGGCTCTGGGCGATGCCGGTGCGGGTCATATCGGCAAATACAGCCACTGCACCTTTCGGTGCCCGGGAATCGGCACCTTCAAGCCCCTGGAGGGGGCACAGCCCTTCGTAGGCGAGCTGGGACGACTCGAACGCGTGGAGGAGGTCCGACTAGAGACGGTGGTCCCCGAGAGCTTGCTCGATCAGGTGGTGGCTGCGATGCTGAAGGTGCACCCTTACGAGGAGGTTGCTTACGACGTGTACCCGGTAGCTGTCACCGGCAGGACCCGCGGCTGGGGTCGGGTGGGTCGGCTGGCCCCGGATGTTACCGCCGAAGAGCTGGTAGCCATCTTGGAGGACGGTGGGTGGGGTAGCGGCTGGCGATGGCTCCCTTGCCCCCGCGGCACCATCAACCTGGTGGCGGTGACTGATCACCTCGGGACTGAAGAGGTCAGGGCGGCGTATGTCCTGGGCGTGGAGGCGGTGCTGGCTCTGGAAGCCTGCCCGGCGGCACTCCGTGTGGCGCTGAGCGCTGGGATTCGAGCGTTGGTGTGCGACAGGCCGGACTGGACGGTGGGTTTCGTGAACCCGTTGAAGAGCGAGCTGTGCAGGCTGCTGCCCCGGGGCGGCCCCCGAGTTGAGTAACGGCTGAGGAGTGTCGATGCCATGCCGAACTTGCTGGTAGTTGCGTATGTGGACGGTGCCTCCCGTGGTAACCCCGGCCCGGCCGGCGTGGGGGTGGTGTTGTGTGACGGCCGGGGGGAGGTTTTGAAGGAACTGTCTCAATACATAGGAATTACCACCAACAACCAGGCCGAATACCGTGCCCTTTTGCTGGCCCTGCAAGAGGCGCGAGCGCTAGGTGCCTCCAGTGTTCGGGTGGTCACTGACAGCGAACTGCTGGTCAAACAGCTGCGGGGAGAATACCGCGTGAAGGAAGAACATCTTCGAAGCCTCTGGGAGCAGGTACGTAGGGCCACAGAAGACCTCGTCAAATTCGAAGTGCTGCATGTGCCTCGTGGAGCCAACGTCAGGGCGGACCATCTGGCGAATTCGGCTATCGAGGAAGCCGGCCGAGGGTGAAGAACGGACTAACTCGGGGGATGGTTTGCCGCGGAATGTGCTGCTCCCGAAGAAGAGGTGAGGCTGGCAGTGAAACCGAGCCCTTTGCCGCGCTTGGCGATCTGGGTGATCATCGGGTTCATCATAGTGGCTCTCCTGGTGGCTCGGGTGGGTAGGTCCTATAGATGGCTGCGGGCGTCATTGCCTGTCTTCATTGCCATCGTCGCGGAACAAGGGAAGAAGCTGTATCCCGGCTGCCACCAACCTCGGCAGTGCTTGGAACTTTTCAGGCTCCAGGCTGGTTTGTCCAAAGATGCGGGTACATCTGGGCGTCAGGGCCCAGATACTTGGCCAAGTTCGGCGTGCGCGACGGAGGTGCGCGACCGGTTGACATAACGTTGAAGTACTGTTATCATGAGTGACGGATCCCCCGCGCGGACCGAGCAGGTCGGGCGGTCGCGGGCGCAGGAGCGTCCGAGGAAAGTCCGGGCTCCACAGGGCGGGATGCTGGGTAACGCCCAGTGGGGGCGACCCCAAGGACAGTGCCACAGAAAACCACCGCCCCTTCGGGGGTAAGGGTGAAAAGGTGCGGTAAGAGCGCACCAGCGGTCGGGCGACCGGCCGGCTGGGTAAACCCCATCCGGAGCAAGACCGAATAGGAGGGAGATGAGGTGGCCCGCCGATCCCTCGGGTTAGGTCGCTAGAAGCGCCAGGCAACTGGAGCTCCAGATAGATGACCGCCCACGACAGGACCCGGCTTACAGACCTGGTCGGTCTGCTCCGCCGCCACCCCTGTGTGGCGGCTGTGCCGCACGGGGGTGGTCCCGCCTCCACCTCTCCGTAGGTCAGGCCTGCAGGCTCACGGCCTGCAGGCCTTCGATTACCCGTCGCAAGGTACTCTCCTGCTTGCAGAAGGCGAAGCGGACGAAGCGCCTGCCCGCATCACTGCGGTGGTAGAAGCTGGAACCGGGAACGGTGGCCACTCCTGCCCTGCGTATCAGATACTTAGCTGCCTCCGTATCGTCTTCAAAGCCCCATGACGTCACATCGCAGAGGAGATAGTAGGCACCCTCGGGAACGTTGCACTTCAGTCCGATGCTGTGGAGACCGTCTACCAGCAGATCCCGGTTCCGCTGGTACAGCGACCGTAGCCACTGGTAGTAATCCGCGCCCCAGCGCAGCGCGGTTGATATCGCCTCCTGCAGGGGGTTGGGAGCCGCCACGGTGAGAAAGTCATGTACCCTCCGCACTGCCTCCGTCAGCGCTGGTGGGGCCGCCACATAACCCACCCTCCAGCCGGTGACGCTGTACGTTTTGGAAAAGCTGCCCACTACAATGGTGCTGTCCCTCAGGGCCTCCACCCTTGCCGGCGACAGGTGACGGCGGTCGTCGTAAACTATGTGTTGGTAGGTCTCGTCGGTGATGCAGATCAGGCCGTACCGCTGGACTACCTCTGCCAGTTGTTCGATCTCTTCTAGGGTGAACACCCGTCCGGTGGGGTTGTGCGGCGTGTTGACTATAAGGGCCCGGGCACCTCGGCAGGCGCGGTGAAGCTCCTGGGGGTCCCATCGGAAATCAGGAGCGTGCAGGGTGAGGAAGCGGGGTCTGCCGCCGACCAGCAAGGTCGCCGGCACGTAGTTCTCGTAGAATGGTTCCATGATGACCACGACATCCCCTGGATCGACGACTGCCATCACCGCTGCCACTATGCCTTCGGTAGCTCCACAGGTGATGGTCAGCTCGCTGTCCGGATCCAGCTGCCTGCCCAGGAAAGGAACCAGGTGGTCGGCCAGGGCACGGCGTAACCTGGGGCTGCCCCAGGTGATGCTGTACTGGTGGTTAAGAGGCAGCTTCGAAGCTTGCTCGAGCGCCTCCAGCAGCCGGGCCGGCGGCGAAAAATCCGGGAAACCTTGCGCCAGGTTGATCGCACCATACTGCTCTGCGAGGCGAGTCATCTCTCTGATCACCGATTCCCGGAAACATTCCACTCTGCGTGCAGCACGCATTCCGCTCCCTCCCTGGTCGTGTGTAGATCTTAAGCACTTTCGGCTGGGGTTCCTTCACTCCCTGCGCAGGTACGACGCGGGAAGCGGCGAAGTTAGCCTCCTGTTGGCTTCCAGACGACGCCGCGGGGAGGTGACAGGAGATCTGGTTCGATGAGGATCGACAACTACTACCTGTTCCTGCTTGACGGTATCGCGTATATGGTGGCGCTGGCCTTTCTCGAGCCTGCTACGGTAATCCCCACCTACGTCAACATCCTCACCGGTTCGTTAGCGTCTCAAGAATTGGTG
>DFNJ01000028.1 GCA_002376005.1 Firmicutes bacterium UBA3570
TGGCCAGAGCGCCTGGCGTTCTTCGGCTAGCCGACTGGATGGAACCTCACCAATGCCCTGGTGCTCTCCTTCATTGGCCACCTCGTCGCACCACTGTAGGGCCTTTTGGTTCAGGATGACAGGATCCCTGAGCTCCTGGGCATAAAGGAAGTCCCGTTTCACGTACTGGATGCTTCCATCTACCTTGCCCTTGGATTCGGGATCATTCACCCAACAGGCATCGGGCCGGAAACCGTAACAGGCAGCAAACCGCAGCAAATCTTGATTGAACCGGATCACCGAACCGACGCGTTCTGCAACCACCGTCTTCGCATTGTCAAACAGGATCACCCGTACCACTCCACCTATGTACTCCAACGCCCGCTTCAAACACCCTAGCAGTGTCACGATGTCCTGCGATGTGGTAAACTCAACGTAGCGGACGCGGGAGTAACTCAGCACAAATGAAAACACATACAGCCGCTTGCGCACGCCACCTTGCTCGATGAAACCACAATGGCCCCAATCCACCTGTGCCTGTTCACCCGGGAGCGTCTCTACAGGTCGATAAACCCGCTGCCGCGGGGGACGGAGGCGGCTGACATACCGCCGGACGGTGCGACTAGAGCCCGAAAAGGGCTCAGAGGGCAACAGCCAGTGGCCGTCAATGTCCGGATCGGGAGGCTGACTGATCTCCCGGTGCAGCCGGGCAGCGGTGAGTTCTGGCCATTTCGATAGCCGGTACTCAAGGTAGCGTTTGTAGGGGTCAAGGATTGACCGCCGCTATCTGACCGGTGGGCTCGGGGGATCGATACCTTGATTGAGATACTTTCGCACTGTCTTGCGATCAACACCAACACGCCGGGCAACCTGGGTGTTGTTCAGTCCCTGGCGCTTTAAAAACTGAATCTCCAACACGGACTCCACTCCAATCATTTTGGCCGGCTCCTTTACTGAAGAGTTGTTGGTCTGTCTTGCTCACAACCTTCGATTCAGTAGGGAGCGGGCCTTTCTTATTCACAGAACGTGGACACTTCGCTGCCCCCAACTGGGGAATTTTGTTGTCCACTTATGGGGATTTTATCGTGGCCGTGTACAACCAGTCATGCCGTGAATTGCGCCGCGCTAATACTTTCGAACAGTGTTCCAGTCAATACCCAAGCTCCACAAAATTCCACTCCCGTTCTCCCGCACGGGCACCGCTTCAGGATCGCTGCGCGGCGCCTGGCGCGCGGCATCCCAGCGCTGGCAATGGGTGGCCTCCTGCAACCGCAAGCTGGCAGGTACTGCCCTCCCGGTCGAATCTACCAAGAGCTCAGAAACCCCGGCATGAAATGGACACCAACGGGAAAGGCCTGTAGCCCGCTAGAGTTCTTGCCGGTACGGGTTCCCCAGCGCTGCCCGGTAAGTCGCCGTGTTGTCTCGCAAATAGCGCCCCCAGCGCCCTCTATTCAGCCAGCGCCATCTTCTCCTTGCGCCGCTCGACAATATGAACCAGAGCCAGGAGGAGGGTCCCCACCAGAGCAAGCAAGATCGCAAGCTCGCCTGCCAGTTCGCTGAAGCCCGCCCCTCTTTGGCTGATCTGCAACACCGGATCCACGATGTAGTAGGTGGGAAAGATCCTGGCCACCCACTCGGGCACCTGGGGGATGAGCGCGAGGATACCCGGCCCCCAAAGCAACAACCCCAGCCCCTTGACCACGGCGATGAAGGTATCCATATCTTTCGACAGGGTGCCCAACAGCGCGCCCAGCAGCGAGGCGGCCAGCGCGCCCAACCCTAGCACGCCAAGCAACAGCGCAGCCTGGCCGCCAAAGGCGTTGTTCAGGAACAAGGTGGCCCAGCCGGTGAAGAGGCCGATGAGCAGCCCCAGGAGCACCTTGGACGCGTACACTTCCAGCAAGGTGGTCGGTGTGGTGGTCACCGCGACGAGGGTCCGGCTCTGTTTCTCGGTGATCAAGGACGTAGCAGGCACCAGCAACCCGCCGAGCAGCACAGCCATGATAACAAGCAGGGGCAGAAAACGCTGGGACCAGGAGGCCACCTGCACCTTGCCCAAGGGCACTGCTTCGACTTGCACGGGTGTGGGAATCCCGGCCAACTCCACCATGACATCGGCCACCGCCGTCTCGATCAGGGCCAGGTCCCGCAGGGAAGCCTCGCCCCAACGCAGGGCGTGGATGCGGGTCACCTCACCTCTGCGGAGAGCCTGGTCGAACCCCGCGGGCAGGATCAGGCCCACCTGCACCGCTCCTCGCCTCACGTCCCCGCGCAGAACGTCCGGACTCTCGTAGACCCGCACCTGAAGCGATCCCTTGGCATCCAGGAGCCCGAGGAGCTCGGTCTCCCCCTCCGCGTATATGCCCAGGCGGGGCATGCCGGAAAAGATATCGCCGAAGACCAATCCCACCAACAGCGAGAGCACGATGGGCATGGCAATCGAGTAGGCGAAGAAGACGTTCGTCGCGTTCAACCGTGCCTCCTTGCCCAGGAGCACCACAATCCGCTGCAGACTCACTGGAATCGCCTCCTCAGCAATGTGCCACCCAGAGCCAACAGCAGCAGACTTATCCCCAACAGACTCACCAGATTCCCGCTTAGCTCGCCCCAAGAGACCTGGAAGTTCAACGCTCGATGCAGCCCGTCAACCAGGAAGAAGGAAGGGATCCACTCCATCCAGGCACTAGCCATGCCCGGAAAAGCCACAGTCAGGCCGGGTAGCATCATAGGGAGGACAAACACCAGGCCCCAGGTGAAGACCCCCATGTAATCCCGGGCGATGGCCGCGATGAGAAAGGCCACACCGGTCATGAACAGACCCCCCAGCAGGATGAGCACAAGCAGCTGCAAGGGGGCTGTAACGATCTGTCCGGTGGCCACCAGCAGGATCAGCACCTGGGTTATGGCCAGACCCACGCTCAGCAGTGCCTTACCAGCTATGAACTGGGACGTCCGCAAGGGGGTGACCAGCAGGGCGCGGACCGTATCCGTCACTACCTCCTGGTTGATCAGGGTAGCCATACCAAAGGCTTCGATGAGCAGAACGAACATGACCAGCATGGGCAGGAGGCGCTGGCGCATGGAGAGGGAGGCCCCCATCAGATCTGGCCCCAGCACTTCCTCCGTTTCCTCAATGAGCCGCATACGCCCTCCCCCGGGCGAGACCAGATCGTTTATCGCCACGGCCACTACATCGGCCAGGGCTTCCTGCAGATAGGATGGCGTCCCCGGGGTGACGTACAGTGGCAGGTTCACGGCCTGACCCTGCTGCAGCCTGGCCAACACCTCCCGCGTGATCACCAGACCCGCGGTTACCTCACCCTCCTCCACACTGGCCAACAGGGCTTCCCGGGAAGTGAAAAGCTGGGGTTCCATGAACCGGACCACGTACTGGACCAGCGGATGCTCCTGGGGCACCTCTAACGCCAGTCCTATGCTGAGCTCTTCGTTGGTGGATGCCGGCACCAAGAAGTAGATCCCGATATAGGCCAGCAATGCAAACACGGTGAGAAAGCTGTACAGCCGGTTGCGGGCGTAAAGCTTGAGGTCCTTGGCAATCAGTGTAGCGATCACCCGACCAGCCCCCTTCCGGTGAGCTGGATGAAGATGTCCTCCAGGGTGGCTTCTTCACTGTGTACGGTCAGGATGCGGCCCCGCTGAGCCAGCATGGCCAACTCCTGAATGCCATCGCTACCGTCCAGCGGGATCTCGTGGGTGGTGACCCGGCCGTCGGGTGCTTCCACCTCCACCCGAAGTGCCCGTTTCCCGTAACGAAGCTTGAGGGCAGCCGGAGTGTCCAGGGCTACGATCTTGCCTTGGTTGATGAAGGCCACCCGGTGGCAAAGCTTATCTGCTTCCATCATGTCGTGGGTGGTCAGGAAGACCGCCGTGCCTCGTTCTGCAGCCTCCTGGATCAACGTGTGGATGGTGCGGGAGGAAACGGGATCCAGGCCATGGGTGGGTTCGTCGAGAAAGAGAATCCGCGGGTTGTGCAACATGGCCCGCGCCACCATCAGGCGCTGCTTCATGCCTTTGGAATAGTTGGCCACCCGTTCCTTCTCCCGGCCTGCCAGGCCCACCTTTTCCAACAGATCCCGGATATCGGCCCGAACCCCATACAGCCGGGCGAAGAGCTGGAGGTTCTCCACGGCGTTGAGCTGCTCATACAGGTTGGTCGTCTCGAAGGTTACGCCGATGTGCCGCTGTATCTGTTTGGTCTCTTTCACGATATCCATGCCTAGCACACGGGCCCGGCCCTCCGCGGGGCGTATCTGGCCGGTGAGCATCATCACGGTGGTGGTCTTGCCGGCACCGTTCGGTCCCAGCATACCAATGATCTCGCCTTCTTCCACCTGAAAACTGATGTGATCCACCGCAGTCAGGTCCCCATAGCGGTAAGTCAGGTCCTCGGCAACAATAGCCGGCTGTGCCATGATCAAGTCCTCCCTTACCTAAAGATGAAAACCCTCACAGGTCGGCCTCGGGCCTGGCAAGCCACTGCACGAACATTTCTTGAAGCCGCAAGTCAAGGGAACCGGGGGATGCACCCAACACTCGTTCGATGCTGCGCTCGTAGGCGCGAGCTCTGCGGCCAACTCGTCGGGCCACCTCTTCATCCCGTTGAGCAGACAACAGCACGTGCGCAATGGTGTCAGAGACCGCCTGGCCCATATGCAGCACGATGAGTGCCACCTCTTCAGGGTCCTCAGTGTGGAATACGCCTTCCTCCACGCCCTGACGGATCACCTTCGCGAGAAGCGGTCCCGCAACTTCCATGGACATGCTGCGCACTCTATCCCGCAGGATTACGTTCTCCGGTCGATACATCACCCGTAACAGCTCAATCAAGAGATCCTGGTGCTGCAGCTTCCAACTGTTGGACCGAACGAAAATCTGCCGGAACTTGGTCAGAGCGTCCAATTGGGAATTGTCAACCACGGTGTGGATGACAGCTACCGTCTGTTCGACTATCCGCTCCACCACTGCGTCTAGCAGATCCGACTTGGAGCGAAAATAATGGTAAAACGTACCCTTGGCGATGCCAACTGCGTCAATGATTTCCTGGACCGAGGTGGCTTCGTAGCCCTTCTGCGCAAACAGGGCCTGGGATACGTCCAGGATCTCGTGAACCCGTTCTTGGGCAGTCTTAGTGGTACGATTGGAGATCTGCCGCATACTGCAACCACCTCGCATGTTGATGAATTCAGCACCGGTTACGTATGCCTCGACCGACCGTCGGTCGCCACGGGTAGCTTACACCCACCTCGTCATAGCGTCAAGTAATTCTTTCACCAGGTTTCCGCGCCACTGCCTCCGGCCAAGACAGAATGGTCATCCACGGCCTTGCCCTCCAGCACCCGATCGCTCTCCGTACCCAACCCGTGTGTGTGTCTGCCGGCGTGAGGAGGAAGCCCAACGGGGGTAACGAAGTGCCCCTGTAGGGATCCCCGTTCAAGTTCACCTTGGGTGGAGGAGTGCAGCATCTGTGTCCCCCATCTTCACGCCCTTCCAGCTAGGCGCCTTGAGGCTGCGCCATCGCCTGGTCCGTGGTGCAACCGCTGAGTGCATGGCTGACAAGGCAGGTAGGGTCACGACTGACTTGTTGAGACTATACCAGCGGCTGGCGGCAGGAGGAGCCGCGCTCATTGTCACCGGCGGTGCCTACGTCCACCCGAAAGGTCGCAGTTATGAGGGATGTCTCGGTGTCCATGATGATGACCAGATCCCTGGGTTGTCGGAATTGGCCAGGGTAGTTCATCAGCATTCCACACCCATCCTCCTACAGCTTTACCACTGCGGGCGCCAGCGGCGTCCTGAAGAAGGTGAGGCCGTAGCTCCTTCACCCGTCCCGGACCCCAGCTCCGGCACCGTCCCCAGGACACTGACTGCTACCGAGATAGAGGAGCTGATCGAAGCGTTCGGCGCCGCCGCAGTCCGAGCCCGTAAAGCGGGCTTTGATGGGGTCCAGATCTGCGCCTGCAACGGCCACCTCGTGCACCAGTTCTTATCCCCTCGTACCAACCTCCGCACGGACGACTGGGGAGGCACACCGGAGAAGAGGAGACGGTTCCTGCTGGAGCTGACCAGGAACGTCCTCGCGCGGACCGGGGGGAACTTCATCGTAGCGGTGAAGATCGCGATCCGCGACTACGCCCCTCGCGGACTGGCTCTCCCCGAAGCCCTGAGCGCCTGCCGGGATCTCGACGCTCTGGGAATATCCGCCCTGGAGATCGCCGCGGGTATGTACGAATCGGGCTACTTCATCGCCCGAGGAGGTATCCCGGAGAACACGGTGCGACAGCTGGGTCTCATGGACCACCTGCCGGCCAGTAGTCGGCTCCCGCGCGAGATCCTGATGCAATTGATCGCCCGCCTGACACCAAAAGAAAACTACCTGCTACCCTACGCCCGGGTGGTGAAAAGAATGGTCAGGACTCCTCTGATGGTCGGAGGGGGGATCAGGAACAAGAAGGTCATGGAGCAGGTGATCCGCACCGGGCAAGCCGACCTGATCACCCTCAGCCGGCCTTTGGTCAGGGAACCGACCCTGCCCGAGCGCATGGCCAGGGGGCTAACCGACACCGCCAGCTGCCGGTCATGCAACCGCTGCACCCTCATGGTGGGTGCTGGCTATCCCCTCCGGTGCTACGCCGAGGGACACCCCCCTGGGGCCGCGAAGCAGGCGCGCGGCAAGGGGGCCAAGCGCTGAAGCGAGAACCACACAATGCTCACAAGGCCGGGCTCTAAAACTAGGGCATGCCATCCGGTGCCCGAAGCTTGAATGCAGCGCGGCGCCGGCCAGAATCCGGCCCTAGCCTTCCACATCATTCCATGGCGCAAATTCGCCCAGTGGGAAGGGCGTGACCGTGGCAGTGATTTCGGGAATCTCTTCCGCCGGAATACGCAGGAACGCCTCCACCACGGCGGGGTCGAACTGGCTACCCGCACCCCGCCGCAGCTCTTCTCGTGCCTGCTCCACACTGAGAGCGCCGCGGTACGGCCTGGCCGACGTCATGGCATCATAGGCATCCGCCACCCGGATGATCCGCGCCAAAAGAGGGATCTCCTCGCCCATCAGGCCGGCAGGATAACCACCTCCGTCGTAATCTTCGTGGTGGTGTCGTACTGCCTCAATCACCACCGGGTGAAAGCTGGCCGGCTCCAAGATCCTGGCTCCCACCACCGGGTGCCCCTGTATCTCCCTCCGTTCCTGCTCGTCGAGACGCCCCGGTTTGAGGAGAATTTCCTCCCGTACACCAATCTTGCCGACATCATGCAGAAGCCCTGCCAGGTACACCTGCTCTTGTTGTTCGGGACTAAGCCCCAGCAGGCGGGCACAGGCCCGCGCCCAGCGAGCGACCCGCACCGAATGACCCCGAGTGTACAGGTCCTTGGCTTCCAGCGCAGCTGCCAGTGCCCGCACTGCGCCCAAATAAGCTTGTCGTAACGACGAGTACAGGCGAGCGTTCTCCAGTGCCAGGCCGGTCTGGCTCGCCACCACCTCCACATAGCCGATTTCCTCGTCGCTCCAGCGCCGTGGTCCTGGGGAATGCACCTGCAGTACCCCCACGACCTTGCCGCCAACCCTTATCGGCACCACTGCAACTGCCCGCATGTCGGCCGGGCACCAGGGAAGCTGCCTTCCCGACGTGTTCAGCTTCACGTCTTCCACCATCGTGGGCTCTCCCGTCTCCAGCACCTTTTCCAGTAACGTGGCCTGAGGACTGACCCGGACCGCCTCAGCTCCCAGCTTGGGTCCCACGCCGGTGCTCCCCTTCATCACCAGCTCGCCCGTATCCTCATCCAGCAACCACAGCACACAGCATTCCACCCCCAGGGCATGCCTGATGCTCGCCACCGCTGACTCGATCACCCTGTCTGCGTCCAGACTTCCCGACAGCACCCGCCCCACATCAATCAATCGCTCCAGCATGCGAACGCGAAGCTGCAGTTGCCGGAAAAGGCGCGCGTTCTCCAGCGCCAGCCCCAGGCTGCCGCCCAAGGTGCTCAGAAAAGCGACCTCCTCATCGCTGAAGCCGGCACCCTCCGGCCTGCCCGCTATGGTCAACACGCCAGTCACCCTGCCCCCGACCATGAGGGGTAAGGACACCGCTGGCCGCCTTTCTTCAGGCGTGGCACCTCCAGGCCGGCTATTGAACTGCACGGATCGGCTCTCGCGTTCAACAGTGGCAACTATTTCGCCAGACGGGACCACCCGCAACTCTTCACATGGCTCCTGGGTGGCCGCCACTTCCGCCGTGGCGCGCCGCTGCGGGGCCTCACCCAGCATGACGACGGACCCACTGCTGGCGCCGGTCAACTCCAGCACCGCCCTGAGCGCCCGCCGCGCCACTTCCCCCACATCGAGGCTGCTGGAGACGGTCTGGCTGAACTGCAGAAGAGCCTCCAGCTCATCGGCTTTCCTTTCCAGTTCACGTCTGGTATGAAGCAGCCGAGCCACAATCAGGGCAACCTTGGCCACTGCGCCCATGACCGTCCGGAGGCGATCTTCGGTCCACACCGGCACCTCCGCCGCAGCGGCCAGGAGTTCTTCCGGATCAAGGCCAACCTCCCGCGCTAGCCGGACCACCGCCTCTCGCGGCGGTGGTTCCAAGGTTACGTTACCGCCCAACATCACCGCCACCGTTTCTCCACCCACCCGTACCGGAACCGCCAGGTGTACCAGCCCGGCGTGACAGGTATAGAGGATCTCCCTTTCCGCCGCCGCAGCGGCCTGCGCGGACGCCGTGCGGGATGCTGTGCACCTGGCCAGGCCTTCCGGAACGCCGTTGAGCATGGCGCAGAAAGAACACAGGTTCGACGGCTCGGTCAGTGCCCGCCCATCAGGATGGGCTACCATAACCGCGATACCCAGTGCCCGGCTCATGCTCTCCTGAAGATCCTCCAAACCTACCTCCGGGAGCTCCTGGTTCAACGTGGATTCCCCCTCATGAGTCTGCTTGGTTGTCCACCCCAGCCGTCACCAACCGCGATCCACGACACCAGCACGCCAGGCCCTGTCACCCTCACACGACGTGGTCCCCGCCTTCTGGCGGCTTTCTGTATCCGGGACGCCCTTTTCCACACACCTCAAGGCTAGCGCCGGGCGGACGCGGTAAGCAGACGGATCTGCGATGCCGCATCCCCCGCGCTACCTGGTCCCCGGCACCGGATTCTGCTTGTGCAGGAAACAGCTGGGTCATGTAACTGTCGGCCACCTGTACCCGGTGCAGGCTCACTTGGATCGCCGAGATCATCCTTTGTCCCTGGACCAAAAGTCCCGGCAGCCCACCCCTGCCTCCGATGGCGCAACCCCTGCCGGGGGTCCTCGATGGACCAGGAGGATGAGATTGTCCGCCAGCCACCTGACTCCAGTGGCCACGGTGGCAACCACCTGTGCCCGAGGGCAGGAGCACAGCAACCACCGCGGGTGCGAGGGCGGAGAAGGTGGAGAAACCATTCAGCAAGGAGGCTACCGCAATGATCCCCCGCGAAACACATTTGGCCGCCTCTGGGAAGCGCACCATGCTTGCTGGGCGGGCGAAGCCATGCAATGCCGGAGGGAACAATGAAGTCACTGCTGGCGCATCGCGGCCACCAACCAGCCCAAGCCCGTTGGTTGGCCCCGCCGGGAACCGCATCGACGCAACTTGCGCCAGCTTCACCTGCTGGGTACTCCGACAAATCCCGAAAGCATTCCCCGCGATGAAGCCGGCGACGAATACACCCCGAAGCGCCACCAGCGGGGGGTCAGCAGGAAAGAGGCGCATTTGGCCGAGGGGAGTCAGGCACGTCCCCAAGCCAGTGCTCAGGCGGCCCAGCGCGTGCCGGAGATCCCTGGATGATTCCGTCAACACACCAGGCACAAGTGCCTCTCCCCATCGCCATTGTCTTGCTGTAATATCTTAACATATTTTCAGGGATTTTGTCGCGCTCTTGCATCCGTCTCATCAACTGAACACCCGCAAAGATGTCCTTGATGTCGTAGCGCACCACGCCACTGTGCTTCCAAGGATCCGATAAGGCAGGCAGCTACAGCCATACCACCCCATATGGTACGCCGTGCTCGGCCAAACCAGAAGTGTACCCGTACCGTGCATTCGTGGCCAGTGATACCATGATGCATCACCACGGAATCCGCAGCAGCTCTCGGATCCAGCGCCTTTTGGCTTGGTCGTTGATTCACTGGGGGTATCCAGACCAGCACCCTTCGCAGGGCAAAGCCGAAAGCTGGGGAGAGGGAGCCGGCAGCACCTCACCGGAGTTAAAGCCGCTACACCACCAGAAGGTATGCAGTGGCCGGCCTCAGACCGGCTGTCATCCACCGCGATATGCCGGTCTCGCGCCAGGCAGGCTGCGAAGCTGACACTGCCAAGCGACCCAACATCCAGAACGGCTGGCTGAGCGCCGGTTCAGGCTTCTACTGAGGGCTCTCGGACCACCACCAAGAATTGCGCATGCTCCTCTGCTGTAGGCCGCGCAAGCACACTCCTCTTGACCGATCGGCTCCCGCCTTAGCTACCCCACGGAGCCCTCGCCGAAACTGAAAGCCCGGCGGGGTAACATGAACCCAGACCTGCAGGTCTTCCTTCCACCGCTCACCGCAGCTGAGTCAGCACGGGGAAGACTGTCTAGATGGCCAGGACAGCCGCACACTGGGGGTCCGTCCCCAACTGTCTAGACAGGTACTCCCCCAGCGGTGCAGTACATCAGCACGGTCAAGACCTCCAAGGGCGCGCATCCGATGCCTCAGCCGAGATCTTTGCCCAGAGTGGTTGTGGTCAGCCTGCTGTGCTTGACGCCCTTCAAGCTGCCGAGGCGGTCGGCCAGCCCGCGAAGTTCGCGGGGCTTGCCTCGCACCACCAGCACCTCCAGACAGGTGTGCCGATCCAGGTGCACGTGAAGCACGCTGACGATCAGGTGGTGATGTTCGTGCTGGAGACCGGTGAGTGCTCCCGGCAGGTCACCGGTGTGGTGATCGTACACCAGGGTCAAGGTTCCCGCCACTTCCCGCTCTTCCTGCCATTCCTGCTCCACCAAGGCATTGCGGATGAGGTCGCGCAGGGCTTCCGAGCGACTGGTATACCCCTTGGCCCGCACCATCCTATCGTAGCGCTCCAGGAGTTCGCGGGGAATGGATACCCCAAACCGTACCAGCATTCCTCTTGTCCCTCCCCTGCACTCGCAGCGCCGCGCGCGCAACAACGACGGGGGCGGACCGTATCTCGGTCCGCCACCGCCGACTCGCCTGATTCTGATCCTGTTCAAGTCAGGTAGTCCCGCAGCTTCTTGCTCCGGGTGGGATGCCGCAGTTTGCGCAGAGCCTTTGCTTCGATCTGGCGTATTCGCTCCCGGGTAACCCCGAAGACTTGTCCGACCTCCTCCAAGGTACGCGCGCGACCGTCCTCGAGGCCGAACCGGAGGCGGAGGACCTTCCGTTCTCTGGGGGTCAGGGTATCGAGCACCTCTTCCAGCTGCTCCCTCAGCAACAGGTACGAGGCAGCCTCTGCCGGAGCAGGAGCTTCTTCGTCCTCTATGAAGTCCCCCAGGTGGCTATCCTCCTCCTCGCCAATGGGCGTCTCCAACGAAACTGGCTCCTGGGCAATCTTTATGATGTCGCGCACCCGCTCCACCGGCAGGCCCATTTCCTTCGCAATTTCTTCCGGCGTGGGCTCTCTGCCCAACTGCTGCAACAGATGACGCGACACCCGAATCAGTTTGTTGATGGTTTCCACCATGTGGACGGGTATTCTGATCGTACGTGCCTGATCAGCGATCGCCCTGGTGATTGCCTGTCTGATCCACCAGGTGGCATAGGTGCTGAATTTGTATCCCTTTCGATAGTCGAATTTTTCCACTGCTTTGATGAGTCCCAGGTTACCCTCCTGGATCAGGTCAAGAAACAACATCCCCCGTCCCACATACCTCTTGGCAATGCTGACCACCAGGCGGAGATTGGCCTCAGTAAGCCGTCTCTTGGCCTCCTCGTCTCCGCGCTCTATCCGCTTGGCCAGCTCAACTTCCTCCTCCGCCGTCAACAGGGGCACTTTCCCGATCTCCTTCAGGTACATCCGCACCGGGTCATCGACCGAGATACCCTGCAGGATGCTGTCATCTTCCTCCTCATCTGCAGCGCGGGAGGCAGCACCCGGGCGATCTCCCTCCGACTCAAGCACCTCGATGCCCTCATTCGCAAACATCTCGTATATATCGTCGATCTGTTCGGGGGTCAAATCCACGTCCTGGAGCGCATCCATGATTTCATCGTAGGTAAGCACGCCCTTCTTCTTGCCCTGGTCGATCAGGTCATCCAGCCCCTCGATATTCAGTTCTCTTACGTCTTTCTTGTCCTCGTTCCTCAACTACTCTCCCCCTCCCCCTGCCGTTACCTAGGGGGATACGTGTACGGCCATCTGGTGCCGGAGCCTTCCATGGCTCGTCGCAGTCGGTCATACTCTCGCAAAAGCTCGGGGGTGACCCCGCGACCGCTGCGCTCCTGTTCCCGGATCCGCTCTAACAGCTCCGCCAGCCGTCGTTCCCGCTGATGTTTCTCTATCAAAGAGATATAATCCTCCAGGGTACCCGCTGACTCTTCATCATCTCCAGCAGCCACCGCCAGCTGCCCCAGGAGGGCCTGAACTTCTGGGTCTTCAATGTCAGCAGCCACTCGCTGAACGTCGGGTTCGACCCCTGCCCGCAGGCACCTCAGCACGGCACCGAGCAGGGACCTGGCGCAGGGATCGCTGAACGGTATCCGTTCCAGGCGCTCCAGCACTTCTGGATCGCAGCTTTGTCCGCACAACAGCAGGCGCAGCAAATCCCTCTCCGCCCGCACCACCGCCGGCGGTGTGCCGCCCACCAGTTTGAGCCCAGATCCAGCATCCTTTGTATTATCCCTATTCTGCCAGCCTTTATGCCCCGTTCGCCGTCGCCTGGCCACTTCCTCCCGCAGCGCACCTTCGTTCACCCCCAGACGATGGGCCACTCGGGCGATGTAAGCGTCCCGCTCGACGGCGTTCTCCACCCGGGCCAGCACCTCGCACAGCTCGCGGGAAGCCGCTACCTTCCCTGCGACTGAGCTGAGGTCAAACTGCCTGGATACTAAGTACAGATGATAGTCCACCAGTGGCAGGGCTTCGGCAAGGACCTGGCGAAGCGCGGCAGGGCCCCGCGCACGCAAGAAATCGTCCGGATCCCACCCCTCGGGCATCACGGCAACCCGCACGGAGACACCCACTTCCCAGAACGCCTCCAACGCGCGAAGTGACGCCCGCTGTCCGGCGCTGTCGGCATCGTACGCAACCACCACCTCATTGACCAACCGGGAAAGTGCGCGCGCCTGCTCCGCGCCTAGAGCAGTCCCCAGGCTGGCCACCACGTTGCGTATCCCCGCTCCGTGCATGGCCAGTGCGTCCATGTAACCTTCCACCACCACCGCCCAGTCCAGGCGGCGCATCTCCTCGCGCGCCTGCGGCAGCGCGTACCAGATGCGTCCCTTGCTGAACACCGCCGTCTCCGGCGAATTGAGATACTTTGGCTGATCATCGGCCTTTAAGGCTCGTCCGCCGAAACCCACCACCCGCCCACGGTGATCCTGGATGGGGAACAGGATGCGATGGCGGAAGCGGTCGTAGGCGCCGCCCCCTCTCTCGCGGCGCACCGCCAAGCCAGCATCCACCAGCACCTGGACATCCACCCCGCGCCGGGCCATGTGGCGAGTGAGGTAGTCCCAGCGCTGCGGTGCGTAGCCCAACCGAAACTCCTTGATGGTGGTCTCGGGCAACCCCCGCTGCCTCAGGTAGTCCAGCGCATCGGTACCCGCTCTGCTCATCAGCATCCGATGGTACTGGTCAGCCGCCATCTCCAGTACCCGCAACAGCTGGTCCGAACGCTTGCGCCGGGACGTTCCCTCCTCGCTCCGGGCAGGCAGCGGAACTCCCGCCCGGCTGGCCAGAACCTCGACGGCCTCTGGGAAGTCGTACCCCTCCACCTTCATGAGGAAGGTGAAGACATTACCGCCGGTCTGGCAGCCGAAACAATAGAACATCTGTTTGTCGGGGGACACCGTGAAGGAGGGGTCGCGCTCGCTGTGGAACGGGCACAATCCCACGTAGTTGCGGCCGGCTTTGCGCAGGCTGACGTACTGCGACACCACCTCCACGATGTCGTTCCGCGCGCGTACCTCTTCAATGATCTCATCAGAGAAAAAACGCCCCATCGGCTCCCCCCTCGGGCACACCCATTTGCTTTCGCCGAAGCCAGGTCATTTCCTCCGCGACTCAGGTGAAATGCCACGGGCGCGGTACGAACAATTCTTCGAACTTGTAAATCGCGTACCGGTCAGTCATGCCCGCCACGTAATCCCGGGCGGCAACGCACGGGTCCTGAGACCTGATGTTCTCGGAAGGAATCTCCTGGGGATGCTTGACGTAGTACTGGTACAGGAATGCCACCATCTCCTTGGCCTTACGTTCCTCTCGCTTGGCCGCTGAGCCCACATATACCCTCTCCAGCAGGAACTCCCTCAGGGCATCGGTAGCCCGGCCCACCGCTTCTCCCATGCGAATGGAGGACTGCCCGGCGCTGTTGACGATGACGTCCCTGACCATGGTGCCGATACGGGCCGAATGAGTCCATCCCAGGACCTCCAGCGCATCCCGGGGCAGGTCCTCTTCCCGGAGGATCCCCCCACGGATTGCATCGTCTATGTCGTGATTGATGTACGCTATGCGGTCGGAGATTTTGACCACCTGTCCCTCCAGGGTGGCCGGGCGCATGTCCCCGGAGTGGTTGCGGATGCCGTCGCGCACCTCCCAGGTGAGGTTCAACCCGCCGTTGCCCTCCAACACGTCCACCACCCGGAGGCTTTGTTCATAATGCCTGAACCCCCCGGGATGCAGCTCGTCCAGCACCTCCTCCCCCGCGTGGCCAAACGGAGTGTGGCCGAGATCGTGGCCCAGCGCTATGGCCTCCGTGAGGTCCTCGTTGAGGCGCAGCCCGCGGGCTATGGTGCGCGCAATCTGAGCCACCTCCAAGGTATGGGTGAGCCTGGTACGGTAGTGATCCCCTTCCGGGATGATGAACACCTGGGTCTTGTGCTTGAGCCGCCGGAAAGCTTTGGAATGTATGATGCGGTCCCGGTCGCGCTGAAACGCGGTGCGGATCGGGCATTCCTCTTCCGGACGAACGCGACCCCGGCTCTGACACGCCAGAGTCGCCTGCGGTGAGAAGACCCGTCGTTCGATGTCCTCCGTCACCTCGCGGATCAGCAGGAGCACCGTCCCCCTTCCAGAGCAGCCTGAGCAGCGGCGAGCAGGGCAACCGGAACCCGGAACGGAGAGCAGCTCACGTAGTCCAGCCCCACGCGGTGGCAAAACAGGATGGAGCGCGGTTCGCCGCCGTGCTCGCCGCAGATGCCTATCTTCAGGTCCGGGCGCGCACTGCGCCCCTCCTCCACCGCCAGCCGAATCAACCTCCCCACGCCGGCCTCATCCAGCACGGCGAAGGGGTTGTGGGGCAGGATTGACCGGTGCACGTAATGGTGCAGGAACTTCGCCTCCGCGTCGTCCCGCGAAAACCCGAAAGTGGTCTGGGTGAGGTCGTTGGTCCCAAAGGAAAAGAACTCCGCATACTCGGCAATCTCGGCCGCGGTCAGCGCCGCCCGGGGCACCTCGATCATGGTGCCCACCACCGCGGGGACCTCCACCCCCTCCAGCTGCCCGACCCGTTCCGCCGCCGCCGCCACCACCTCCCTCAACAGCTTCAGTTCCCGGGCCTCCGCCACCAGCGGAATCATCACCTCGGGGCGGGGGTGGCGTCCCTCTCGCAGCAGCCGGGCCGTGGCCCGGAAAATGGCCTCTGCCTGCATCCGGTATATCTCGGGATATACGATGCCCAGCCGGCATCCCCGGAAGCCCAGCATGGGGTTGAACTCCGCCAGCGCACGGGCTTTGCGCAGCAATTCCCGTTTGCGCTCCACCTCGGGCCCCTCATGCCCCTGCGCGGCCGCCTCCGCCACCTCGCGGGCCAGCTCTTCCACATCGGGGAGAAACTCGTGCAGCGGTGGGTCCAACAGTCGGATGGTCACCGGCAGCCCGTCCATTTCCTTGAGGATCCGGTAAAAGTCCTCCTCCTGCATCACCCGCAGGCGATCCAGAGCCCGCTGCCGTTCCTCTCGGGTGGAGGCCAGGATCATCTCCTGCACCACCGGCAGCCGGTCGGGGGCCATGAACATGTGCTCGGTGCGGCAAAGGCCTATCCCTTCGGCCCCGAACTCCCGCGCCCGGCGGGCGTCCTCCGGAGTGTCCGCGTTGGCCCGCACCCCCAGCCGACGGAACTCCCTGGCCCAATCCAGCAGCAGCCGGAACTCGCCGCCCACCCGGGGCTCCACCATGGGGACCTCCCCCAGGTAGACCCGGCCGGTGGCACCATCGATGGAGATCAGGTCTCCCTCTCTGATGGTGATCTCGCCGATACGGGCGGTACGCTCGGCCAGGTCTATGCTCAAGGCGTCGCAACCCACCACGCAGGGCTTGCCCATACCCCGTGCCACGATGGCCGCATGGCAGGTCATGCCACCGCGACTGGTCAGGATCCCCTGGGCCTGTACGATACCATGCATATCGTCAGGCGTGGTCTCCGGCCTGACCAGTATCACCGCCCTGCCCTGCTGTCCTAAGGCCTCGGCACGGTCGGCGTCCATCACCACTTCCCCGCACGCTGCCCCCGGAGAGGCCGGCAGCCCCACCGCCAGCGGTTCCGGCGCCCGCTCGGCGTCCACGGTGCGGTGCAGCAGGCGGGCCAGCTGGTCTGGATCAACTCGCCGCAGGGCTTCGGACCGGTCTATGATCCCCTCGCGGGCCAGGTCCACCGCCACCTTCACCGCGGCGGCCGCCGTCCGCTTTGCGGTCCGCGTCTGCAGCAGGTACAGCCTTCCCCGTTCCACGGTGAACTCCACGTCCTGCATGTCGCGGTAATGCCTCTCCAGGGTCTCCACCGCCCGGCGTAGCTCCCGGTACGCCTCGGGAAGATCGTCAGCCATGCGGTCGATGGGCCGGGGCGTGCGGATCCCCGCCACCACATCCTCGCCCTGGGCATTCAGCAGATACTCCCCGTACATTCCCCGCTCACCGGTGGCCGGATTGCGGCTGAACACCACCCCGGTAGCGGAGTCCCAGCCCATGTTGCCGAATACCATGCACTGTACGGTCACCGCGGTTCCCAGGTCGTCGGGGATGTGGTGCACCTTCCGGTAGACCCGGGCCCGGTGGTTATTCCAGGAACGAAACACCGCCGCGATGGCCATCTCCAACTGCAGGTAAGGGTCCTGGGGGAATTCTCGCCGGCACTGAGTTTTCACCACATCGTGGTACTCCCCGATCAACTCCCGGAGATGAGCCTCATCCAGACCGGCATCTTCCGCCACCTTGGCCCTGGCCTTCAGTTCCGCCAGCACCCGTTCGAATCGCTCATGAGGGATGCCCAGGACCACGTTACCGAACATCTGTATGAAGCGCCGGTAGCTGTCCAGCGCGAAACGATGGTCACGGGCGGCCTCCGCCAGACCCTCGACCACCTCATCGTTCAAGCCCAGGTTCAAGATGGTATCCATCATCCCCGGCATGGACACTGCCGCTCCGGAGCGCACCGAAACCAGCAGGGGACGGGCGGGGTCGCCAAAGCTCTTGCCTGTGCTCCGCTCCAGGTCGGCCATGGCCTCCCGTACCGCGGGCATCAAATCGGGAGGCAGCTTTTCCCCCAGCTGGTAATAGCGTTTGCAGACCGTGGTGGTGATGGTGAACCCAGGGGGCACCGGCAGACCCAGGGCCACCATCTCCGCCAGGTTGGCACCTTTACCCCCCAACAACTCGCGCATCTGGGCAGATCCCTCATCAAAGCGATAGATCGGCCGGTCAGCCACTCCGCAGACCCTCCCTCTTCATCACTAGCTCCAGCACGCAGCTGGCGGTTTCCTCCACCGCGCGATTGGTCACGTCCACCACCGGGCAGCCCAGCTTCTGGAAGATGCTCTGTGCGTATTCCAGCTCCCTCAGAATACGATCGCGGTCGGCGTAGTTGGCGCCTCTGGTCAAACCGATCACCTTGAGCCTCGCCTCCCTGATCCGCTGAAGCTGGTCGGGATCCACCGTCAGTCCCACGATCCGTTCTCTGGGCACCCGAAACAGCTCCGGTGGTGGGCGCAGCTCCGGCACCAGGGGCAAATTGGCCACCCGGTGGCATCGCTGCGCCAAATACAAGCTCACCGGCGTCTTGGAGGTGCGGGATACCCCGATGAGGACGATGTCAGCCTCCAGCAACCCCCGGGGATCCTTGCCGTCGTCGTGTTTCACCGCGAACTCCACCGCCTCGATGCGGCGAAAGTACTCTTCATCCATCTGACGCACCAGGCCGGGCTGCAGCTTGGGTCGGGTGGGTATGACCCGCTCCAGCGCCCGCAGCATGGGGCCCATGATGTCCACATGGGGAATGCCCATCTCCTCCGCCAGTCGGCGAAGATGTTCTCGGAACTCGGGCAACACCAGGGTGTACACTATGACGCTGGGGCGCTGCCGAGCTTCCCTGGCCACCGCGTCCAGCCGTTCTCTACTGTCCACGTGGGGTACGCGGACGTAGTCCGCTTGCGCGGCATCAAACTGACTGGCCGCCGCCCGGGCCACCAGTTCCGCTGTCTCACCTATGGAGTCCGATACCACGAAGATCGTCGGCCGCACGCTGAAACCTCCCATCCGAAGGCCCCCAGCTCATCACCGTGTCCGCAGCTACCTTTTCTTGGGACCAGGCGGGAATCCTGCCCGCCTCAGTCCGCTCGTCGCAGCAGGTGTAGCTCCACGGGCCCGGCCAGCAGTTCGGCCGTCTCCCGGCAGAGAGCCAGGCGATTGCGCCGCAAGGCCACATCCTCCGCCATCACCAGCACGTTGTCCAGGAATCGGTCTACCGCTGACCTCAGCGCGGCCACTTCCTTCCAGTAGCCGAAATAGTCCTCCCGGTCCAGAAGCCTTCCCGCCCGCTCTCGGCGCAGCTGCAGCTGTTCCCACAGCTCCGCTTCCGGTCGGGCTTGTAGCAGTTCCGGCCGGACCCTCCAGTCTCCCGCTCGTCGCGAAAGATTGTATGCGCGCCTGTGCGCCAGCAGAAGGTCTTCTGCCGCCGGGTCGCGCAGGAAGCGGTCCAGATGGCGCGCCCGCAATCGCAGGCCCACCGGGTCCAGGGGGGGACGAGGGAGCACGGCGTCCACCACCCCGCCCGGCAACCCTTCCTCCAGCAGCAGCCCTCGCAGCCGCGTCTTCACGAACTCCACCAGCGCCCGCCACACCTCCTCTTTCCCCCGCGCGAAAGCTTCCTGCGGCAACAGGGAAAGAGCGCGGTGGAAGACCTCGGCCAGATCCAGCCTGAGCTGGCGGCCCAGCAGTATGCTCAGGAGACCCAGAGCGTGTCGGCGCAGGGCGAAGGGGTCCTGCGAACCCGTGGGTTGTTCGCCCAGGGCGAAGAACCCGGCCAGAGTGTCCAAGCGGTCGGCCAGAGCCACCACCGTCCCCGCCGTGGTTTCCGGGATGATGTCCCCGGCCCAGCGCGGCAGTCGACTCTCAAAGATCGCCTGGGCCACGTCGGGCGACTCCCCGCCCCGCAGCGCGTATTCCCGACCTATGCACCCCTCCAGGTCGGGAAACTCCCTCACCATCTCGGTGGTGAGGTCGGCCTTGGCCAGCTCTGCGGCGCGGTCCGCGCACCGGGCCGCCTCCGCGGGCACATGCAGCAACTCGCACAGGACGGCGGACAGGCGGCGCACCCGCCTCGACTTGTCCGCCACGCTGCCCAACCCGCGATGGTAAACTATGCCCTTCAGCAGGGGCAACCGGTCCTGGAGACTGAGTTCGCAGTCCTTCCGGATGAAGAACGCAGCATCCGCCAGTCGGGCCCGAACCACCCACCGGTAGCCGGCGGCCACCCGTTGCAGTCCCTCGGGACCACCATCGCGCACCCCCACGAAGGCGGGAAGCAGCCTGTCGCCTTCAGGCGTCTGCACGGCAAAGCACCTCTCCGCCACCCGCAGGGCTACTTCCAATACCTCCCGGGGAAGCTCCATGAACTCCGCATCTATGGCCGCGCTGAAGGCGGTGGGCCACTCCACCATGAAGGTGACCTCCTCCAGCAGTTCTTCTGCGGTCACCGCCACGCCCCCCAGCTGCCTGGCCGCCTCCTGGACCTGGGCCGCGATCACCTTCTTGCGCTCGTTGTGATCCACCAGTACCTTGGCCGACTCCATGACCGCCGCATACTCCTCCGCGGCCGGGATCAGCCACGGTCCAGGCGCCAGGAAGCGATGCCCGCGCGTGTACGCCCCCGAACGCACCCCGGCAAACTCCCACGGCACCACCTGGTCCCCCCACAGGGCAACAATCCAGCGCACCGGCCGGGGGAAGCGGACCTCATGGGTGCCCCAGCGCATCATCTTGGGAAATTCCAGCGCCGCCACCATGGCGGTGAGCACTTCCGGCAACACCTCCACCGCCGGGCGCCCTTCCTGGCGAAGCACGGCAAATACATACTGACCCCCAGCGGTGTCCTCCACCACCAGATCCTCCACCGCCACCCCCTGGGCCCGGGCAAACCCCAGTGCAGCTGCAGTCGGCCGGCCATTCTGGTCAAAAGCCACCTTGGCGGCAGGACCCCGCACCCGCTTGACCCGCGGGGCCTGATGAGCGGCAACCCGCCGGGCCCGCACCACCAGCCGCCGCGGGGTGGCCCAGGCCACCACCTCCTGGAAGGAAAGACCGCAGTCCCGGAGCAGCCGTTCCAGCAGGCCGGGCAACTGCTCCACCGCGGTCAGGCAGCAGGAAGGAGGCATGTCCTCCACGCCCAACTCCACCAACAGGTCCCGGGCCCTCATCGCACCTTCCCCTCCAGGTACACCCGGGCGCACTTCCCGGCCAGCTCCCGCACCCGCAACAGGTACGCCGCCCGCTCGCTCACGCTCATGGCCCGCCGGGCCTCAAGGAGGTTGAAGCAGTGCGAGCACTTGAGCACGTAGTCGTATGCAGGGAAGCACAGTCCCGCTTCCAGACACCGTTTTGCTTCTTCCTCGAACCGATCGAACATCTCCCTCACCAGGGGGATGCTGGCTTCCTCGAAGGAATAGCGGCAGTGCTCGTACTCCTCCCGCCGGTACACATCACCGTACCGGAGGGGGCCCTGCCACCTGAGCTCGAACAGGTGGTCAACGCCCTGCAGGTGCGCGCACAACCTCTCCAGACCGTAGGTGATCTCGGCGGAAACCGGCCGGCACTCCAACCCGCCCATCTGCTGAAAGTAGGTGAACTGGGTCACTTCCAGCCCGTTTAGCCAGACCTCCCAGCCGCGTCCCCATGCACCCAGGGTGGGGGCTTCCCATTCGTCCTCCACAAAGCGCAGGTCATTGGCCTTCAGGTCTATTCCCAAATGCTCCAGGCTCTGCAGGTAAAGGTCCACCACGTCGTCGGGTGAAGGTTTCAGCAGCACCTGGTATTGCCAGTACCGGTAAAAACGTATGGGGTTCTCTCCGTAGCGCCCATCCGTGGGGCGGCGCGACGGCTCAGCGTAGGCGACCCTCCAGGGATCGGGACCAAGAGCGCCGAAAAAGGTCGCCGGGTTCATGGTTCCTGCTCCCTTTTCGATGTCGTACGGCTGCATGATCACGCATCCCTGAGCTGCCCAAAATTGCTCCAGCCGAAGAAACATTTCCTGGAAGGTCATCATCTCGCCTCCTTCTGGATCGAAAGCCTCCTCAACCGCTCTCTCCCGCGGTGCAACGGAGGCTTCCCCGCGATTTCAGCTTCGCGGCCCGTTGGGCTCCACCGACCGCAGGCGCTCGCGCCTGAGGTCCGGGCAGCCGCACCGCTGCCCCCACCGTGCCCACCCGCCGCGGCGTCCGGGCTGGCGGAGCCGCGGCCTCAGTCGCGCTCTTGCCTCTGCACTCCGATGTCGCATTTGGTCAACCAGGCCGCCGCCAGGCCCAGCGCCGTAACGTGCGGCAGCAATACCGCGCCGGCCAGCCCCACCAGCAGGGGGATCTTGGCCACCACCCGGCCTTCGCGACTCACCACCACCTGCCGCCGCATGCCTTCCGTGATTGCTCCCCGCACCCAGGCCCATGTCTCCTGACACAGCGGCTCCTGTGAGGCCTTCCTCTTGTCCTCCTCCAGGAAGACCAAAGCCTGGAGTACATCTCCGTCCGCCCGTTCCAGCGCCTCCTTGGCTTGGCGGTAGCTGGCCCCGGTCTTTTGCCTCAGCACCTCGATTTTGTCCAACAGATCCACACCGTCACTCCCCTCTCGCGGGTGGTTCAGACCGACGTCAAACCCTCGAGCATGTCGAGGAATTGAAAGCTGGCCACGTTCTTGTCCAGCCGGTAAAGGAGATGACGCCGCAGGTGACGTTTCAGTTCCTGATCCATGGGTCGCGCGGCGGCCAGGGTCTGCACTCGATCGAGGGGCAGCGCCAGCAGCCTCTGCATTATCCGCACCGTCCCCAAAGACACCGGCTCGGCATCCTCCAGGCTGGCGGCACATGACTCGCATACCAGGCCTCCGGCGGAGGCGGAAAAGTGAGCTTTCCGGGCCACCGCCCGGGCGCACACCGCACAGCCGTCCAGCTGCGGCTGATAGCCGGTGGCCGTCAACAGCTTCATCTCGAAGGCACGCGGCAGCAGCGGCGCCGCCCCTCGCGCCAGCTGCCGTAGTGCCTCCAGCAGGACATGGTAAACCTCGGGCACCGGCGCCCGTTCTTCGGTGAACTCGTCCACTAGCTGGCAAAAGTAGGTGGCCTGCGCCAACCTCACCAGCTCGCCGTGGATAGCCTGAAAGGAGTCCAGCACCTGCGCCTGGCGCAGTCGTTCCAGGGTTCTGCCGCGGTACAGCAGCACCTCCGCGTGAGTGAAAGGCAGGACAGCCGCCGCCATCCTGCTTCTCGGGCGTCGGACTCCCTTGGCCACCACGGGTAGCTTGCCGTGCTCGCGAGACAGCATGCGGACCAGTTTGTCCGCCTCTCCCAGGTCCCACGCCCGCAGGATTACCACTTCCGTGCGATACAGCTCCAACAGACCCCTCCTAGCCGGCCTCGCTGACCACCGCCACGCCCGCACTGGTACCGATGCGATTGGCACCCGCCCGAATCATGGCCAGTGCCTGCTCGCGGGTCCGAATGCCGCCGGCCGCCTTCACGCCCACCACTCCGCCCACGGCCCGCCGCAGGAGCGCCACGTCTTCCACGGTGGCGCCACCGGGGCCGAAGCCGGTGGACGTCTTGACGAAATCGGCTCCCGCATGGCACACCATCCGGGCCGCCCGAACCTTCTCATCGTCGGTCAGGTAGCCCGTTTCAATTATCACTTTCACCACCGTGCCAGGAATTCCTCGAGCCACACCCACTACCGCCGCGATATCCTCTTCCGCCGCCTTCCACCGCCCATCCTTGATGGCCCCCAGGTTGGCCACCACGTCTATCTCCCGCGCCCCCTCCTCGAGAGCTCTCCTGGCTTCCAGGACCTTGATGTAAGTAGTATTGCCCCCTAGGGGAAAGCCCACCACCGTGCATACCCGCACCGACGAGCCGGCCAGGCGACGAGCAGCCAGCTGGACGCGGCAGGGGTGAACGCACACCGCCCGGAACCCCCACTCCAGCGCCTCGTCACACAGCCTCAACACCGACGCTTCGGTGGCGTCCCCGCGCAAAAGGGTGTGGTCGATGTACCTGGCCAGCTCCTCCGGCCGCATCCCCTGTCCCCCCCTTCAGGTGACCAGTCCCATCAGGTAGGTGGCCAGGGTGAAATAGATGAGCAGCCCCGTGATGTCCACCACCGTGGTTATGAACGGCCCGGCCCCCAGGGCGGAGTCCAGGCCCAGCCGCTCCAGCGCCAGAGGAACCAGCGTGCCCCACAGGGTGGCGGTGAACAGGGTCAGCGCCATGGCCACTCCCACCACCAATCCCAGCATGGGGTCACCCTGCCAGAGCAAGCCCACCAGCCCCACTAGGGTGCCGCAGATGCCGCCCACCAGGACACCGACCCCCGCCTCGCGCAACACCGTCCTGAACAGGTACCGCGGATCCAGCTCCCCGGTGGCCAGACCCCGCACCACCACGGCGAAGGACTGCGTGCCCACATTGCCACCCATGTCCATCAGCACGGGAATGAAGTATGCCAGGGCCACCACCGCCTCTATGGTGCGGGTAAAACCCTGTATCACATTGGCACTCAACATGTTGCCAAACAACAGGAAAATCAGCCATGGCAGGCGGCGCCGCGCCTTGTGCCAGGGGCTGCTGGCCAGCTCTCTTTCTTCCTTCTCCGCTCCCGCACCGGCCATGCGGTATATGTCCTCGGTGGCCTCTTCCTCGATGACGTCCATGATATCGTCGGCGGTGACGATGCCCCGCAGGATCCCGTCCTGGTCCACTACCGGGATGGCCACCAGGTCGTACCTGGCCACCAGCCGCGCCACTTCTTCCTGGTCCTCAAAGACGCCAACGGCGATGACGTTGGTCCGCATGATATCCTTGACCCGCACGTCTGGAGGAGCGATGATCAGCTCCCGAAGGGAGAGCACCCCGGTGAGCTTCCCCCGGGTGTCCACCACGTAGACGTAGTACGCCGTCTCCGCGTCGGGAGCGATCTGGCGCAACACCCCGATGGCTTCCTCCGCGGTGAGATCTTCGTGCACCGCCACGTAATCCGTGGTCATCAACCCGCCGGCGCTGTCCTCCGGGTAGGTGAGCAGGTCGCGGATGTCCTCCCGGTCTTCCTCCTCCAGCACGGAAAGGAACTCCCGGGCGTCCTGGGGGGAGATCTCCAGCAGCAGGTCCACCAGCTCGTCAACCGCTATCTGATCCAGGATCTTGGCGGCTCTCTCCCGACCCGCGGCCCGGAGCAGGCGGGCCACCGTCTCCGAGTCCAGCTCCTCCAGGACCATGGCAGCGCGTTCCCGGTCGAGCAGGCCGAAGACGATGCCCTGTTCGGCGGGTTCCATGTGCTCGAGTACTTCTGCCAGATCGGCGGGGTGAACCTGGGAAAGAAGGCTCAAGAAGCCCTGGCGGTCTCCTGAAGCCAGTAACTGTCGGAGCTGCTGCAGGATGTCCTGAACGTTTCTCTCCATGTCTTAGCCTCCCTTGGCCCGGTCACCGCCGGACCCCCCCCAGCAGCTCCACTGGTGGTGGCAGCATCGTGGAAGGCCGGCAGTGACCAACTCGGTTGTGGTATTTCGCTGACCCGTCACTACTCGGGCCTTCCATGATCTCACCACCTCGTGATGGAAGTGAAAAATCACCCGTGGTGGTACCTCCTACCTCCATTTAAGATTACCAACCGCATACAAGCCCCGTCAACCCTCGACAGGCCACAAGTTCAGCGTTTTCAATGCCGCCTCCCGGTTGCGCCAACCACGGGAGACCCTCACCCAGAGGTCGAGGTACACCCGGTGTCCCAGCAACCTCTCGATCTCCTCTCTGGATAGCGTACCTATGGATTTCAGCATGCTGCCACCCTGGCCGATGAGGATCGCCTTCTGAGACGGCCTTTCCAGGTGTATCTCGGCGCGAATGTAGGTGAGGTCCTCGCGTCGGCGAGCCATCTCCTCCACGGTGACCGCCACCGAGTGAGGCACCTCCTCGCGCGTCAGAAGCAGCACCTTCTCGCGGATGAGTTCCGCCACCATCACCGCCAGAGGCTGATCGCTGACCATCTCGGGAGGGAAGAAGCGCGGACCTTCGGGGAGGCGCGCTATGACCTCTCGCTCCAGCTCTTCCAGGTTGTGCCCCAGGAGCGCTGACACCGGCACCAGCGGAGCATCCGTCACCAGACCGCGGTAGCTGTCCACCGCCTCGTCCAGCCGCTGGCGGGAGACCAGGTCCACTTTGTTCAGCACCAGGATGACGGGGACGGCACACCGGCTCAACTCGCCGGCGATGTATTGATCGCCGCGCCCCGGCGGTCTGGTGGCGTCCACCACGAAGAGGATCACGTCCGCCTCGCGCATGCTCCCCCGGGCCAGCTCCACCATGACCTCGCCCAGACGGTGCCGCGGCCTGTGCAGTCCCGGGGTGTCCACGAAAATGACCTGGGCGTGGGGGCGGGTGAGGATGCCCCGTATGCGGTGCCGGGTGGTCTGCGGTTTGTCCGACACGATGGCCACCTTCTCGCCCACCAGCCGGTTGACGAGGGTGGATTTGCCCACGTTGGGCCTACCCACCACGGCGGCGAAGCCAGATCGATGCCCGTTCACGATCCCCCTCCGCTCTTCACATCCGCTGTCCTCGGTAGCACGTGAACCCAGACCGGGCCCGGGCTCAGGAACACCGGCTCTCCCTTTGCATCCAGCAGCGCGGTGGGCCCTTCCCGGCGCAGCCTCACCCACCTGGCCTCCCGCCTGATGCCCCGGTTGAAGACCAGCGCTCGACCCTGTCCGGTGAGATCCACGTCCAGCCGTCCCTCCGGGTCCCCGGGTATGGGGCTCACCGGGACCCAGAGGCACACCACATTGGCCACCGCCAGCTGTTGGCCGGTATCCGTCCGGTGGGGCTGATCGTTGACGAAACGCAGGTACCGCCCCGCATCTGCATCGTACCGGTAGGTGACGGAGTAGGAAGGAGAATGGGTGATGTGTACCGTGGCGGCCTGGTCACCCACCGGCTCCCGGTCACGGGAGAAGGAAAACCCGCAGCTTGGCCACAGACCCGGGCGATCGTATCCCTGGCGCCGGGCCGCGTCGCGCAGCGAGGCGGTGCTGCAGTAAAGATTGTGGGGAGCGGAGCGGGACTCCAGGCGCCAGAACCCCTGGTTGCCCCGGAAATCATCCAGATCCTCCACCTTCATGGCCGCAATCTGCTCCTTGGCCTGAGGACTGCCGCTCACATGGCACAGTATCCCCCGGTGTTCCAACGTCCAGTCTATGAAGTAATGCCGCGCGCTCCGCACCGGACCCACCAGCGGCGCCTCCGCATGAAGGTACACCGCCAGGAGTCTGGTGAATCCCCCTTCCACCGGCATCTCGTACACGATGCAGGCGTGCTCCAGCCCCGACTGCGGCCTCGCCCTGGGGTGATTGTCAATCACCACCACCAGGGGGCGCCGCGACACCGCATCCGAGGTGGCCTGCTGGCCGTCCAGCGGGCAGAAGATGATGGGCTCCTGAGGGGGAACCGAAGTCGGTTCCTGTTCCTCCGGCGGCTTCGCGGGGGGCTCCCCAACCTCGGCCTCCCGTCCCCCACATCCCCCCAGGGCCACCGCAGCCACCGCCACCACCAGGGCCACCCACCACAGCCGCGCCGGGATCGTCCGCATCAATTCCCATCCCCCATCCAGTTCCGCACCCAGCGGTGCCAGATCCGCCCCGGCAGCAAGGCACCACCCAGCAGGGCCAGGTCTAGGGCCATCAACACCCCGGCGGCCAGGGGAGCCGACCGCATGGCGTCCATTGCCGCCCCGGGCAGCCCCCGCACGGCGGGCAACAGCACCCACGCCCCCACCAGCACAGCGTAGGTGGCGGCCAGCAGGACTCCGCCCGCCGCCGCATTCTTGGCCCTTCCCACCAGGGGATGGTACTCGCCGCCGCTGGCCAGATCGGCCACCGCCTCCAGCGCCGTATTGGCCAGCTCCGCAATCCATACCAGGAATACCGCCAGCGCCACCTGCAGGAAGCCCCCCCTCCCCACCCCGCCGAGATATGCCAGGGAGAACGCCCAGGCGCCGGCACACACGTGGATCCGCATGTTCCTCTCGCTGCCGTACGCCCAAAGCAGTCCGCCCAGCGCGTTACGGAAGCTGCGCAGCAACGTGGTCCCCTTCAACGCTCCATGCCCTGCAGGGTGCACCTGGCCCGTCCCTCCATTTGCCGCCGCCCTTCTTCCGTGTCGTCCTCATAACCCAACAAATGCAGACATCCGTGCAGGCAAAGCCACACCATCTCGTCCCCGAAGCTCCGGCCGGCCTCCACCGCCTGCTGCCGCGCCGTGTCCACGGATATGACGATGTCCCCCAACAGCAGGGGCATCGACCCCTCTTCGGTTTGCAGGTCGCAGGGAAACGCCAGCACGTCGGTGGCTTCGTCCACCCCGCGCCACTTCCGGTTTAGATCCCGGATCCGGTCATCCCCTACGAGTACCACGCTCACTTCCGCGCGCCGATCCACTCCCTCCATCTCCAGCAGCCGGCGCACCGCGCGTTTCATGGCCCGAAGCACCCACCGGGGGACGGGAGTCCCTCGGTACTCATTGCTGATCTCGACGCGCACCGCCTTCCTGCTCCGCCTCCATCTCTTCCAGCACCCGGTCGGGGTACTCCACCCGCGGGTGGAATATGCCGGTGAGGATTTGGGTGAAAGTGTCCACCACCACGTCCAGATCCCTGAGGGTGAGCTGGCTCTGGTCCAGCTGCCGGTCCTCCAGACGGTCCCACACCACCTTGCGCACCACCGCCTCCACCTTGGCCGGCGTCGGCCGGCGTAACGCCCTGACTGCCGCCTCGGTGGCGTCCGCGAGCATGACCACCGCGGTCTCCCGGCTACGAGGCCTGGGCCCCTCATAGCGATACTGACTCTCCGAAGGGGGCTGATCCTTTCCCCCGTTCTCGGCCGCCCGGTTGTAAAAATAGGAGATCAGGCTGGTCCCGTGGTGTTCGCGGATGAAGTCGATGATGGCCTCCGGCAAACCGCACTCGTTGGCCAGCTCCACCCCGTCGCGCACGTGGGAGGCAATGATCAGCCGGCTCAGGGAGGGCGACAGTCCATCATGGGGATTCTCCCCGCCTAACTGGTTGTCGATGAAGAACTGAGGCCGCTTGAGCTTACCTATGTCATGGTAATATGCTCCCACCCGAGCCAGCAGGCCATCCGCGCCCAGACGGTCGCAAGCGGCCTCCGACAGGTTGGCCACCATCACGCTGTGATGATAGGTGCCGGGCGCCTCCACCAGCAGGCGCCTCAGCAACGGCTGGTTGGGATTGGACAGTTCCAGCAGCTTCATGGGAGTGACGATGCCGAACAACAGTTCCAGGAACGGCAACAGCCCTATGCTCAACACCGCGCTCCCCAGACCGTTGCCGAGGGCGCAGGCATGCTCAAACCAGGTAGTAGCGCCTCGCCACGGTCCGCCGGTAAGTAAAGTAAGGGCGGCCAGGGTGCCCCCCCCACACAGGCCGGACACCGCGCCGGCCCTGAGCAGGTCGGACCGCTGCTGCAACCGGGAACAGGCCAGCACCGCGCTGATGCCCCCGGCCAGGGCTACCAGGGCGTGTCGGAGATCGAGGCCGTTGATCAGCCCCGCCACCGCCCCCAGCGTCACCGCCCCCAGGATGCCCACGCGACCTCCCACCAGGGCGGTGAGCAACATGCCCCCCACCGCGGCGGGAAAGAGGAACCCGCAGATGGGCCTCACCAGGCGGCCCAACACCGCAACTGCCACCACCACCAGACCCAGCAACACCAGTCGCCGTTCATCGTCGAGGAGCTCCTTTTCGAAGTAACCGACGCAAACCACCAGAATCCCGAACAGCAGCTGCCCCACTATCAGCGTGCCCAACCCTAGTTTCCACTGACCCTCCGGCCGCAGCAAGCCCAGCTCCTTGAGCAGTTGCAGGTGCCTTTCGGTGACAATTTCGCCTTCTCGCACCACGAACTGCCCCGGGAGAATCTTCACCGGCTCCACTGCTTCCATGGCCTGCTGCCTTCTCTGCTCCGTCTCCTGAGCGTTGTAGACCAAATTGGGGCTGAGAAAAGAAGGGGCCAGTACCACCAGGACCTCACGCACCGGAATGGGGCCTTCCACTCCCGCCGCCCGATGGGCCACCGCCTCCCGGGCGGCCGCCAGACCGGAGTCCTTGATGCCGCCGTCCATGGCCTCGTCCACCAGCTGGGTCAGCAGCTGTTCCACATGATCCAGCTCTTCCGCACTACAGGTCAAGAGGTACCGCATACCTTCTTCGGGAAGATGGACGCTGACCAGCCGCTGGACTGCATCCAACTTGGCCTGCTCTGGGGTTTGCTGGTCCTGGCGAATTGCGCCCACTTCCCTGAAGAAGGCGGCCACCTGCTTCAGCGACTCCATCCTGGCCTGCGGCACCAGGTCGTAGACCTCCGGTACCTCCGCCGCCCTCTGCTGCCGGAGGCGCTCCGTGGCCACCTGGTCGATGATCTCTCGGGGAGCCTTGATGTCCCGGGGAGCCACCTGACCCGTCTGCAACGTGACCCGAGGGGGAACCAGACTCGCGTACAGCACGGCGCTGAGGAGAACACCGAACAACAGGACCAGACCCACCCGGCGCCACTTGTTACCATTCCCCAGCCAGGCCTCCCATATTCCCCGCCAGCGGGAACTCCAGCTGTCCCGGCTGCTCACCCTGGCCTCACTCCACCGATGGTTTGCTGTCCTGCCGCCGGCTCGCCTCGTACGCCTCGTAAGCCTTGATGATGCGCTGCACCAGCTGGTGGCGGACCACGTCCTGGTCGGTCAGGTACACGAAGCTGATCCCCGGCACATCTTTCAGGATCACCCGGATCTCCTGCAGCCCGGAATGCATGTCCTTGGGCAGGTCGATCTGAGTGATGTCGCCCGTGACCACCGCTTTGGACCCAATGCCCAGCCGCGTCAGGAACATCTTCATCTGCTCCGAGGTGGTATTCTGAGCTTCATCCAGAATCACGAAGGAATCATCCAGAGTGCGGCCGCGCATGTACGCCAGGGGGGCCACCTCTATCAGGCCGCGGCTCATGTACTTGTCGAAGGTCTCCGGCCCCAGCATGTCGAACAGGGCATCATACAGAGGCCGCAGATAAGGATTCACCTTCTCCTGTATGTCCCCGGGTAGGAACCCCAGCTTCTCGCCCGCCTCCACCGCCGGCCGGGTGAGCACGATGCGCTGGAACTGCCTCCGGCGGAAGGCAGCGATGGCCATGGCCACTGCCAGGTAGGTCTTCCCGGTACCGGCGGGTCCGATTCCGAAGGTCAGAGCGGAGGAACGTATGGCATCAACGTACTTCTTCTGCCCCAGCGTCCGGGGGCGGATGGGCTTGCCCCGGACCGTCACCAGAACCGTGTCCGAGAACACTTCCGCCAGCTGGCCGTGCCGATCCCTTTTGGCCAGCTGGATGGCGTACCTCACTTCCTGCGGGGTCAGAACGTTCCCCTGCCGTCCAATCCGCACCAGCTCCTCGAACAGGCGGGTGACCCGGCGGACCTCGTCTTCTGCACCCTCGATGAGCAGTTCATTGCCCCGCGGTATGATCTTGACGGCAAAATTGTCCAGCACCGCCCGCAGGTGCTGGTCCTGGTGCCCGAACACGTTGAGCGCCTCCTCCTGGTCGCGAACGGTCACCCTGCCCACTACCTTCTCGTTCAAATCGCAATCATCACCTCTTTTTGCTGTATGGCTGAGGACGCGCGATCATCTCCACCGATTCCACCACCACCCGGAACCCGTATACGTCCGGCGTTTCGTGGATCAGCTCCACCCGAACCTCGGTCTCCTCCCGGGTAGCACCAGGAAGCGGCCGTATCCTTGCCCAGGCCAGCCGCTCCGCCAGTTCTGCTGCCTCTTGCGCGTCATCCACCGTGTTGATCTGCTCTCGCGTCTCGCAGTAGATGTAGGTTATTGCTTCGACGAGGCAGGAGGCATTCCTCCACCCGATTATGGGCTGGCGCCGCTCCAGTATCCGGTAAGACAGGAACGGTGGCTCCCGCTTGGGCAGCCCCAGCTCCACCGTCCACCTGCCGATCCTGATCACCCGCCGAGTCCAGTGGCGGCCGGTGAGTACGCTCTGTGGTACCGCTTTGGGCACCTCCACGTACTCCTGGTACCACACCCGGGCCCAGACCGCGCCTCGCGCTGCCGCGCAAGGCCCTTCTCCGGGGGGCTCGATGAGCACCTGCCCTTCCCTCACCGTGTCACCCTCCTGGACGCGCGCCCGTCCATCCAGCACCACCACCGCGGTCACCGTACCCGACCTGGATGCCACCAGCGCCACCGGGGAGCCCGGGGATTCCGGGGGCAGTACCGCCCGCTCCGCCACCTGCACCACCACCCAGGTCCCGCGCAGGCCCACATTGACCCAGGAAAGTCGGGGAATGCGCCTGAGCAGTTCCAGTTCCACCGCGGGCACATCTATATGGTGTCGCAACACCCCGGGTCGCACTCCCAGCTCCACCAGGACTTCCCTGATCTCGGCCTCCGGTGTAAGTTCGGCACCGATCACCTCCACCCGCCACACCACCTGGGAAAGACACACCAGGGCGCAAAGACACACAATTGCCCCTGCCCAGCCTCCTGGACGGCGCAAGACCGCACGTACCAGGAAGGGGAACCCCCCCCGCCTCAGGACGCGGACCGTGCACCTCGCTCGGCGCGCCCAGCCGCGGCACTTCAGGAAGGTCCGGGCCTCCATGCTGCAGGTGAGCGAGCCATCCGCCTCCGTCCGGACCGACCAGGCGGCATGCCCCGCCTCCATGAGGCGGGTGAGAAACACGCCCGGACTACCACCGCGGACCCGCACCCTCACGAAGCCGCGCAGCCAACCCCTCAGTGCGGTCATGGAGGCGAACCCTCCGCGAACTCCAGGGCCCGAATCCGACCCGCGATGACCAGCAGCGACGAAGTAAGAGTCACCAGGTGCAGCTCATGGCCCGATATGCGCAGCAGCCCACCTCTCAGGCGCACCTCAACGCGACTGTCATTGATGGACCTCAATCCCCGGTGGTTTTCGATGCGCAAGACGTGCTGGCCCTGCATCTCCAGTCTGGGCAAATCCAGCAGCACATCCAGCGGCAAGCCGAGCGCCTTTGCCATCCGATCCCAGGAAGCTCGCCCACCCAACGTCCACACCTTCAGCTACTAGCTATGTTGCCTCCGGGACCAGAATGCACCAGGCTCTGCCCCGCCGGATGGCCCTGCCACCGGAAGGAGGGAGTGGGCGGCGGGCTGCCTCACTAAGAACAGGACGGACGCCCAAAGGGGCGTCCGCCGGAGAAACACCTGGCTCACCGCTTCGGCGGTCAGCCGGCCGGTCGGTCGCGGAGGATCTCTTCCACGATGCGGCGCACCGTTCCACCATCCGCCCTGCCGCCAAGGCGAGACATCATCTCCCGCATGACCGGTCCCAGTCCACGGGGACCCTTTACCCCCAGGCGACCGATCACCTCCGCCGCCAGGCGGCGGATTTCCTCCTCCGAAGGGGGCTCCGGCAAGTATTCGGACAGTATCCGTATCTCTTCCTTCAGGGCCGAAAGCAATTCGGGCCGATTGGCCCGTTCGTAATCGGGCAGGGCCTGCTGGCGCCGCTTGAGTTCTCGCCTGAGCACCTCCACCACTTCCGCCTCGGTCAACTGGCGGCGTTTGTCAATCTCCTCGTTGTGCAGGGCAGCGCGGGCCAGCCGTATCACCTCCAGCCTCAACCGGCCCTGCGGTCCCGCCTTCATGGCCGCCTTCATATCCTCCAGCAGTCGCTCTCTGAGACCCACCTTCGCAGCCTCCTAGCGCCGTCTCTTCCTGGCAGCTTCCGCCTTCTTCCTGCGGCGAACGCTGGGCTTTTCGTAGTGTTCCCTGCGCCGTACCTCCTTGAATACCCCCGCCTTCTGGCATTGGCGGCGAAAGCGGCGCAGCGCGCTGTCCAGCGACTCCCCCTTACCCACCTTGATCTCGGGCACCAGTCGTCTCCCTCCTCCCCATCCGGTCCCCAGGGCGTCCGGGAACCAGGGAGGCTCAGGGCGGCCTCATTCATCCCGGAGGCCATCTCATCTGCCGTCCGCCCAGGACGTGCACGTGAAGGTGACCCACGGTCTGGCCGCCACGCTCTCCAGTATTGATCACCAGGCGGAATCCCTTATCGGCCAGTCCATGCTCTCGGGCAGCCTTGGCGGCCACCAGCAAGAGATGTCCCAGCAGTTGCTTGTCCTCTTCCCGCGCGGAAGCCACGGAGGTCAGATGCCTCTTGGGCACCACCAGGAGATGCACCGGGGCCTGAGGATTGATATCCTTGAACACCACGCAGTCTGGGTCCTCATGCAAGATCTCCGCGGGGATCTCCTTGCTGATGATCCGGCAGAACACACACGACACGAGATCCACCCTCCGTCAGCTGTTTCTACAGAAGCACTGCCAGCTCCTCTGTGTCATCAGGACGACGGCCGCCAAACCACCGACCGCCTCCTGGTGTCCCGGTAACGTTCTATGGCCAGCTCAATCAGCCGATCCAGCAACCTGCTGAAAGGCAGCCCCGAGGCCTCCCACATCCGGGGGTACATGCTCACCTGGGTGAAACCGGGAATGGTATTTATCTCATTGACGAAAATCACCTTTTCATCGTGGCTCACGAAGAAATCCACCCTGGCCATCCCCGCGCAATCGATGGCCAGGAACGCCCGTCGCGCGTACTCTCTAATCCTCCGTTCGGTTTCCGGGCGCAGGGGAGCCGGTACCACCAGCCTGGTGTCGCGATCCAGGTACTTGGCCTCGTAGGAGTAAAACTCGCGGGCCGGGATCACCTCCCCGGGCACCGAAACTTCCGGGTCGTCGTTGCCCAGGACGCTGCACTCTATCTCCCGCCCCTCCACCGCCTCCTCCACCAGCAGCTTGCGGTCGTACTCGCAGGCCACCCTCAGCGCCCGGGGCAGCTCTTCCGGCCCCTTGACCTTGGTCACTCCCACGCTGGAGCCCAGGTTGGCGGGCTTCACGAAGCAGGGATAACCGATGTGCTGCTGCACCTCCTGGATGACCCGGTGGCACGAGGTCTCCACTTCCCGCCGAAGAAAGCAACGAAACCGAACCACGGGAAGACCGGCCTCTCTGAATACCCGCTTCATGAGGATCTTGTCCATGCCCACCGCGGACGCCAGCACACCCGCCCCCACGTAAGGCAGGTCAGCCAGCTCGAGCATCCCCTGGATGGTCCCGTCCTCGCCGAAAGGACCGTGCAGAACCGGGAAGATCACGTCCACCGGCTCCAGGCGTACCCCTGTATCCCCCAGGCGCCACAGCCCGCGCTCGCCGTCGGTTACCGCCGGGAGCAGCGTCTCTCCCCCTTCCTCCTCCCCCACCACCTGCAGCACATCGCCGGACGGAGGCTCGGCCGGGATCCATCGACCCTGCCGGGTGATGGCCACCGGAATGACCTCGTACTTTTCCCGATCCAGCTGCTGGATGATGGCCGCCGCCGACATCAAGGAGATCTCGTGTTCTCCGGAGCGCCCGCCGAACAGGACCGCCACCCTAAGCTTCCTCAACCGGTTCACTCCTCATCCCCAGGGCCATCGCTACATTCCTATTCAACCGGCGCGCACCTCACCCCTGCGCCAGCCGCCCGGTGACTCCCTGGGGAGAAGCACTGGCAATTTCAACCAGCACCAGCTGGCCTCGAAGATCCTCCGGGCTCGCAAAAGAAACTCGCGCGTAATTGTCGCTGTAACCCACCCACTGGCCGTCCTTTCGCCGCTCCACCAGTACCTGCAGGCGCTGTCCCACCAGCGACTGGTGAAACCGGTGGCGCAAGATGCCGTCAATGCGCCGCATTTCCTCCGCCCGCCGTTTCCTGACCGAGGGGGGCACCTGCTCCATGAGGGCGGCAGGCGTACCCGGGCGAGGGGAGAAGGAGAAAACGTGAAGGCGCGCAAAGCCTATTGACATCACCGCCCGTACCGTACGGCCAAACGCCGCCTCGTCTTCGGTGGGGAACCCCACCATGATATCGGTGGTGATCGCCAACCCCGGCAGCAGTGCCCGGGCCGCCTCCACCACATCCAGGTACCCCTTCATGTCGTACCCCCGGCCCATCAGGGCCAAGATACGATCGTCCCCGCTCTGTAGCGGCAGGTGTAGATGCCGGCAGGCGCGGCGGCAGCCGGCCAGGGCCTCCAGGGTGGCCTGGTCCACGTCCGGCGGCTCCAGAGAACTGAGCCGAAGGCGCCACTGCCCCGGGATCTGATCCAGACGCACCAGCAGGTCGGCCAAGCTGGTGCGGGGGCGCAGATCCTGGCCGTACGCGCCCAGCTGCACGCCGGTGAGCACCACCTCCCGGTAGCCCTGTCGCGTCAGGGCCGCCACTTCCTCCAGTATCCTCGCGGGGTCCCGGCTGCGCGGAGTGCCGCGAGCCCGGGGGACTATGCAGTAACTGCATCGCCTGGCACACCCTTCCTGGATCTTGATCACCGCCCGGTGGCGGCCCCGGCGGCGCAACACCCCGGCTTCCTCGAAGGCCCAGTCCCCATCCTCCCGCACTTGGACCACCGGCCCTCCCCCTTCGCGTACGCGCTGTACCAGGGCCGGCAGGGCCTCCCGCATCCGGGTCCCGATGACCACCTGGGCGCCGGCCCTCAGCGCCTCATCGGGACTGATCTGGGGAAGGCATCCGGCCATCACCACCACCGCCCCCGGGTGGCGACGACGCATGGCCCTCACCAGCTGCCGGGACTTGGCCTGGCTTCTGCCGGTAACCGCGCAGGTGTTGATGACACATACGTCCACCGCAGGGGCGTCCCGATCCACGATTCGGTAGCCCGCGCGTCGCAGGATTTCCTCGAGATGCTGGGAATCGTACTGGTTTACCTTGCAGCCGAGGGTGATCACCGTAGCAGTGGGCAAGCGGTCTCCCACCTCCGGTGATCATTATACCGCAGTGGCGATCACGCCCGTCCTGCTGCACTATGGGGCGGGCACCACCCGCTGGGGTGCCCGCCCCGTCTGGGCCGGAACACCTGGGAGCTCATTGCCGCTCTCCCAGCTGGAGGATCTCCACATTCTGCACGCCCACCAGCGCTTCCACACCATCGTCCAGCTGCACGCGTACCCCTTCGTACTCTCGCCCGTCGGGAGCCCGCCAACGGTGACCGATGGCCACCACCGTGCCCAGCTTGCCAAAGCGCGAAGCCTCCAGCAACCGCACGCGACATCCCGGCTCCAGGTGGCACACCTCATCCGGGTGCTGACCATCTGGCACCTCCACCGCCGGATCCGAGATGATGATGTCCAGGTGTTGCATCCGCGGATCAGGGCGTCCTTCCACGTACGCCCAGTAGCCGTCCGATTCCTTCAGACACTCGAAGGCCTCCGGCCTCATGGCCAGGGCGCCGAACCCCTCGGTGAGCACCAGCGTGAGGCCCACCTGGCGCCGATCCCTTCCCGCTCCCTCTTCGGGTGGTCGCGGCTTGGTACCGTAGGTGGCCACCAGATCCTCCCAGCTGGTGCGTTCCACGAAGCGGGCAAACCTAGCCAGTCGGGCATAGGGCAATCCGCCCAACACCAGCGCCATGGCCCCGTGTGCCAGGGCGGACACCAGGGTCTCGTACACGCAGGTGCCTCCCCCCACCACGATGCGGCCGGCACACCAGCGACCGATCTGGTGCGGCATGAGCACGCCTCCGGGCTCCTGGGTCAACACCAGCAGACGGCCCGCCACCGGCTCCCCCCAGCCGGCGGCAGCCCCCATCCAGCGGCCCTGAGTCTCGATCACCGCCGCCCGTCCGGTCACCACCTCCCGCACCCGGCCAAACAGCAACGAGGGAAAGGGGCGGGGATGTTCCCGTATCAGCACCGTGCCGGTGTGGGCGTCGAACTCGTCCACCTTCCCGTCCACCGGGGAGCAGTACTCCCGGTAACCCAGCCCAAACCAGTAGGTGCGGTAGGCTATGGGTTCCCCCGCCTTCACCTGATCCCCCACCGACTTGAGCATCACCGCCTCCAGCCTCCCCTCGTCCACGTCCACCCGGACCACGTGGACATCGTGCAGGGGATGAGTCGAACCCAGCAGGGTCTGAGGCGTCACCCTCTGGCCAGGGTGCACGTCAATATGCCCGGCCAGGGGAAGACGACGCACTTTGAGCAGCCGTGCCTCCCAAAGCGTTCCCAATCCGCAGTACAACCCAGGAGTCATCCCGTCCACCGCCTTTTGCTGATGACCTGGTCGGAATATGCAGCCAAGCTGCTCATCCACTTCCTAGCATCCTCCCTGCGCTGCTCGGGACTGGTGGGCAGGAGCAAGGGCCTCCCCCGGCCGTCCAGCACCACCCCCACCAGTCCGCCCAGGACCAGGTCGGTATGGGGCTGACCGGGTCCGGAGCCAAAGTCCACGCCCGGTGCCGGGCGTACCCGCAAAATGGCGGTTTCACCTTCCCGCAGGGGCACGGTGACCAGCTCCCCAAAGCGCACCACGCGCCGTACCGTACCCTCAGGAGTCTCCAGGGTCACCCTGCCCAGCGCACCGCCCAGCAGAGTCTGCCACCAGCCGGATTTGGTCTTCGGCGCCACCACGGTGCCCATGCTGCGCAGCCATCGGGAAGGATTACGGGCAGCCCGCGCGCTCCAGTCGGTCAGATAAAGCCCTGAGAGCAGCCCCAGGATATCATCGGCGTCCATCCACAAATGGGTGATCCCGGTGGGCTGCAAACCGTCCAGCACCGAGAGGCAGACCGCCCCCGCAGCCTCGGGGCGCGCCAGGGCGCCTCCCGTCAATACCACCGACCGAATGCGCATCATGTCTACCAGGGTCTGCCCACCCACCACCTGGTAGGCCCCCAGGATTTCGCTGATGGTCCTCCGGCGCTGTATGCCCTTGAGCTCCCGGGCTACCCGGGAATGCAGCTGCAGCGCCCGCGCCAGCTGTTCCCGCAGCAAGGCGTCGCGGAGCAGACCCTCGTCCTGGTTGCCGGGGACCGTACAGGGGCGCAGGCGCGCGTTAGCCAGCACATCCGCCACCGCTTCAGCATCGGCTGGGAAGGGCAACCAGCGGGCCGCGCGCTCCACCTCCCCCATGTCCAGGGGGAGGCCCTGCTGGTCCGTGTCCCACGCGTAAGTGGATCGGTTCAGGTTTCCCTTTATGACCGAGTACACGTCGACGGACTCCGCCCCCGCGTCCACCAGCAGGACATCCTCGCCGCGTTCGGTTGCCAGGTGCCGGCAGAACAGGCCCAGCGGGTAGCCCAGGGGGGAGACGTGCTGGATGCCGGCTTCCGCCAAGGCGCGGTAGCAAGGGTCCCTGGGCACCACCTGCTGCCGGAAGAACTCCAGCAGCGCATTCTGCAGCGGCTCGGGATTCTCCCGTTCCATGGCCGGTCGGACGTTGTCCACAACGCGCACCTGCGTCCGCTCCCCCAGCACCCTGGTCACTTCGTCGCGCAGCTGGGCACTGCCGGCAAATACCACCGGCACCGGCATCCCCCCGTCGAAGCGCGCCGGCGGCAGCGCCTCCGCCAGAACCCGCGCCATCTGCACCACCTGCTGTCCACCGCCCCCTTCCAGCAACCCCTCGTCCACGCCTCCCGCCATCACCAGGAGATCGATGGTGGAACTCTTCAGTAGCCGGGCCCGCTGGTGGGGAGACCGCTGGTCATCAACGGCGAAGGTCTCCACCACCCGGGCGCCGGCGCGGTACGCCGCCCTGATGGCGCTGTCAGCGGAGATGTCCCGTATCACGCCGCTGACCGCTGCCCGGAGGGCTCCGTGGGCCTTGACCACCCCCACCCGGGGGCACCGGTGGTCAACCCCCACTCGTCGGAAGAGCTCCCCCAGGGCCGCCCGCAGCGCCCCCCGCCCGACGCTGAGGACCTGCTCCCGGTGCAGGAGCCGGAGATCGTCCCCGCAAGCCTCCCAAACTGCGGCGCGGCTCCACACGTTGCCGCATTCCACCACCACTAGCCCGCTCACCGTACCACCCCCACTACTCCCCAAGCTGCCCCTTCCGATAGTCGGAAGGGCTGGTGCCCGCGTGACGCCGGAACCATCTGCTGAAATAGCTGGGATTGTCGAATCCAACCCTCTGGGCAACCTCGCCCACCGACAGATCAGTGGTGCGCAAGAGCGCGCGCGCCTCGCGAATGCGCAGATCGGTGAGGTACTGCAGGACGGTCTGACCGGTCTCCTCCTTGAAGACGTGGCTGAGGTGCGAGGGGCTCACGTACAGAGCCTGCGCCACATCGCTCAACTTGAGGCGCCGCCCGTAGTTGGCTTCCAGCCAAGCTTTGGCCTGCTCCACCAGCTTGAACGCCCGGCCACCCTGGGCCTCCTTCAGCCGAGCCACCGCCGCGGATACCAGCCGCTGCAGGGCCTCGGGTGCCTCGGAAGGGTCCCCCTCCACCACCCCGCGGAGGAAGCTCGCCGACTCTTCCTCAAAGGGCAGCTCCCTCTCGCGCATCAGGGCATCGATGAGCACACCCAGGTGTATCATCTCCAGCCGGAGCTGGGATGTGGATTCCGCCTCCTCCATCAGGACCGTCCCCACAATTCGCGCCGCCTCCAGGGCCTCGCCACATCTTCCCATCTTCAGGGCGGTGAGCAACCGGTGCTCTTCCTCCCGGCTTCTTCCCGGGGGACCGAGCTCAGAGACCTCCTCAGGGGTAACCGGAGGGCCGCCTCCCCGCAGGAAACTGACCACCTCCCCCCGGCGGGCTTCCTCCAGGGACCGGGCCAGCTCCCCGACATGTCTGCACCACCTTCCCAGCCCTGCGCTCAACTCGCCGGGCAGCCGCCGGCGAAGAGCGGAGACCACCTCCGCCGCCGTCGAAAGAGCTGCCTGGACATCGGGGCAGTGGAGGAACACGGCGGCGCGCGCCCCCTCCAGGAGACAATAGATACCGCGGGTGGGAGGCACCACCTCCTCCAGGGCGTCAATCATCTGCCGCCGCAGCTGAGCCGGCTCCCATCGCCAGGGGGCCAGCATGCCCAGAACCAGGGCCACGTTGGGGGCCGCCTCCATCCCCACTGCGGCAGCCTGGCGCGCCACCTCCATCGCTGAGATCTCTCCCCGGGCCAGCTGGGCAGCGAGCTGTCTTCGCAGCAGGGGATAGGCTTCCTCCAGCCACTTCCGGGCCGAATGCACGTAATCCCGTTCACTGGCCTCCTGTGCGGCCTCCTCGAGCATGGTGCGCACCAATTCCAACAGCTGCTCCGCATCCACCGGTTTCAGCAGGTAGTCGCGGGCCCCCAGGCGCACCGCCTCCCGCGCGTAGTGGAAATCCTCAAAGGCGGTGATGATGGCCGCGCGAACCGAGGGATGGAAGGATCGGATCTCTTCCAGCGCGCGGAGCCCATCCAGGGCCGGCATCCTCACGTCCACCAGTAGCACCTCGGGCCGGTGCACCTTGGCCACCATGACCGCCTCCCGGCCGTCCGCTGCCTCCAGCACCTCAACCCCCTGCCCTATGCGGCGCAGGATGGCCACCATGGCCCGACGCTGAATGTGTTCGTCCTCAGCCACCAGAACCTTCATTGCCGACCTCCTTCGACCGGCGGGGGATGTACGCGGTCACCGTGGTGCCGTGGCCCGGTCGGGACCGCACGGTGAGCCCGAATTTCTCTCCAAAGTGGTACTGCAGGCGCCTCTGCACGTTGGCGATCCCCAGACCGGTGGTGTGGGACTTCCCCGACCCCGTCTCATCCAGCCGGCGCAGCTTCTGCAGCGTCTCCTCATCCATCCCCACCCCGTCGTCGGCAACCTGCAGGGCGACCCGGTCGCCCTCCACCCAGCCGCGAATGGTCACCGTGCCCCGCTCACAGGACTTCAAGCCGTGGATTATGGCGTTCTCCACCAGTGGCTGCAGGGTCAGCAGGGGGATCTTCACCCCCCGCGCCTCCTCCTCCACCTCGATCACCGTGCGGATGCCCTCCCCAAACCGGGCCCTCTGGATCAGGAGGTAGTAGCCCACGTGCTCCAGCTCCTCGCCGACGGTCACCATCTGGCTGATTCGCCGCAGGCTGTACCTCAGCAGTCGGGCGAGCGCAGTGACCAGCTGATGGGTACGCTCCGCACCTTCCAGCAGTGCCTGCGCGGAGATGGTGCTCAGGGTGTTGAAGAGGAAGTGGGGGTTGATCTGCGCCTGCAGCGCTCGTAATTCGCTCGCCTTCAGGGCCTCTTCCAGCTCCGCGTTGATCTTTATCTGCTCCACCAGCTGCGCTTCCAGCCGGGTGAGCATCTTCCTCAGCTGCTGCACTTCGGCCGTGCCCTTCCCATCGGCGACCGTCATCCGGGTATCATCTCCAGGTTGTTGCGAGGCACCGAGACCACCGTCCCGTCGTCCAGCCGGACTTCGGCGATCCTCACCCACGATCCCGTGGCCACCTCCCGCAGGCCCCGCGGCAGCTTCTCCACCACACCGCACCTTCCGTACCAGCGCGGGCTCACCACCCGTACCCGGTCACCAACCCGCAGGCTGACCGCCGTCCGCGGGATGGGGTCGGTCTGGCGCTGTGCCGCGCCCTCCGCTCTTGGCCTGGGGATGATCACCTCCGGGCGCACCACGCCGGCCCTGATCTGGGTAGCTCCACACACCAGGGCCTGGCAACCCTGGGCCGCCCTCAACACCGAATGGGCCCGCTCGCTCATCGGGATGCGCCCGAACCCCTCGGTGAGTACCAGGGTGAAGGCCACGTCCTCGTGTCCGGTGACCCCCACCCCGATTTGCCGGTGCAGCAGGACCTCCTCGATGTCCAGTTTGTTCGCACCCCCGGTGATCACCGCCCGCGCCCCCCACCGGGCTGCCGCCTCCAGGGCATCGGCGGTGAACAGCGAGCCCCCCACCAGCACCCCGCCCCGGCACCGGGGACCGAGGAGGTGAGCGGTCACCACCTCATCCGGTGCCGCCACCACCTGCACCCGACCGTATACTTCGCCCCCCAAACCGAACATCCCCTGCACGATGTCCCCAAAGCACTCAACCACCACGCAGTCGCCCGGCTCCACCTCCGCCACCACGCCCGGCAACCCCGCCCTCACCGGGACCGGATGGGTGCGGATGGCGATGCGCCCGGTGACCGCCGACACCTGCTCCAGGATGCCGTCCACCGGGCTGCGGCACTCCACCATGGTCAGCAGGTATCGCCGGCGCGCTATCACCTCTCCCTTGCGGACGGGATCCCCCACCCGCTTCACCAGGCACTCCGGCACCAGGTCGGGCGGGACGTCCAGCTGCTGGCACCCATCCATCATGCACAGGTATCCACGGGGGTACACGTACGCCAGCACCGAGTCCTCATCCACCGGGTCCCCGGGACGCACCAGGACCTCCGAAGAACGGGGAATCCGGCGGACCTTCCTGATCCATCTCGAAGTACCAATGATGAGACCCGGCAGATATACCTCAGTCATGCCCGGTTAGACCCCCGTCCAGGACACTGTCGGGATACGCGGCGCACGCGCGCAGCCACTCCCTTGCCTGCTGACGCGCCCGCAGGCCATCCTTGCACATCCGTATGGGGCGGCCCCGAGCATCCAGGATCATGCCCACCAGTCCCCCGCGGATCCTCCTGGTGACCGGCACTCCCCGTCCCGCGCCCACGTCCCAACCGGGGGCCGGCACCACGCGGATGCAAAGCTCGCTGTCGGCATCCACCGGCACCACCTGCAGTTCCCCCGAACGCACCGCCAGCTCCTGGCCTCCGCGCCCATCTTCGCACCACACCCTCATGACCAGTTGACCGGGGCGGAAGTCTCCCGGCTGTTTCGGCGCCACCACCGTTCCCAGTCGCCACAGGCAATCCCGCATCAGCACTTCCCACGCCGCCTGGGGAAAGACCCGATGGACCACTCCCAGCTGGGGAAGCATGAAGATGCTGTCCACCCACAGCTCGCTTATCCCTTCCGGCTGCAGGCCGTCGATCATGATCAGGGCCGCCTGAGCCCGACGGGGAGCGTGAGATAGTACCCCTCCGCTGCCGATGATGACCGGGATGGCCATCATATCCACCAGCGTGGCGCCGCTCTGCGGCTGGTCGAAGACCTGGTGGATCTCCCTCCTCTGTTGCACTCCCATGAGCCCGCGCGCCAGCCGTCGGTGCTGCTCCAGAGAGAGGCGGAGGATCTCCCGGGCCACCGCCTGCTCCACCATCAGCTCCCAGGGACTCTCCGGCAGGCAGATGGGCCGCAGCATCTTATTTCCCAGGAAATTATGCAGGGCGGTGTCGTCGACCTCGAAGGGCAACCAGCGCTGTACCGCCGCCGTTCCCGCCTGTGCCAGCACATTGCAGATGCTGTAGGACATGCCAAGGTTAGCGCTGACGCTGCGATACAGCCTTCCTTTATGCACGGAGAACACATCGGTGGTGGCGCCCCCCACGTCCACCGCCAGCAGGTCCGTCGACCATTCGGAGCTCACCCTGCACAGCAGATCACCCACCGCCCGGGGCGTGGGAAGTATGTCGTCGGAAACCCACCGGAGCAGACCGGCGTAGTTGGGCGCCTCGGCCATGACGTGATTCATGAAGATCTCCTGGATGGCGCGGCTGGCGCTGCTGACGTCTTCCTCTTCCAGGCGAGGGCGTATGTTGTCCACCATATACAGCTTGGCGCAGCGTCCCAGGATGTTCTCCACGAAGCGCCGCGCCGCCGGGTTTCCAGCGTAGACCACCGGGAGGGCAGAACGTCCGAAACGCGGCCGGGGGCCGGCGGCAAAGAGCAGCTCACTCATGGCCACCACCTGGGAGACGTTCCCGCCGTCCACCCCTCCCGACAGCAGGATGATGTCCGGCCGCAGCCGGCTGATGCGATCCACCTTCTCGTGAGGGGCGTGGCCGTCATCTATGGCCAGCACATCCATGACCACCGCCCCCGCCCCCAACGCCGCCCGCTCCGCGGACTCCGCGCTGAGGTTGCTCACCACTCCGGCCACCGCCATCTGCAGCCCGCCCCCGGCGCTGCTGGTGGCGAGGAAGGCGTCCACCCCCTCCCCCCGGCTGGAGGGAAGGATGATACCATCATCATTGAGGAGGCGTCTGCCGCTCAGCTCCTCCAGCCCCTGCAGGGCGCCGCGTACGCCCAAAGTGACGTCTTCAAAGGGCTGCTCCACGGTGGTGGCAGCACTGGATCGCGCGCTGAGCCGCCAGCGCCCCTGGTTCTGGAGCAGCAGCACCGCCTTGGTGGTGGTACTCCCGCAGTCAACCGCGACGATGGACTTCGGCGCCGTCCTCAAGTGCACGGCCCCCCTACGCATACGCTCAGTTGGCGTCAAGGCCGTCCAAAACCTTCTCACTATGCTGTCGGCTACCAGCACGATCCGGCGAGAAGACGGGGATCACCGCGGATCTCACACGGGGGCATTCGGATGGGGAGAGGATTCAGCTCAGGTCGCCCCAAGCGTACATCACCAGGGCGGTGAGCACCGGGCCCACCGTCTCGGCGCGAAGTATGCGCTTGCCCAGCGACACCACCGAGACCCCTCGAGACCGGGCCATCTCCACCTCGCGAGCATCAAACCCGCCCTCCGGACCGACGATGAGGGCCACGCTGCCCCGCCTGGGGGACTTCAGCACCTCCCGTATGGGCAGATCGGCGTCGCCCTCGTAGGCCAGGATGACCGTCTCGCAGTGGCACGCCTCCTCCAGCCCCTCAGCATAGGAGACGGGGGGGTGAACTGCCGGGATCCTACCCCGGCCGCACTGCTGAGAGGCCGATTCCGCCACTTTTCGCCACTTCTGGATCCTGTGCACCGCCGACTGGGGATCAAGCCGCACCACGCACCGGGCGGTACGCAGCGGATGAAAGGCAAATGCCCCCAGCTCCGTGCAGTGCCTGACTATTTCCGTCATCTTCTGGCCCTTTACCATCCCCTGGTACAGGTGCACCCGCACCGGCGGCTCGGGAGGCGGGGGCAGCCACCTCACGATCTCGGCCCATCCCACCTGGGGATCCGCGATACGCAGCTCCAGCTGGGCCTCTCCCTCCAGGATGCCGGTCACCATCTCTCCCGCTCTCAGGCGCAGCACCCGCCGGAGATAATGACTCTGGTCAGGTCGAAAACGGATGCGACCGTCGCTGATGGCCTGAGGGTCGATGAAGATGCGTCGCACGCCGGTCATGCTGCTGCCCCCCGTGACCAGTCACCACTAACCCACCGCGGAACGTAGCCAGCGTGGGGTTCAAAAGGCGTCCCTGACCCGCTGAAACCAGCTCTTGCCGCCCTCATCTACCACTTCTCCCCGCAGGCGCGCGTATTCCCTCAACACTTCCCGCTCCCTGGAACTCAGTCTTTCAGGCACCACCACCTGGACCCGCACGTGAAGGTCGCCGCGGCCACCACCCAGCCGGGGCATGCCCCTCCCCCGGAGGGTTAACAGGGTGCCGGGCTGGGTGCCAGGGGGGATGTGGATCACCTCTTCCCCCTCCAGGGTGGGCACCGTCACCTTGGCCCCCAGGGCGGCCTGGGCAATGCCCACCCGAACCTCGCAGCGAAGGTCGTCCCCCTCCCGGACCAGCCGCTCGTGGGGGAGTATCTCCACCTCCACCAGCAGGTCCCCCGGAGGGCCGCCGCCATAGCCGCTGTGGCCTTGCCCCGCCACGCGTAGCGTCATGCCGTCCCGGATGCCCGCCGGTACCTTGACCGTCACCAAGCGGCGCTTGCGCACCCGACCGCGGCCTCCACAGGCCGGGCAGGGATCGGCCAGCACGCTGCCGGCACCCCGGCATCGGGGACAGGTGCGGGCGGTGATGAAGCGGCCGAAGGCGCTGTCCCGCACCGTCCGGATCTCTCCCGTCCCCCGGCATTCCGGACAGACCTGGCGCCGTCCGGAGGTAGAACCGGTGCCCCCACAGCGCTCACAGGGCTCGATTCTCTCGATTTCCAGTTCTCGCTGGGTACTGCGGGCCGCCTCCTCCAGCGTCAGCTGCACGCGGGCGTGAAGATCCTCTCCCCGCACCCGGGCAGTCCGCTGGCGTTCCGCCGTGCGGCCAAAGAGGAAGTCCACCAGGTCGGCAAAGGGGTCGAAGCCGGACAAATCCGGGGCGTCAGGCCAGCCCCGGGGTCCATCCGGGCTGCCCCAACGATCGTAGGCGGCGCGCTTTTGTGGGTCGCTAAGCACCTGGTATGCCTCATTGATCTCTTTGAACCGTTCCGCGGCGTCCGGATCGTCGGGGTTGGCGTCCGGGTGATAACGACGAGCAAGGCGGCGATAAGCCGCCTTTATCTGTTCCTGAGAGGCGTCCCGCGGTACTCCCAGTATCTGGTAATAATCTTTGCCCCTCACTCTCCCTCCCCACCTCCGGACGGGCGCATCCTCACCAGCAGTCCGGCAGTGCGGCTCGGCCGCCGCACCCGGTCAGAAATCCAGATCTTCCACATCCTGTTCGGCAGACCTGTCCTCCTGGCCCGAGTCGTCCTTCTTCTTGATGATGGTGTCAATGCGCAGGATGGCCTCCGCGATCTCCGCCGCCGCCCGCAAGCCGTGGGTCTTGACCAGGGTGGGGTCCACCACTCCCAGCTCGAACATATCCACCACTTCCCCGGTGTCGCAGTCAATCCCCAGGGAGTCCTTGCCCAGCCTGGCGCGGGCGGCGATGACGTCTCCCAGCTTCTCCAGGGGGTTGAAACCGGCATTGGCGACTATCTGGAACATGGGCTTCTTCAGCGCCTCCACCACGCACTCCACGCCGTAGCCGGCCATGCCCTTGATCGAGGAACGAAATGCTTCCACCTCATCGGCGATGGCCAGTTCCACTGCTCCGCCTCCGGCCACCACGCCACCGCGAATGGCCGCCTGGACCGCGGATGCCGCATCCCGGGCGATCCTCTCCCGCTCGTGCACCACCTCTTCGGTAGCCGCTCCCACCAGCAAGGTGGCCATGGGTTTGCCCTTGCCGCCGAGTATGCGGACGTGCTCCAGCTTCTCATCTTCGTACACCCGATCCGCCCTGCCCAGATACTTCGCCAGATCGTTGGGATCCTTCTTGAGGGCGGTTCGCTTTACCGGCCGGGCGCCGGTGTGCTCCGCCGCTTTGCGCAGCTCCTTGGATGTCAGGCGGGACAGCACCATGACCCCGGCGTCGGTCAACATCTCCTCCGCCACGTCCGAGACTCCCCGGTCCACCAGGATCACGTTGACGCCCATGTTGATGAGCTTTTGCAGGTTGCACCGGAACTCTTCCTGCAACTCCAAATGTCTCTGGAAACCGGCCTCAGTGGCCAGCGCCTCCTCTTCCACTTCCTCCGGCTCCAGCGCGTCATCGATCACCAGGATGCTGGCTTCCTCCACCACCCGCGGCATATCCCGGTTCAGCCGCTCCTTGTCGATGATCACACCCATGAAGACCTCGTTCTCCGCCGACTCCTTGGCGATGACCGTGTCGGCTAGTTTGAAATCCTCCTCCAGCAGTTTGTCCCGCCCCACCAGCGCCGCCGCCTTCACCGCCAGGTCGGCGATGTCCTCGTGCTGCCTGCCCGCCACCAAGGCCACCTGGCGCAGGATGGGGTCATCGACCCCGCCCACCGGCCGCGACTTGTCGTCGATCAGCTCCAGTACCCGTCTGATCCCCAGACGAATCCCCTCGATGATGCGGGTTACCGGAACCCCCTTGATGGCCTGGTTGACTCCTTCGGTGAGCAGCGCGGCCGCCATGATGGTGGCGGTGGTGGTACCGTCCCCGATTTCCTCTTCCTGGGCCTTTGCCGTGTTGATCACCATGCGAGCTGCCGGATGGTTCACGTCCATCTTGGTCAGGATGGTGATCCCGTCGTTGGTGATGACCACATCGCCAAAGCGATCCACCAGCATGGTGTCCAGACCCTTGGGGCCGATGGTCCCTTCCACCGCAGAGGCTATGGCTCGCACTGCGTTGGCATTGGTGAGTAGTGCCGCCAGCTTTTCGTCGACCTCGCTTCCCGAACTGACCTGCTTGATGTTCATCAGCGTCATCCTCCTTCCGCCTGCAAAAAAAATACCTGCCTGGAACCATCATCTTGCGCGAGTTGGTCGCGTCAGCTCACCATTTCCATGAAGGCTTGGGTCAGCATCTGACGCACCCGGCTCACCACAGCGATGACCTGGGCGTAGCGCATCCGCTTCGGGCCCAGGACCCCCATTCGTCCCACCACCCTGGGTCCTATGCGATAGGTGGCAGTGACGATACTGCAGTCCCTCACCTCTTCGATGGGATTCTCCACCCCGATGGTCACCGTCACTTCGTCCTCAGCAGCGTCGGCCTGCCCCATCAGACGCGCCAGTAGATCCTCCTGCTCCAGGGTCCTCAGTATCATGCGAACCCGGTCCACGTCGCGGAACTCCGGATGGGTCAGGATGTTGGCGGTACCCGCCAGGTACATGCGCTGGCTGCCGAACGGCCGGAGTGACCGCTCGAAGAACTCCAACATCCGCTCCAAGACCGCGCGGAAGCGGGCCAGCTCGCGCTCCAGCTCCCGCCAGGCCTGACGGGTAATCTGATCCAGAGTCAGTCCGCAAAGCGTCTTATTCAGCACCGAGGAGATGTGCTCCAGTTCCGCCCCGCTCACCCGATGGGGAAGCGTCAGCAGAGCGCTTTCCAAAAAACCACTGTCGGTAACCAGGACCAGTACCGCCCTGTAGGGCGTCAGAGGCGCCAGGCTAATATGGCTCAGCCTGGCCTCGGCCAGTTGTGGCCCCATTACCACCGCCATGTAGTTGGTGGTGCGTGCCAGCACCTGCACCGTCTGCTTGATGAGATCCTCGATCTCCTGGGTCCTTTGTTGGTAAAGTAACCGGAGACGCTCCAGGTCCTCCTCCCGCAGTTCGGTGACCGGCATCAGTTTGTCAACGTAGTAACGATAGCCGCGATCAGAAGGAATCCGGCCGGCGGAGGTGTGGGGCTGCAGCAGGTATCCCATCTCCTCGAGGTCGGCCATCTCGTTACGTATGGTGGCCGGGCTCACACCGATGTCGTGGCGGCGGGCCACCGCCCGCGACCCCACCGGTTCCCCGGTTTCCACATAATCCTCTACCACCGCGCGCAGTATGCGCATCTTGCGCTCGCCCAGCTCCATGGCGGTCACTCCCGGCCCTTAGCACTCTGAGCCCCAGAGTGCTAACTCTCCACCTAGAACATAACCCAGGGGCCGCGGATTGTCAAGGTTGCCAGCGACAGCACCCCATGCAAGCGCACCAAGCCCCATCCGACGTAGACTGGCGGACAAAGGGACCGTCGAGAGGGAGGTCACTCAGGGCAGGTTGCATCGCCCGGCAACAGGGAGACTCCCTCTGCCGGACGGTGCCCGGCAGTCAGCGGGGATAGTCCCCCCGCCTGATGATATCCGCCAGCACCTCGGCCAGCAGCCGGGCGGTGGCCAGGGCGTCCTCCAGGCGGTTGTCGACTCCTCCGATCTCCAAGAGCAGGGCGGCGGGGGAGATATGTTGATTGTATCGGTGGGGCTTGGGATATATCCCCAGCGTTATCCCCGGCTGACGTGTCTCCAAGGCTTCCAGGACCGTGCGGGCAAACCTCAGGTTGGCCTCCCAGTCGGGATGGGGCAGGTCACCACCGGTGCCCACCACCGCCATTACCCGGGCGTACCGTTGCCCCCCCACCACCAGGGTGGTGTCGTCGCCCTGTTGGGAATCGCGGTGAATGTCCAACCAGATCCGGGCGCTGGGGTAGCGCTCCTTCACGGCCTCCAGAGTCCGGAGGGCTCGCTGATAGGCTCCGAGCCTGCCTTGCGCGTCGTGCACCGTCCGCACGTGCAGCACGGGAATACGGTGCTGCTCCTCGAGGTGTTTTGCCAGCTCCTCCCCCACCCGCACCACGGTAACCGAGAGGTCGTCACTGTGCGCCTGATCCGGACGCAGGTAACGATGCACCCCCAGGGCAGGTAAAAATGACTCGCGGGCGTGAGTATGATAGATGATGACCAGGGGCTCATGTGCGATTCGCCGTTCCTCCCTCGTAAACTGCTCCACCAGAGGGGACGGCGGCTCAGCGGTGCCGGTCTCGGGAACCGCGGGAAGGGTTTCCGGTGGTGCGGGAACAGTCACCGGAACCACTCGCGGCGCGATGCGAATGATGGTGGAGGGCTCGTCCAATCGGAAGCCACCCAGCAGGTTGACCATCCAGTGAAGCCACCCCCGCCACCCTGTCTCGGCGCCCTGCCCCTGCCGCTCGAGGACCGAGCCCACGGGAAGACCCCACCGGAGGACGGTCAGCCACCACCGGGTCAGGAAGGAGAGTCGCGGGGCGGGTACCAGTCGGTCTCCATCCAGGCTCTGACTCGGCCCCTCCCTAGGCTCACTGGCGGCTAGCCGTCCGCCCGAGCACTTCATCCCCGCCAGGACCAAAGCCGCCGCACAGAGGATCACCAGGGCGCGACGGCGCCGACGACGGCGCCGCCACGCCTTGAACTGAACCCGCGTCCACCCTCCTGCAGCACCCCGGTAGCAGTCGACCATGGCGATCCCAGAGGAATCTATATGCCCCGGGAGTTGTTACAATTACTCAGCGAAGCTCGGTGGGCACCACCGCATCGATGAGGCCGATCACCAGAGAAGCCAGCAACGCGCCCACCACCGTCACCTGGAGGGTAGGCACGATGAATTGAGCCGCGTAGATCACCACCGCCGCGGTGACGAAGCCCACCAGACCCCTCCTCTGGGGAGAGACTCGCCGGCCCAATAATGTCTCAACTATGAATCCCAAAGCAGCGATGACCAACGCCGCCAGTACGGCGTTCACGAAACCGGCAAGTTCGAACCCCGGCAGCACGGCTCCTAGGAACATGAGGACCAATGCGGAAACCACGAACCGGATGGCGGCCCCCAGCAACACCGCATATCACCTCCCCTCGGGCCGACCTCAGCAGCATCTGCCATTGGTATGGTAACCAGCATTTGTGAGGCGTATGCACCGGTATGAGTCATATGAGTCAATAGATTGTGGGAGCTGGAAGGAGAAGAGAGGCCCCGCTCCGTAAAGAAGGTGGATGGAAAACCCAAAGAAAGGAGCGAGGCCCAAAATGGAATCGAACTTGATTCAGGTTTTGATCCGACAACTTGATGCTGGTGATCTGAGCTTCGGCAAGATAGAGCTCATGGCCTGGAGAGCGCTCGTGGATATGTTTCGTCGTGCGGTGGCGGAAATCCTTGAGCTTTTGGATCGGCATCTCATGGCGGT
>DFNJ01000036.1 GCA_002376005.1 Firmicutes bacterium UBA3570
ACCACGCTTTGAGACGTGACCCAGGTGTGAGACAAAACGGGCGGTTTCCGCGTCAAAGGCTACGCCCGCTGACAGTGGGCGGGTCAGACGGCGAGCGCGGGAGGAGGGTGCGTCGGCATTTCACATGGGCAGAAGGCTCGCGTTACTGTTTTGGTCGGCCCCGGTAGATGAGGTGTCACGGTGCTGCCTCCCGTTGCAGGTATCCATCATCTGGCAAGATGTGAGAGGGGGTGAGGATGGCCAGGTCCGGCAGGCCACTAAGCGGCGGTGGCGACCATACCCTCGCCTGGCTGTCATCACTGTTGACACCGGGTTAATCGGGCCAGGGGGATGGTGATGGACCTAAGACCTGGAGGCATAGTACCGCCCCGAATGCTGCCCGGTCTGGGTGGGTGCCGATTGCGGCAGGAGCCTACCCTCTTGCCCACTGCCCGGGCTACCAGGGAGGGGCGTGGTCCCTGGATGGGCGGTTGCTTACCGCTACTTGACGTGGAGGTCAGGACAGCCAGGCTGAGACCTTGGTTGGTTTATGCTACAATGGGCATAACGAAGGTGATGGAGATGGTGATGGGTGCGGATAAGGGCGCGGGTATGGCTTGAGGACGAATCTGGTTACCTGTTCGGTGATGGCACCGCTGCCCTGCTGCAGGCGGTGAGGCGTACCGGCTCGATCCGAGCGGCTGCTTCCAGCTTGGGCATGTCCTATCGGCAGGCGTGGGGCAAGATCAGGGCGCTGGAGGATCGCTTGGGTTTTCGCATCTTGAGCACCCGAACGGGCGGATGGCGGGGAGGCGGGAGTCGACTCACGGCTGCCGGTGAGAGGTTGCTCGACGGGTTCCTGGAGCTTCGCCGCAGACTTGATCGGCAGATAGAGCAGGACTTTGGCAGGAGTGAGTTGCGTGCCGACAGCAATGGATAGGCGGGGCGCGTACTGGTACAAGAAAGTCGACCGCGAGATACTGCGACGCGTATCAAAACCCACCCGCTACTGTGCGGGTGAGTGGAATTCAACGCCCAAGGGCAAGGAAGCGCGCCTCCGCATCGCCCTGGCTTTTCCCGACGCGTATGAGGTGGGCATGTCTCACTTGGGCACGAGGATCCTTTATGAGCTACTGAATTCGGAGCCGGATGTGGCTGCAGAGCGTGTCTTTTTGCCCTGGCCCGACATGTTGTCCGCCATGCGGGCCGAAGGGCTGCCGCTGTTCTCTTTGGAGACCCGCACTCCGCTCAGCGAGTTCCACGTGGTGGGGTTCAGCCTGCAGCACGAACTGACCTACACCAACGTGCTCGAAATGCTGGATCTGGCCGGGATCCCACCGTACAGCGCCCATCGGGACGATCGACATCCACTGGTCATCGCCGGGGGACCGTGCTGCTTTTCAGCCGAGTGTGTGGCGCCGTTCTTCGACCTGATGGTGCTTGGTGATGGTGAACCGTTCGTGGCTGGCCTGCTGCAGGCCCTGCGCCGGTGTTCCTGGGGCCCAGGATGGAGGCGCCGGCTTCTGGACGATCTGGAGGAGATACCCGGGGTGTACCGCCCCGACCGGTTTCGGGTGCGGTACGCGGGCGACGGCACCATCGTGGAGGTGGCCGGTGGGCGCCGCGTCAGGAAGTCGATCCTCGAGAGCCTGGATTCTGTACCGGGTCCAGTGAGGCAAGTGGTACCCATGCAGGCCATTGTACATGACCGGCTCATGGTGGAGCTGTTTCGCGGGTGCACCCGGGGGTGTCGATTCTGCCTGGCGGGTATGATCTACCGCCCCTGTCGCTCGCGGTCCCCAGAAGAGGTGGTCCGGCTGGCGCTGGAGGGCTTCCGCAATACGGGATGGGAAGAGATATCGCTGGTGTCCTTGAACAGCGCCGATTACCCGGCGATCGCTGACGTGGCGGCCGCCCTTCTCGGTGAGCTGGCCCCAAAGGGGGTGTCAGTGTCGGTGCCCTCCTTACGCGCCGACGCCTTCTCCGTGGAGCTGGCCAAGCAGCTGGAACGGGTGAGGCGAAGCACCCTCACCTTCGCTCCGGAGGCGGGCACCCAGAGGTTGCGGGATATCATAAACAAGGGCATAAACGACAAGGACCTGCTGCGCGCTGCGGAGGCCGCCTTTGACGCCGGTTGGCAGGGCCTGAAGCTGTACTTCATGATCGGCCTACCGGGGGAGACCGACTCCGACTTAGATGGTATTGCTGACCTGGTGGGAGGCGTGCGGGATATGTGGCGTCGCCAGGGTCGACGCGGCAACCCCCGGATCTCGGTGAGTGTGGCGCCCTTCGTTCCCAAGGCCCATACGCCCTTTCAGTGGGAGGCACAGATCACCATCCCGGAGATGCAGCAGCGGATTGCTCGCTTGCGACGTCGGCTGAAAATGCCGGGCGTCAGGGTCCACTGGCATGATCCCCGAGCCAGCAGGTTGGAAGCGGTGTTGGCGCGGGGCGACCGAAGGCTTTCGAAAGTGGTCTTCAACGCCTGGCGTTTAGGAGCCCGCTTCGACGGTTGGTCGGAGCATTTTCGGCCCGACATCTGGGAGGCCGCGTTTCGACAGGCGGGAGTCGATCCCGCTCACTACGCTCATCGGCCCAGACAACGGGAGGAGGTATTTCCCTGGGATCATCTGGATGCTGGAGTGAGTAGATCCTTTCTGTGGCGCGAGAGGGAGCGTGCGATGAGCGGTGAGGTCACGCCCGACTGTCGTGAGGCGGGATGTCACGGCTGCGGTGTCTGTCAGTTGATATCGGAGGTTTCGGGATCTTAGGGGATGCCTAGATATCGGTTACGCTATGCGAAGAGGTGGGCGGCCAGGTTCCTGTCGCACCTGGACATGGTTCGCCTGTTCGAGCGGGCGCTACGCCGGGCGGCCTGGCCGGTGTCCCTGACCGGCGGCTTCAACAGGCGACCGAAGATGGTATTCGCCGCAGCATTGCCGGTGGGACTCACCAGTACTGCGGAGTACGTGGACGTGTGGGTGGAGGAGGCAATCGAGCCCGGTGGTGCGCTCGCTGTGCTGAACGCCAGCCTGCCGCCGGGAGTTGAGGTGCTGGCCCTTGCTCCGGTGCCAGAAGGCAGAGCCAATCTGATGGCTGCCGTACGTGCTGCCAGGTACCTTTTTGCCTGGCCGACGGGCGGCGAAGAGCTGGCGCGGCGATGGTTGGCTCTGGAGCGACGCCCTCGGTGGTGTGTGGTGCGGCGCACCAAGAAGGCCCTCCGAACCATCGATATCAAGCCGCTGGTGTATGAAGCCCACTTGGCAAGACGTGGTTCCTCCGGGATACTCAAATTGACGGTCGCCTCCGGGCAGGAATCCAATGTACGGCCAGGGGAGGTGGTGGAGCTACTCGTTGAGTGCGGAGAAGGAGGATTTCCTGAGCCCTTTTGCATTCATCGCCTTGAGCTTTTCATTGAGCGGGGGGGCAGGTTGGTTACCCCCCTTGAGACATAATTCGTGCCAGCAAAGGCTGGTTTGTAAGGAGATGAACTTGATTGCACAAAGAAATAGTCATTGACACCGAGGGTGAAGAGACTCGGGTGGCAGTCCTCGAGGATGGTCGATTGGTGGAGATCTACATAGAGAGGTCGGTCAGTCAGGGGGTCGTGGGCAACGTTTACAAGGGACGGGTCGATAACGTACTGCCGGGAATGCAGGCCGCTTTTGTGGACATTGGGCTCGACAAGAACGCATTTTTGTACGTGGACGATGCGGGGGCGCTCATTGGGGGTCGCGACGGGCGCCGGCGCCGCAACGTGAGCGTTCGGGACATGGTGAGGGTGAACCAGGAGATCGTGGTGCAGGTCACCAAGGAGGCGATGGGTGGTAAAGGCCCCCGGGTGACCACTTACTGCACGCTGCCCGGCCGGTACCTGGTGCTGATGCCCACCGTGCAGTACATCGGTGTGTCCAGGCGCATCAAGGGCGAGAGGGAACGGGCCAGACTTCGTAAGCTGGCGGAGAGGATCAAACCCCCGGATGCGGGGTTGATAGTGCGGACGGCGGCGGAAGGACGAGATGAGCGGGAACTTCGCCAGGACCTGGATCTTCTCACCAAAGTGTGGGCGAAGATCCAAGCCCGTGCTCAGTCCGCCAAAGCTCCTGCACTGTTGCACCGGGACTTTGGGTTGGTATACAGGATCGTCCGCGATCTGTTCACCGACGACGTGGACCGGCTGCACGTCGATTCCAGACATGAGTACGACCGGATCCTCGAACTGCTGGACCTCATCTCGCCGCACCTAAAGGATCGCGTGCACTTGTTCCAGAGCCGGGAGAGATCCATCTTCGAGCTGTACGGCATAGACTCGGCCATTGAGGAAGCTCTGAAGCGCAGGGTCTGGCTGAAGTCGGGGGGCTACATCGTCATTGACGAGACCGAAGCTCTCACGGTGGTCGACGTCAACACGGGGAAGTACGTGGGGAGTACCAATCTGGAGGACACCGTCTACAAAACCAACCTGGAGGCGGCTCGTGAGATCGCGCGACAGCTGAGACTCCGGGACATCGGAGGAATCGTGATAGTCGATTTCATAGACATGGATTCGCCTGCCCATCGCCAGAAAGTGCTGGAAGTGTTTGAGGAGAGCCTCAGGAAAGACAGAACCAGGGTGCACATCATGGGGTTGACGCAACTGGGCATGGTGGAACTAACTCGCAAGAAGGTGCGTGAAGGCTTAGCCTCGATCATGCAACGGCCGTGCCCCTATTGCGATGGCAAGGGCAGGGTCCTGTCCGAGGAAACCATGGCCCGCAAGGTCCGCCGCGAGATCAAGCGAATCCTGCGCCATGCCACCAGTGAGGCGATCTTGGTGGAGGTGCATCCCTCGGTTGCTGCCCTGCTGATTGGAGCGGGGGGCTCTAACCTGCGGGAGCTGGAGAGAGAGACTGGAAAGGCGGTGTACATCAGGGGCTCGACTGACGTGCATCTCGAACGGATGAATCTCCGGGCTCTGGGGACGCGCGACGAGATTGAGACCAAGGCACTTCCGGTGAAGACGGGGGAGATCTTGGAAGTCAAGATAGAGGAACCTCATGCTTCCAATCCCTGGGATGGGATAGGGCGCGTGGAGGGCTACGTGCTGAACGTCGGGGGCGCTGGTAAGAAGGTCGGGGAGACAGTCAAGGTCCGGGTAGTGAAGGTGCACCGGACGTATGCAAAGGCCTGTCTGCTGGAGGACGAAGAGGAAGCGGCGGACAAGGCTAGTACCGGGCACTGATTTGCTTCGCGTAGGTCTGATGTATGGACCGGTCTCGGTCACAGCAGTGTGGGTGGTGGGAAATGCCGTCAGTGGAGACTCGCGCTGAGAATAGTAACGGACGTTCTCCCGGTCGGGCTGGGTACCATCCTCTCGTGGTGTTATAGGATTCAGACGCCCTCATATGTGCTGAGAGGGCTTGGCATCCAGGTGCAGACTTCGGCGCTTATTCGCGGAATCGGATGCGTCGGACGACCGGCCGCCGGCTCCATTCACGCGTGAGCTCTCCGGTGAGAGTCCACACTCCGACCGTGCGCTGCGGGTTCGCTGAGCGGGAAAGAGATCCAGGCAGGCCGAGGGCATCCTCGCATTGGCTCGTTCTGGCGGGCTTCCGGCGTTATCTCTGATTGGATGCCAGAGCTGCGGACTTGTCCCGGTCATGCGTACTCCATTTCGCTGCGCCGTGACTACGTGCGGTCGCTTTCACCAAAGAGGTGCCAGCTTTCGGACTCGACCGGGCTGAGATAACCAAGACCCCAATTTCGGCGCGCCGGCGGTTGCAAAACGCGTCGATGTGCTCGAAGATCAAAAGTTCTTACTCCCTGGTGGGTCAGCCAGGAGCAGCGGTCCGGCAGCTCCGCCTGCAGGGTTGGCGTGGGGAAGAAGCTGGGCCCCCGCACAGTGAAGAGCATCGCCGATCGAGACCATCGACCGGTGGATACCTCCTCCAGTCGCCAGGTGAACCCAAGGACAGTGCCATGGCTGTCACGGTGGGAGGGGTAGGTCCGGTGGTGATTAGGCTGCCGGTTCCGTACCGCCATGGCCACGCCGTTGATGGCGAAGTCAGCCGCAGCACAGACGGCCCTCTGGCCAAGGCGATGACGCGCGGTGAGTAAGCATCGCTAACCGAATCCAGCTACATCTACCCCCGGGCACAAATACCCGCTGCACGAAGTCTGGATTAGCGGTCCGGGCCGGATGGCGGCGGGTTCTAGCGTGGGAGATCCCTCCGTGTATGCCAGCGAGCTGCGCCTTACGCAGTGTCCGTGCGACCTGTGTGCGGGAACACGGGATGCCGTAGTAGGGCCATAATGTGCGTGAACCCCGGGGTCCCGTACCACCGTGGTTTTCGGAATGTATGTCGCGGGTCAATATGGTCAGTTTCGCATCCTGCCGGCCTTGGACCCGGGTGCCCCTGTAGCTGCCACCCACGACAACCGCTCGTAGCCATGCCGAGTACCTGGCATATGGTGGCAACCGCGTAGCTCGAATTCTCGCTCCAGGAACCCGAATGCCGCTAATGGTTCCGATGGGACTATCTGGCGAAGGAGGCTGCGGCTCTTTTGGCTCACCGCAGCCCGGCGGACAGGATAGCTTCGTCCGTGGCATGTGGACGATGCCTCCTTCGGGTGCTAACCTCAGTACCCAGTATCCACCAAAGGGGGCTAAACCCGTCTTGCGAAGGATGGGCGGGAGTGGGCGAGTGCTTAACATGTCATTGGTCATGGCAGCTCATCAAGGAGTCCGATGAAGGAGAGGCAGCCGGTGTGTCCCCTACAACAAGTTGAGCCATCCCCCGGAGATGTCGGGTATGGCAAAGCGACAGCCATGCTGGAGGAGGGATCGCGCAGGGCGTCATGGCGCACATGCGCTTTCGCAGGTCACACCGGACACGGTTTTGCCCTCACCAGCCCCCAGCGGGGAGTCAGCTAGTCAGCACCGGCAGGCTGCGAGTGGTAGGTATCCTCCTGGACTGGGCATCACTGCTCCGCCTGGCACGGGCTGTGCTGTTACAACCGTACGAGAAGTGGATTACAAGTTGGCGCAGGAGTCCGTGGGTTCCGTGCAGGCAAAGAGCTCATTTCAGCAGATCTGAAGGCGGCGACATGTTGCGGCATGTGACGGGGAAGCAGTGAAGGAAGTGCTGGCTTAACACCGAGCGTTGGCAGGGAAAGCGGGGCACAGACACGGAATTATTATTAGAAATGCAACAAGGGTCATAGTAGTCTCTCGGAGCTTCGTCTCTTTGTTCCAATGCCGCAATGTTCACCATGTTTTCCCCCGGGGAGGTGTACACGTGCACCTAGTCATCATAGGCAACGGGGCTGCCGGCATCACCGCTGCCCGGACTGCCCGAGAGCTGTTACCCAGCGCGCGTGTTACCGTCATTTCCGACGAGCCCGGCCCCGCGTATGCCCGCTGTCTTATCCCCGAGGTGCTGGCGGGCGACAGGGATCCGCGCAGCATCAGCTTTGTGCCCCCTGGCTTTTACCGGGAGCACCGCATCAGTCTGCTCTCCGGCCGCCTGGTGGTGTCCCTGGACGCAGTCGGCCGGCGGCTCACTCTGGAGGACGGCGAAACTATCAGCTACGACCGCCTGCTGGTGGCGACCGGGGCATCCCCGGTACTGCCTGATTGGCCGGGGGCAGACCTGCCCGGGGTGTTCACCCTGCGCACGGTTGCCCAGGCCGCGACGGCGGGCGAGGCGGCCCGCCGCTGCGCGTCGGCTGTGGTGGCGGGCGGCGGCTTGGTTAGTCTAAAGGCAGCCTGGGCGTTGAAGAGGTGCGGCGTGGCGGAAGTGACCGTGGTGGTTAAGAGCCCGCACCTGCTGGTGAGGCAGCTGGACGAGCAAGGCGCTGCCCTGGTGCAGCGCGAGCTGTCCCGGGCTGGCATCAAGTTCCTCTTCGGGCTTGATCTGGCGGCCATTACCGGCGGCGCCGGGGGGCGCCGGCAGGTGGAGCTGGAGGACGGTCGCACGCTGCCCGCGGGCCTCGTGCTCGTGGGCAAGGGCGTACGGCCCAACGTGCAACTGGTGCGGCGGGCCGGCGGCCGGGTGGGTCAGGGCATCACAGTGAACGAGCGTCTGGAAACCACTCTACCGGGCGTTTACGCCGCCGGCGACTGCGTAGAGGTGCAGGACCTGCTCACCGGCGCCAAAACTAACTCCGCCTTGTGGACACTAGCCGTGGAACAGGGACGCATTGCCGGTTGCAACATGGCCGGCCGGCCCCGCAGGTACAGCCCGCCCCTTACCCGCCTCTATGCTGCTCAGTTCGGTTCCGTGCCCTTCGTGTCCGTGGGCGACGTGCGGGGCGACGGGGAAACCGCCGCCTTCCAGAAGGACAGGGTTTACCGCAAGCTCTGTTTCCGGGAGGACCGGCTGGTGGGGTTCATCATGGTGGGTTGGGTGGAGCGGGCTGGTATTTACACCGCATTGGTCAGACGCGGACGCCCCCTGGGCCGGTTGAAACAGAAGCTCCTGGACGGTACGGTGTCCGCGGCCGACCTCATGGTGATGAAGTGATTCCGAGAAAGGAGGCGAAGCAGTGAAGGAGGTGCTGGTTAACGCGGAGCGTTGTCTGGGGTGCCGCTCCTGCGAGCTGGCCTGCGCCGTGGCCCATTCGGACAGCAAGAACCTGCTGAGCGCCCTGGGCGAGGAGAAGAAACCGCTCAAGCGGATATTCGTCCACCAGGCCAGGGACAAGAAGATCCCCTTGAGCTGCCGCCACTGTGAGGAGGCACCCTGCGTCGATGCCTGCATCACCGGTGCCATGCACCGCACTCCCGAGGGTGTGGTGACCAACGTCGGCGGGCCGGCGGAGTGCACGGGGTGCTGGATGTGCGTGATGGTCTGCCCGTACGGGGTCATCCGCAGCGATAAAGAGCGGCGCCTGGCTGTGAAGTGCGACCGCGCCTGTCTGGACGAGGTGGAGGAGCCGGAGTGCGTGCGGGCTTGCCCGACCGGGGCATTGGTCTTCGCAGAAGTGGATGATTATAGCCGGGACAGGAGGCAGCGGTTCCTCGTGTGCCTGGCGCGGAGCATGGACACGTCGAGCGTTTGATGAGGGGCAGTTAGTTGGAAGGGAGGATGAGCATGACAGAGAGAAGCGTGGACAGGGCCACCATAAAAATGCTGAAAAAGGCGCGCAGTGACGGTGTGAGTACGGCGTGGGACCGGCTGGCCGCGCAGGAGCCCCAGTGCGGTTTCGGGCAGCTGGGGCTCTGCTGCCGCAACTGCAACATGGGCCCCTGTCGCATCGATCCCTTCGGGGACGGGCCACAGCAGGGGGTTTGCGGGGCGAACGCCGATACTATCGTGGCCCGCAACTTGGTACGGGCTATTGCTGCAGGGGCGGCTTCCCACTCCGACCACGGCCGGGGCATTGCCCTCACCCTGTACGCCTCGGCCAAGGGTGAGGCGCCAGACTACCCGGTCAAAGATGAGGCCAAGCTCAAGGCTCTGGCGGTAGAGTTCGGTATTGCCACCGAAGGACGTTCTGTGCAGGAAATCGCCCTGCAGCTGGCCGACCGGGTGCTGGACGAGTTCGGTAGCAAGAGGAGCTCCCTCCAGTTCGTCAATCGGGTACCTTCCAAGAGGAGGGAGCTCTGGAACAAGCTGGGCATCACCCCGCGGGGCATCGACCGCGAGGTGGTGGAATGCATGCACCGCACGCACGTCGGAGTGGACAATGACTATGTCAGCCTCGTCTTGCAAGGATTGCGCGCCGCCCTGAGCGACGGGTGGGGCGGTTCCATGGTGGCCACCGAGCTTTCCGATGTGCTGTTCGGCACCCCCAAGCCCGTGCGGGGCTCCTGCAACCTGGGTGTGCTCAAGGAGGATATGGTCAACATCATAGTGCACGGGCACGAACCCACTCTGTCGGAGGTTATAGTGCACGCCGCCAGGGACCGCGAACTGCTGGAGGAAGCACGCAAAAGGGGGGCTGCCGGCATCAACGTGTGCGGGATGTGCTGCACCGGCAACGAAATACTGATGCGTCACGGCGTGCCCGTGGCCGGCAACTTCCTGCAGCAGGAGCTGGCCGTAGTGACCGGCGCTGTGGAGGCTGTCGTCGTCGACATCCAGTGCATCTATCCCTCCCTGCCCCAGGTGGCTGGGTGCTACCACACCAAGGTCATCTCCACCTCACCCAAGGCGAAGTTCCCCGGGGCGGAGCACATCCCCTTCGACGAGCACAACGCGGTGGGGGTGGCCAGGCGGATCGTCCGCACGGCCGTGGAGAACTTCACCAACCGCAAGCCGGAGCTGGTGAACATTCGCTCCGACCGACAGGACTACGTGGCCGGGTTCAGCGTGGAGGCCATCCTGGAGGCGCTGGGCGGCTCGCTCGACCCCCTGCTGGACGTCGTCAAGTCGGGCGCTGTCAAGGGCATCGTAGCCGTGGTGGGCTGCAATAACCCCAAGTACAAGCAGGATTACAGCCACCTGACCTTCGTCCGCGAGCTGATCAAACGCGACGCACTGGTGGTGGGCACCGGCTGTGCCGCCATCGCCTGCGCCAAGGCCGGCCTGCTGCTACCCGAGGCGGCGCAAGAAGCCGGAGAGGGCCTGGCCGGGGTGTGCCGCGCTTTGGGCATCCCGCCGGTGCTGCACATGGGCTCCTGCGTGGACATCAGCCGCATCATGACCGTAGCGGCGGCTATGGCCAACGCTCTGGGGGTGGACATCGCCGACCTGCCGTTGGCCGCCGCGGCTCCCGAGTGGATGTCGGAGAAGGCTGTCTCCATCGGTGCCTACGTGGTGGCTTCCGGTATTTTCACCATCCTGGGCACCGTGCCTCCGGTTCTGGGCAGCAAGAACCTGGCCGAGCTGCTCACCGCCGGTGCCACACGGGTGGTGGGAGCTGCCTTCGCGGTGGAGGAAGACCCTGTGGCTGCCGCGCAGCTGGCCATCAAGCATATCGCCGCCAAACGCAAGGCGCTGGGGTTGGATAACTAACCGGCCTGCCACCGGCGTGCATGTCTCTCAACAAACACGGACCGGCCAGCCTGCCGGAATGGTTTCTGTCGAGTGCTGCAAATGGATGATGGGGAAATGGCCCCATAACTTCTTGGCACGTACCCCAGTGGTTGAGCGTATAAACTTTTGGTAGGCAACTGGTGGGGTGGCATAGTAAAGAGACCTCATCGGGGGTTGTCCTGAGAAGGACA
>DFNJ01000001.1 GCA_002376005.1 Firmicutes bacterium UBA3570
GCCGGCCGGTCAATCTCCAGACCCTGCACTAAATTGGGATAACGCCGCCATGCGCCCCCAGAGCCACCGGTGTACGGCTGCTTCCGTTTCGGCTTCCTCACTAACCCTAACTCGCGCATCAGCCTGGATACCCGCTTGCGCTTTGGCCTCACCCCGTAAGGCTGTCTCCTCAGCTGCTCCCTCACCCTGCGGCTCCCGTAGGTGGGATACCGGGCCGCGATCTCCTGGATCATTTCCTTGAGCTTTCTCTCATCCTTCTTCACCGACCGGTAATAATAACTGCTGCGACTAAGGCCCACCGCCCTGCAGCCGGACGCCACCGGGATGCCCTCCTCTCTCAGCCTCCGTACCAGCTGCCGCTTTTGGCTCGGGGTGAGTCGATGAGCCTGAAGGCTTTTTTTGCCGCTTCCAACTCCAGGGTGAGTCTTCCTACCATGCGCTCCAGCTCGGCAATCCTTGCTTCCTGCTCCCCAGAGCCGCTAACCTTCCTCAAAGACACGATGGGCTCGCTGGAGAAACTACCTCCGCCAGCGGCAAAGCAACGAGTCCCTGATGCCGTACTCCCGACATGCCTGCGCCATGGTCTTCGCCCCGGATATTAACTCCAGGACCACCCTGGCCTTGAAAGTTTCTGGGGACCAGTACAGTTGGCTATCCTGCGTCAGTAAGAGCTGTACTCCCGAATGTATTTCTGGGCGCCCCCGGGGCTAGTCCACCAGCTAGCAAGCTCCTCCGACCAGGAGGGCCAGGTGTGACCTGCAGACGCAGAAGCTCCGCCAGATGGCGAAAACGGAACAGGCACCCTCATCTCCCTTCGCGCAGCAGGCAGTGCGAAGTACTGGTTGCGGCTGTCAACACCCCAGCAAGATCAGGGTGATTTCTTCCCGGTCATATGCTCAACTGTAACCAGCAGCACGACCACTTCAGCGAGTGCTCGACTACCAAAGTCCATGGGCTCATCAGTAATGCCGTAACGGCGGCACAGAATGCCCAGGTACCGGGCCTTTTCCGACGGATCCTCCACCATCGACGGGCGACCAAAACAGAGTACGCTGCGAAAGCGTCCGCCGGTGTTGCAAGGGCGGTGGCCAGGAAGCAGTGACTCGAAGTGGTCCACCTCGAAGCAGACGGGTTTCCCCTGGCGAAGGATTTCCATCTTCAGGCCGCGCGCAGACGAGTGCACGATGATCTTGCCGTCATGGTAGGCGAAAAAGACGGGCACCACGTAGCTGAACTCCCCGTCGGTCATAGCAAGCCTGCCTACCCACTGCTCCCGGAGTAGCTGCTCACACTCGTCTCTGCTCATAGCCCGGTGTTCCCAGCGCATGGGGACCCTCCATCTCATATGGCGCACCTCCCTTACCACCTCGCACGAGGGCACCAGCGCACGTCACGATCGGCGCGCCAAGCGTAGCGCCGCTTCCACCGCCTCTTCGGGAGAGACCACCGCCAGGTCGTTTGCCCAATCAGCCAGCCGCCTTGCCAGGCCGCTTCCCTCCACCACCAGGACGGGCTTCCCCATCTTTCGTGCCAGAGCCACTTCGGATAACGTACCGTAGCCTCCACCGATCGCTACTACCACATCCGCTGCCAGGACTACGAGGGCATTCCGCGCCTCTCCCAGGCCCGTAGGCAGGGCGACGGTCAGGTATGGATTCCCTTCCAGGCGGCTCCGACCGGGCAAAAGTCCCACCACTACTCCACCAGCCGCCCGGGCCGCCCGAGCCACCGCCTCCATCACGCCGGTGCGACCGCCGCATATCACAATAGCCCCCTTCTCCGCCAAGCCCCGGCCAATGTGGGCGGCTGCACGTTCCTCGGCGGCCGAAGCCTGGCTACCTCCCACAACGGCGACGTACGGGGGGTGAGTTGCCCGGCCGTCTTTCATCGTTTCCACTCCCAGAGTCGCAACCCATCTCCCTCCCGCACCAGGACTGACAGCTGAGTCACCGGCATCAGATTAAAGGGTTGCTCCATGATTCTCCGCCAAAGCCAGCGGCCGGTGTCAGCGTCAAGAACCGTAAGGACATCATCGTTGGTGATTATTAGCACAGAGTCCGCCACCTGCAATGGGTGCCCCATCACGGGCTGATCCTTGGTGGGCCTCCATTCCCAGACCACGCCTCCCGAGTCCCTGCTCAGCGCGATCACCCGATCACCACAGTTGACGTAGACCCGCTCTGCGCCGATCCAGCAACCACCGTGGCTGCCACGCCACTCCAGCTCCCACTGCAGTCCTGTGGCGAGCCGGTAAGCCTCCACCGCCCATTTGGAGTCCGCTCCGTGGCCCGCGTACCCGAACAACACCACGCCCTCCTTGTCCACCCCAGCTCTAATCACTCGATAGCTGACCGGCTGTGACCAGATCTCCCGCCCCTGGCCCATTTCCAGCAGGAATACCCGCCGACCGTTCCCGGTGCTGCTACTCTGCTGTAGTAGAACGTGGGCGTCCGTGTGAGCGGCCACGTAGACTGGACGCTCGAAGTCCCGTTCCCACAGCTTTCTCCCCGCGTAATCCGCGCACACCAGCTGATTACCCCGCTTGACGAGCACCCACCCGCAACCGCCGACGATCTCCGTCCAGCGGCCAGGTTCGCTGCCGGCGCACAGTTCAGCGGTAGGAAGTGACCACTGCCACGCTACCTCACCATCTTCCAGCCGCACGGCCACCACCTGTGGGCCGGGCTCCAGGCATACCACCAGGAGCCGGTTGGCTGTGCTGCCAGCGCTGATCCAGCAATCAGGCCACTTTTTCTGCCAGCTCACCGTAATGTCGCGCTCCATGAGCACGTACCACACCTCGGCCGTGCGCCCGCACCATACCACACAAGAGCCGCCTGGTTGGATCGACAGGTGCCAGTCGGGGTCAAGCCCACCCCGAGGGGCAATCCCCCGCCAAGGCTGCAACCTCAATCTCTCTTCCCCGCTCTGACCGTGCACCAGCAGCAGCACGCCGTCATCCTCTTCGATCCACAACAAGTCCCTCCACCGCCAGGCTGTCATGGCAGGCCCTTGTTCAGAATCCAGGCGCCAGCCCAGGCACTTCCGGTACAACGGTTCAGGGCCCCGGTACCACAGCTCCTGGAAAGGCCTCACCCCCCGTTCTCCTCCTACCCACTGAGGAACCACCACGGGCATGAGTACCGCCTGGCTGCTCACCAATACCATTAGCAGCAGGCCAGCCGCCCACCGGTCCTTGCCGTTGCTGGCCAGGCGCGGGAGCCCGAACCCTATACCACACCCCACCGCGGACCAGACGCACAGCCATACCGGGACCTGGTCAACATTCAAGCCCAAGGGGAGCACCATCCAACCCAGCCCAGCACCCAACAGGCCCCCCACCCCGCCCACAACTGTACGCAGGGCCGAGGCCGACACCGTAGCTGCCAGCCAGCTGCTGCCCCACCAGCAACTCGCAAGACCCCAGGCCGGCCGTAACCAGATCAAATCTTCATGTGGGATCGAGGCGTGATTCAGCAGAGCGAGGGTGAGGACACACCAGAGGGGAGCTGCACCTAGCATCACCGCCCGCAGCAGGGTACCGGCTCGGTCCCGCATCCTCACCCACATCCCCCGTGCTCAATTGCCCGATTCGCTACGCACCAACACCTGGGCTCCCTCAGGTACCTTGCGGAGCTCCTGAGGATCCACTTCGCACCGTCCCACCGGGACCACCGGACTGGCGGGTCGTATCTCCCCGGGACCGCTGATCGGGGTTGGTCCGTAAAACAGACACAGAGCCCGCCCCGGCGGCCAGTAGGCCACCATACCTTCTTGCACCGTCTCCACGGTCGCTTCTTCCGGTGCGGTAACCGGCGTGGTAAAGTAGATTTCGTCTCCCCAGAGCTGGACCCGGGAACGGAAGGGAGCGGCCTCCCACAGGGCACGCGCCACTTGCGATTCGGAGCGTAACTGCACAGGTACTACGAGCTTTTCTTGGTCTGACCAATCGAATTCCAGCGCCATTCGCACCGTCCATCCCTCCTCATTCCAACAGATGAACGTTTCCCAACCGAACTCGGGTGAGCCCACTTTCCCTGGCGGCAAGCAAACACTCGGAAGCCAGCGTGGCCGGTGTCCGCGGCAGATCCCGCATCTCGAAATCGGGATGAAAGGCTAACAACGCGTACGGGATACCAGGATCGTGACTGGCTATGAAGCGAGCCAGGCACCTCACTTCCTCCGCATCTATGTACCCGGGTACCAGTAACGTGCTGGCCACCACCAGCGGTACCTCAGGCCTTTCGGCAATTCTCTTGGCTGCCCTCGAAAAATTAGCCAGTACCTGCTGATTGTCGGCCCCACAGAGCGCGCGATGGATGGCCGGCGACCAGGCCTTCAGGTCGAACTTGATGATGCCGCCGCTGCGCAAAGAGAACTCCACCATGCGATCCAGCAAGTCACTTTCCGCGTAACCGCAGGTCTCCCAGCAAATCCTCACCCGGAGTGAGCCGGTCTTCATCAGGATGCCGCATACCTGGAACGCATGGGGCAATTGCGGCACCGGGTCCCCACCGAAAAAGCAGATGCACGCCACCTGCCCGTCCACGTGGGCAGCCAATTCTTCTGCCGGGACCAGTCGTCGGGCCGATCGGGGCATGCCTCGGAACTGCCAGTTCTGACAGTACAGACAATCGAAGGGGCAGGCGCCATAGAATACCGCCAAGTTGAAGCGGCCCCGTCCGGGATATTGGAGCCGCGCAGACTTGGGAGTGCTCATTGCCGCCGTTGCAGGGCATACCCAGCTGGCCACGCAGTTGGTGGGTAGAGGATCCAGGTACCATTCCAGCAGTCCACCCGAGGGCAGACCGGCATGTACCTCGGTCCCTCCTGACTTGCCGACCCGGAGTCCGCAATACGTCAGTTCTCCCGGCCCCGGCTGACACCGCCTGGCGCATAGCCGACATTCTGTCACCCCGGCCCGGTAAGGTGGCTCAGCCGGGAGCCCAAAGGGAGCCCGGGCCCGGGCGTGGGCCTCGCGACCCACCCGGGCCGCCAGTTTCGCGTCAGCCCTGAGGCATGGACCGCATATTCCCAGGATTTTCGCTGCCTGGCGTTGTCCGCACCGCCTGCACAGGGCAGGGCCGGGGCGTTCGGCGTCTGTCAGGTTTCCTCACCCACCTGCCGCCGGCGACAGCAACATCACCTCGTCGCCTGGTTCTGGGACGTATTCCAGGTCCCGACGGTGGCCGCCCACTACTACCGCGGCGAACAGCTGCGGTTGGATGCCTATGGTCGTCAGAATCTGACGTAGCGTCTGGCCAGCGGGTACATCCACGGTGAGAGTCTCTTGTCCTCCAGGCACGTATTCAATTGCGTGGCCGTGAAACCGCAGTGTGACCTGCATCCTCAGGCCTTCCTCCTCTGCAGATCCGCCGCTAGCTCCTCCAGACCCAGCTGCCGTAGCTTATCGGGCGTGGGTATACCGTTCTTGTCCCATCCCCTCAGGGCGTAGTAGTCATCAAGAAGCCGATCGAGGGTTTCTCTGGAGATCAGCTTACCCTTCGCCGGTCCGGTGGGCACCGGTTCCTCGTAGAAACGGGCGGGCGGGTAGTCCCAGCTGCGTCCGAACCCGGGGATGTGCCTCACGTTGAAGCAGCGCACCACGTTCCATATCCGCTCCGAAATCAGCAGCAGGTCCTCCCAGGTGTAATCCAGGCCGGTCACCAGGGGGAACATTTCCGCATAATGCTCCAGTTCGAAACCGATCTCCACCCACGGCAAGCGACACAAGCCCAGGGTGTCGAAGAGCGGCCTGATGTGCTGCAGCTCGATCACCTTGGCCGCCTTGCCCTCGATGGCGTCCCTGCCCACCGCCACATCATGGGTTATGGCCCAAGCCCGGTTGTGGTGGGCCCCGATGTCGGCGGTCATGTAGGCCAGCATCATGGCGGGAGCGTATCGCGACTCATAGCCACTCCATTCCAGCCCCTTGACGTGGATGGCAAAGCGTTCGCTGCCCCCCCCGATGCGCTCCGCCGCCGCCTTCACTCCATCGGCCAGGATCCTGCCGATGCCCTCCCGATAGGCTATCTTCCGCGCCAGGTATAGCACGCTATCCAGGTCCCCGAAGGCCAGCTTGCGGCCTGCCTCCTCTTCGGTTATCAGTCCCTTCTCGAAGCATTCCAGGGCAAAGGCAATGACGTTTCCGCCAGAGATGGTGTCAATCCCCAGATCGTCCATGAGGTAGTTGGCGTAGGCGATGTCCTCGATGCGGTCCAGCAGGCAGTTACCACCCACCATGGCGATGGTCTCATACTCGGGGCCCTCCACGTAGCAGCACCGCTGGGCTTCCCGCACCCGGGAGTACTTCCCGCACGGGGTGGGACAGGCAAAGCACCCCTTGTCGGTGACCAGGATGCGCTCCCGCAGGGCCTGCCCGTTGATGTTCTTGTAGTGCTCGAAATACCCAGTCCAGAAGTTCTTAGTGGGGAACGCCCCGATCTCGTTGATCCAATCGGTCACCCCCGCGGTGCCGTAAGGCGTCCACTCCTTGAACCCGGGTTTGCTGAAGCAGGCCTCGAACATCTGCCGGCCCTTGCGCAGCGCACCGCGTACGTCAGCCAGCGGGACGGACCTGGTGCCGCGAACGGCAATTGCCTTCAGCTTCTTCGCTCCCCACACGCATCCCACGCCGGTTCGCCCCGCCTGGCGCCCGAAGTCGTGGGTTATGCAGGCGTACCGCACCACGTTTTCGCCGGCAGGTCCGATGGTGGCAATCTGGAATTCCTCTCCCAGGCGCTGCTTCAGCTCCTTTTCCGTCTCGAAGCTCCCCTTCCCCCACCAGGTAGAGGCATCCCTGAGCTCCACCCGGTCGTCCTCCACCACCAAATAACACGGCCTCTTGGCTGCGCCCTCGATGACCACCGCGTCATATCCCGCGTACTTGATCTCCGCCCCGAAATGGCCGCCCATGTTGCTGTCGCCATAGCCGCCCGTGGCCGGGGACTTGCTGGCCATGTGCACCTTCCCGGAGGAAGGCAGGAACAAACCAGTCATGGGTCCGGGAGCGATGACCACCTTGTTCTCCGGTCCCAGAGGATCCACGTCTGGTTCCAGCTCATCATACAGCATCTTGGCGCAAAAGCCGCGACCGCCCAGGAAACGCCGTATCAACTCCTCGCTGGTCTTTTCCGTGGACCAGCTGCCGTCGGTGAGGTTCACCCTGAGTATCTTACCGGCGTACCCTCCTATGGTCACTTCCTGACCACCTCACCCTCTACATCGTAAATGGCCTCCCGCGGGCAATAGGCCACGCACTGCCCACACACGATGCACTTGAACGGCGCCTTCCGCGCCGGATGGGCGAACATGGCATCACGGGGGCAGGCCTCCACGCATTCCATGCAGCCCGTGCAAAGCTCCTCGTCTATCCGATACACTCCGTTGCGCTCGGTGATCGCTTCCACCGGGCACACCCGGGCACACTCACCACACTGGTCGCACAGGGCAATCTGGTACCGACCCGGCTCGGGGAACAGGCCCTTCACCCGCACTGCCCCCAGCTTGGGGTTGCACTCGCCACGGTTGACCAGCGCGCACAGCACCTCGCACACCCGACAACCCGAGCACAGCTCCTCCTTCACGCCCAAGCGCATGCTGCTTTCGCCCTCCTCCGCTGCCAAAATTCAGACCACTGACGGTTCCCTGATCAGCTCACCCCGCTCGAAGCGATCCAGCCCCAACATGCTCACGTCAATCTCCGGCTGCTCACCCAAGATCAGCTGGGCCATGATCTTGCCGGTAATGGGGGCCAGCATGAAGCCGTGGCCGCTGAAGCCCACCGCCATCCAGTAACCCTCAAGCCCCGGCACGCCGCCCAGGATCGGCTGCGCATCAGGGGTGATGTTGTACAGGCCTGACCATTGCCTCACCAGGTGCAGCTTCAGCAGTCCCGGCAGCAGCTCCCGCACTCGGGCGCATACCTGCTCCAGAAACTGCCATGAATGGCCCACATCGAAATCCTTCGGTTCGTGAGGATCGCCCACGCCCATTATGAAGCTGCCGTGCGGTGTTTGCTGGCAGTAGAACCCGTGATGGAAGGAGATCACCATCGGTCCCTGCATGGGCTGGACCGGTTCGGTTACCAGTATCTGGTGCCTCTCCGAGTACACCGGGATATCCACTCCCGCCATGGCTGCCACCAGCTGGGAGTAGGGTCCAGCGGCGTTGACCACCACCGGGCAATGGATGAAGCCCCGGTTGGTATGAACCCCCTTCACCCTGCCGTTGTTTACCAGGATGCCAGTGACCTCCGTCCATAAGCGGATGTCCACGCCCCGGCGTCGGGCGGCCCTGGCGTATGCATCCGTGGCCAGGAAGGGGTTGATGTGCCCGTCCTCAGGGCAGAAGGTCGCCGCCACCACCCGGTCCACCACCAGGTGCGGCACGATTTCCTTGGCGCCTCGGGCATCCATCAGCGTCACCGGCACTCCCAGGCTACGCTGCAGCCTGACATTGGCCTCGAACTGGCGCGCCTCTGCGGGAGTGAATGCCAGGATCAGGTAGCCCTCCTGCTTGAACTCGATGCTGCGAGGATAATCCAGCATCTCCTCCAGCTGTTCGAAGATCTTGATGCTGGCCCGCGCCAGGCGGCAGTTCATTTCTGTTCCCCACTGCTGCCTCACGCCGGCCCCCGATCGGCCAGTGGAGCCGGCTGCCAGGAACTGGCGCTCCACTAAGACAACATCCCGCAGGCCGCGTTCGGCCAGGTTATAGGCTATTGAGCACCCGATGATGCCGCCCCCAATGATCACCACCGAAGCGGTATCAGCCATCCGGGTCATCCTCTCGCGCGAACAACTCCAGCTTGACCGGCTTGGTGGGTGGACGAAAGGTGGGCCAGCGTTGCTCGGCAATGGGGACGCCGTGAGCAGCCAGCTCCTGGGCAATCAAGGGCAAACAGGTGCGTCCCTGGCAGGGTCCCATGCCGCATCGCAACAGCCGCTTCAGTTCGTCCAGAGAGCGATAGCCCTCCCGGATCAACTGACGGATCTCCGCCAGCGTGACGTCCTCACACCGGCAAATGATGACCTCCTGTGGGTTGGTCAGCACCTCTGTTCTCTCCCTCCGGCCGAATGTGTCGCACCGTCATCGCCAATCCTCGAGGCACGATCACCCAGACCACCGGGGTTTCGCCGCGGTTGCCGGGCCGTACCACCTTCTTGATTCGGCCCTGTCCCACCGCGCGGCCCTGCCGATCCAGCAGGGTTACCACATCCCCCGGCGCCGGCAGTGGACAGTACTCGTAAGGCAAGCCCACCAGTGCGCTGCACTCGTCCAGATCCTCCTGCACCACGAATACCGCCAGCCCTGGACACGCCTGGATGCATCGTCCGCACCCGGTGCACAGCTGGTGGTCCACGCGGGGGAGGTCGTTCAGGTCCTCAAAGGGCTGAACCGCCCCGGTGGGGCAGGCGTGCTGGCATGGATCACAGGGTATGCGCTCGAAGCATTCAAAAATGGCCACCGGTCCTCGACGTAAACGCTCCTCGGACGGCGTCACCTGCCGCAGCAGGTCGTCGGTGGGAACTCCGGTCTTCCTCAGCACGTTCCTCCCTCCAGTCGCGCCAGCCCCCTCCTGACTTTGGCTGCCAGCGGCCCCGCCCGCAGCTCCGCTAGGGCCTGACGAAGCTGGCGGCACCGTTCATCGAACTCCTTGAGCGGGCGGAGCCGATGGGCGGCGGCCAGCCCCGCCAGCTCTCCTTCGATCATGGCTGTGGATGCCTCTTCCACCCCCGCGGCGTCACCCGCCACCCATACCCCGGGCACAGTGGTCTCCAGCGTCTCGCTTCGCACTGGTACGTGCCCCCCCAGCTCCGGAACCCAAACCATCCGACAGCCCGCCTGCCACAAGATCTCAGTCAGAGGAGTGAGTCCCACGGCGAGACAAACCAGGTCCACTTGCAGGACGCGCTCGGTTCCAGGGATGGGCTTCCAGCCCTCGTCCAGTCGGGCAACCACCGCTTGTTCCACGCAGGAGTCACCCTCCACCTTCAGGACGGAGTGCCGGGTACGGATGGGAACCCCCGCCCGGCGTATCTTGGCCGCGTGGACGGCGTAACCGCCAATTTCTTCGGCGGCCTCAATAACCTCCACGACCTGTACACCGGCCTGAAGCAGCTGGTAGCTCACGATCAATCCTATGTTCCCGGCACCCACCATGAGTGCTCTCTGCCCCGGGAGTACACCGTGCACGTTCATCAGGGTCTGTACCGCCCCTGCCCCGTACACCCCGGGCAGGTCGTTGCCAGCAAACGCCAGGTGTCGCTCCGCCGCTCCCGTGGCCACCACCAGACACCGGGGCTTGGCCTTCACCAGGCCGTGTCCAGCTTTTTCCGCCAGCAACACTCCGTCCGGGTAGTAGGCGATTACCGTGGTGCCCAACCAGATGCGGATGGCCGCATGCTGCCTGATCCTCTCCCCCAGTCGCTCCGCGATGTGGATCCCGCGGATTCCGGCCTCTTGATCGGAAGATCCGAAGAACTTGTGGGTCTGCTTCACCAGCTGCCCGCCGAGCCGATGCTCACGGTCAATGAGCAGGACATCGGCGCCGCCCTCGGCGGCAGCAAGCGCGGCAGCCATGCCCGCCGGGCCCGCGCCCACCACCGCCACCTCAGGTTCCAACACGGAGGTCACCCTTTCCTCGCTGCCGGCTTATGCGCATGCCATCCCGTACGGGGGTGATGCACGCGCGGACGTTGGCCTCTCCGTCCACCTCCACCAAGCAAGAAGCACAGTTGCCCACCGCGCAGAAGAAGCCGCGGGGACGGCCCAGCCTGTGGCTGTAACTCAGGACCTTTATCCCCGCGGCATGTAACGCTGCCGCTATCGTTTCACCCTCGTACGCCCGCAGCGCGCGGCCTTCGAAATAGATGGTGATCTCGGGCCCCCGCTCAAAATCCAAAATGGGATGCTCGGTGATCCTCATTGCCGCCGTACCACTCCCCCCATTCGGCAGCAGGCTGCTCAAGCACTTATTCGCAACGGGGACCCGTCGATCCTTTCCCTCTGGCCATGGGGTCAGGCTGCCGCGCTCAACGGCAGGTGGCGCAGCTCCCTCCTGAGCAGCTAGCGCAGCTGGAGGAACCACCCCGGGCCGAGGGCGAGCTGAAGAGGGAAATCAGTTTCTTCAGTCCCACCGTACCGCAGGACTGGCAACGAAGATCCGCACCATCCTCGCCGAGTCGGCATAGCAGCTCGTGGTGCTGCCCGCAGCGGGGGCACCGGAACTCGTAGATTGGCATGGCTTCACCATCCTCCGGTTCGTCCTGGCTATAGTGTACGGTCAGCCCTCGCGGGTGTCAACGGCACCGGTGGGGCTACCGTCCACCAGCAGCCGCTCCAGCATGCTGATGACCTCATCCGTACTGCCCGCGCCAGTCCAAATTAGAGGCTCGCACGACAGCCGGGAAATGCTTCTGTATGCCTCTCTTGCCCGCCGAGCGATGTCGTCGGCCAGGGCGCGCAACCTTGCGCTAGTGGCCGCACCAGCACCCCGCAATTCCTCTTGGAGCAACCGGGCCTGCCTCTCAATCTCCCGCAATTCCTCCTTGAGGAAGCCGGCCGGAAGGAAGTGCGTCACGCGGGATACCCCCCGTTACTTGATCCCACGCCACACTGTTCGTGGAGTTGGAAGTCGAATCCTGCCCTAGCTTGGCAAGGTACGTCGTGGCGGGGCGACGCGGCAGTGACACACCTTGCAGCACCGATTTCCACGATGTCGTTTGTGCTGAATAGCCCAAACCACAATTGCCCATCTTACCTCCAGGTGGTGATGACTCTTGGCGACCGATCCGGTCATCGGACAGGTGATGGCCATTGCGCAACAGGTCAGACAACTGCTGGTGGACGAGCAGTCCGCCCAGCGGGCAGACTTGCAGAAGGCCATACAGGAGACAACCCAGGCCATGTCTCTCTCCCAGAGGACCGATCGTCTGCTGACCCTGGTTTCGGAGCTGCGCCAGGCCGTCCAAAACGCGGTCCCGCCCCCCAATCCATCGGAGCTCGATGCCCGTCTCGAGGAGCTGCAGTCCATGCTGACCCAGCAGGAACGCGATCTTCTTTGCCAGCTGGTGTCCGCGCTGTGCCAGAGCGTGACCAATCTGGCCCGGGCGCAGGATACGATGTTACACCGAGAAGCGGTCAGTGCCGCGCTGTTACAAACTCGTCACTGCCGGACCCTACTCACTCAGGCCTCGGGGCAGTCGCCATCAGCGGCGGGGCCGGCCGCAGCTGCGAAAGGGAAACGATCCTGAAACCGGCCTGGCGGAGAGCGGGAATCAGGGCATCCACGAGTTCGGGGAGGAATGGTCGGCCATCGTGCAGCATGATGATGGCGCCGTCGTGGGCGTGCATCACCAAGGCGTCCACCAGCTGCGAGGGGTCCCGTTCCGGATGGTCGCGAACCCCCACATTGGACCACAGTACCAGCTGATGTCCCAGCTGCTGACAGACCAGCAGGACTGTCTCGTTCAGCGCCCCGTGGGGGGGACGGAAATACGCCAGCTGCTGACCGCTCACGGCGCGAATGAGCGCGGCCGTGCGCTCGATCTCCTTCCGTACTTCCTCTCGAGGCAGCTCCGTCAGGTTCACGTGGCTCCAGCTGTGGTTGCCCAGCAGGTGCCCGGCCCGCGCGATCTCCCCCAGCAATTCCACGTGCTGCTCGGCGAGGCTGCCGATGATGAAGAAGGTGGCTGGGGTCTGGTGTCTGGCCAGGACTTGCAACAACCGCCGGGTCACCGTGGCGTGCGGGCTGTCATCGAAGGTGAGGGCCACTCGCCCGCGCCAGGTGGGCATCTCTGGCTGCTCTCTGGGTGGTTCCGGTGGCTGGCCTTCTGCGCTGTGCCCGGAGGTCAGCGTGGGTATGAACAATGCCTGTCCGGCCAGCAGGCGGTCAGGATCGGGTAAACGATTTTCCCGAGCCAGCTCCTGCCACGGTACACCGAAATGGCGGGCAATGGCTAGCAGGGTATCTCCCGGCTGCACCACGTACACGCCCTCCGCCAGGATGGCCAGGGCACGCCGCAGGTACTGCCGGGTCACCGGTCCAACCATTCCGTCGGCGGTTATCCCTTGCTCCCTCTGGAACCTTCGCACCGCCGCCTCGGTTAGTGGTCCGAAGATCCCATCGACCGGACCCGGGTCACAACCCAGCTGCTCGAGATCCATCTGCAGCTGGCGGACTACCTCCCCACGACTTCCCAGCCGAAGCAACACATCTGACCCTGCCGCCGGGGGCGATGAACCCAGGAGGATGCAAGCCCCGAGCAGCAGGTGCCATATCCACCGCGGTGGCAAAGCTGAACAGCCTCCCCGAGGATAAGTTTCCCCGGAAAGGAAAGACTATGCATCGCAGGGACTGTCAGGGGGAACTGCAGACAGTTTCACTCGCTGGAGGGCAGCCACCAGCTGGTCCATCACTCTCTCCGCCGCCTGGCGACCTGCGATGACGAACTCTTCCAGTTTGTCCAGGGACACCACACTCCATCGCTGGGTCTGCGGTTCAACCACCACGTCGGCCAGGGAAAGCTCGTCGCGGGAGCGGGTGTGATGTATGATGTCCCAGGACACCATGATGACCTCGAACATGTTTTGGGGGCGATAACCCATCTGATTGGTACCGTGCAGGTCCACCGCCACCACCACTTTTGCCCCCAATTGGCGACATACGGAAACGGGAACGTTGTTGTACACGCCCCCGTCCACCAGCACCTGGTCTCCAGAAATTACCGGCGCAAATATCCCTGGCACCGCGCAGGAAGCCCGCACTGCCCGGGCCACATCCCCCTGGCTGAGTATTACCTGGCGTGCGGTGACAAGGTCGACGGCGGTACAGGCGAAAGGTATGCGCAAATCGTCAAAAGTGCAGTGATTCAGCCAGTCGGCCACCTTTTCCTCCAGGGCAGCAATATCCAGCACCGAGTACCGGGTAGGACGGATATCCACCAGATGCCGCCATCGGGTGCGCGCCGCCAGCCGCATCATCTCTTCCGGGCTCATACCTGCACAATACAGCGCACCCACCACTGCCCCCGCACTGGTTCCCACCACCAAGTCGGGGCGAATTCCACGAGATTCAAGCGCCTGCAGCACCCCAAGGTGGGCTAGTCCTCTGGCCGCACCCCCGCCCAAGGCCAACCCTAGCAGTTTGTCGTGGCCACGTTCTGGCAATCTGATCCCTCGTTGGCTGAAGTTAGAGATTGACGCCGACCGTTCCTCCTATCGCTCCCAGTACCGCGCCCAGAGCTAGTCTCTTGCCAACCATGGCCAGGGTAATCTGCACGGGAGAAAACAGTGCCCCCAGCAGAGAGGACAGTAAAATATACAGGGCGCCCACCATGCCCCCATGCATCCATCCGAGACTACCCGCCCGCCGGGCGGCGTAGGCGCTTCCCACGAATAGACTGAACAGCCCACCTCCCTCCAGGAATCGGCTCAGAGTCGTCTCACTGATACTGGTGGTGAATATTAGAGCGGCCATGACGGCTGAAAGCACCAGAGTTAGCAGGAAAGCCCAGATCAATCCAGACGCTACCGAGGAAGGGTTTAACCGACGTGCGGTCCACGTGTGGCCCTCATTCCGCCTGAGCTTCGCCATCGCGGTCTCCCCCTGCTCCTAGACTATTTAGTTATATGCGGCGGCTATGGGCGGCATTACCACCGTCGGCACTCTTGAGATCAAAGATTGAAAAATATAAATGTTACAAAAAAAGAAACCAGAGGAGAGTCAGCGCTGTTTCGGAGGCTCTTCGGGAGAAGATTCAGAGGATCGTTGCTGTTCCTCCCTCATCTTCTCCTCCGCATATCGTATCATGCGTCGCACCATATTACCCCCGATCTTGCCGACTTCCCTGGTGGTCATGTTCTCCCAGCCGCGGCGTTGGATGTCATCTTCCAGGCCTAGTTCTCTGGCTACCTCGTGCTTGAACCGGTCCAGCGCTGACTCGGCTTCGGGCAGGATGGGTCTGCGGCGGCGACGCGGCACCGTACCACCTCCTCTCCCTTGGCCGTGTCAGTCGCAGTTTCAGCATTTGCAAACAACATGTCCAAGTTACAAAACATTTTCTGACACCACTTGCAAAAACTTGTGATTGCTATATATCCAGCTGCCCCCGGTCGGCCAACACCTCCCATCGGTCTGCCAGGTGTTGGCGGATCATTGCCATCACCCGGCTCACCCACGCACCGGGTTCAGTAGGGGGCGCCAGCTCAGCAGGAGATCCTGACCACACCGCCAGCACCCGCTCCAGTCCTCTGGCGATCCCGTCGCGGTGATAGCCTCCCTCCAGCACAGCAAAGACGGGAGCCTGCTGCTGGAAGGCCAGGTCCCGAATCCCCGCCGCCAGCCGACCGAACCCTTCCACGGTCAGGCGAAGGTCACCCAGAGGATCGGCGAAGTAACCGTCAAATCCACAGGACACAGCTATGGCATGCGGCCGGAAGGCAGCTGCCAACCGCATGAGCACCGAACTCATGATCCAGGCCAGGTCGTCGTCCCCGGTTCCTGGGGGCACTGGGAAGTTCACCGTGTATCCTCGTCCAGGTCCTCGCCCGATCTCCTCGGGGGATCCCGTCCCCGGGTAGGCGGGATGCTGGTGGATGGAAAAATATAGCACGCTGGGGTCGGAATAGAAGATTTCCTGCGTACCGTTGCCGTGATGGAGATCCCAGTCCACGATCAGCACCCGTTCGGCACCCTGGCGCTGGAGGTAGCGAGCACCCACCGCCACGTTGTTGAAAAGGCAAAAACCCCCGGCGGAGCCCGAGCTGGCGTGATGGCCCGGAGGCCGGACCAGGGCAACGGCGAAGCTTCCTGGCCCGCGCTGCCAGGCCCACTCGGCCGCGGCAATGGCCCCGCCTACCGCCCACGCTGCCACCTGGTAAGAGTCGGGATACACCGAGGTGTCCAGGTCAATGCGACCGCCACCTCGAGCTGACAGCACCCGGACAGTTTCCAGATGCTGCGGCAGGTGAGCCAGAAGGATCTCGCTGTCTTCCGCCTGCCGGGGAGGCATCCACAGCAGGCGCTCGTTGATGGAACTCGATTTGAGGTGGGATACCGCGTGGCGCAGTCTCCCGGGGCTCTCGGGATGCATCCCGGTGTCGTGCCCCAAATAAATGGGATCGTAAAACACCGCTACCTTGCCGCTCAACTGCTTTCCTGCTCCAGACACGACTCCAGCCTCCAGCCACACAGTTCTTTCAACAACTGCCGGGCGGTGAGGTCCACCTGAAGGGGAGTGACGGATATCATGTTGTCCCGAAGAGCGGTGCTGTCCACCTCTCCGTCCCCTTCCGGCGGCACCACTTCGCCGCTCATCCAGTAGTAGACTCGACCGCGAGGGTCGACTCGTCGGTCAAACTCATTACGGTACTGGCGGGCCTCCATGCGCGTGACCCTCACTCCCGCGATTTGATGGGGATCCAGAGAAGGAACATTCACGTTCAGCAGGGTCCCGGGCGGCATTCCTCGCTCTAGCACCAGCTCAGTGAGCCGGACGGCGAACCGAGCGGCCAGATCGTAGCGTGCCTCCCCCCGCGCCGCCAGCGACACGGCGATGGCCGGCAATCCCATCAAAGCACCCTCGATGGCTGCCGACACGGTCCCCGAATAGAAAATATCAGCTCCTACGTTGGGACCCAGATTCACCCCCGACACAACCAGGTGGGGCCTTTGCGCCATGATGGCTTCCACCGCCAGTTTGACGCAGTCGGCCGGCGTGCCGCTCACCGCCCAGCCCCGCTCCCCGTATTCCAGATCCACTTCCTCCACCATCAAGGGATGATGGACGGTGATGGCGTGACCCGTGCCGCTGCGCTCCTGGTCGGGTGCCACCACCCATAACTGAAAGTCAGCCACGCGCCGGAACGCCCGGATGAGTGCGATCAGCCCGGGGGCGAATATGCCGTCGTCGTTGGTCAGCAAGATGTTCCTCAATTCGCCATCACCCTCTTTTCCTTCACGTCCTGGTGAGCCATTCTGCCACTGCCTCCAGCACCTGCTCTGAGGATCCGGCCAGTCCCGAGGGACGCGGTAGCGAAGCCACGAAGAAACGGCCGTAAGAGCGGCGACCGGGTAGAAGCCGGGAATCCAGCACTACCACCACACCGCGGTCCTGGGCGGTACGGACCAGACGCCCGAAGCCCTGCCGGAATCGGATCACCGCTTCCGGCAGCGCTAACGCCCGGAAGGGATCCTGACCCATGCGCTGAAGGGCCGCGCTGCGTGCTTCCAGCAGCGGCAGATCCGGAGGCCAGAAGGGCAGCCGCACCAGCACCACGCATGATAGCGCAGGACCTGGAACATCAATACCCTCCCAGAAGGCACTGGTTCCCAGCACCGCCACCCGCTGGTCACGCCGCAGCTGGTCCAGCAGCCAGGACCGTTCTCCGTCCAGCCTCTGGCCGAGAATGTCAATGCCTTGGTCTTCCATGGGGGATTTCAGGCGGCGGTAAACCTCGCGCAACATACGATGGGAGGTGAACAGCACCAGGGTCCTGCCACCCACCGTGGGTATCAGGCGGTGTAAGAAGTCGCACACGGCGTCCAGGTAGCGATCCTCCCCCGCATCAGGACCGGGCAAATCGGTGGGCACCGCCAGCAGCGCCTGGTGCTGGAAATCGAAAGGGGAGCTCAAGAGCAGCTGGTCCACCCGCGGGTCATCGAACAGGCCGAGCCGTCGCGCCACGTATTGGAAAGACCCGGCCACGGTCATGGTGGCGGAGGTCAGGATCGCGCATTCCAAGCGCGCGAACAGCCCCTCCCGCAGTAGCTCGTCTACCCAAAGGGGTGCGGTCTTCAGCACTAGCCTTCCGTCGTGGTCACCGCCCGTGCTCTCCAGCCATCGTACGTGGTCGGGATCCTGCTCCAGGATGCCTTGGACTAGGGCGGTATGCCACTCCCGCAGCCTCTGGGCACCCGCCTGAAAGGTCGACCCCGCCGAGTCTTCCGTTTCTGCCGCTGCCAGCTCCTCCAACGCACGGGCACAGGAGGCCAGCATTTCTGCCAGTTGCCTGGCCTGGGTTCGCACCGTCGAGACCTCCAGGCGTTCGATGCGCATGGCGTTGACATCCCGGCCTCGCCGGCGCAACAGGGCTCGAAGTTGGGACTCCACACTCACCATAGCCTCCAGGACCCGGACCAGGCCACTCGCCACTTCAGTCACCGTCTCATTTGATGTCCTGGTTCGCCAGAGCAGTCCGGGCGGACCCGCACCCGGACGTCGCAACAACGATCGCAACCAGGAACGGGCGCGAGCGAAATCCAGCTGATGTCCCAGATGTTCAGTGGCCACCTGATCCAGGTGATGGGCTTCATCTATGATCAGGTACCTGTAATCGGGAAGCACCGCGCCGCCCCGCAGCGCAGTCGCCAAGAGGGAATGATTAATCAGTACCAGGGGTGCTCGGTGGGCACGCCGACGCGCAGCTTGCAGGAAACAGTATTTGCCCCAGGGGCATCGCTGCCCCCAGCAATCCTCATCGGCACAGTAATTCCACCACCAAATCTGCTGCCACCCAGGTAAGTTCAGCTCGCTTCGGTCGCCGGTGTCAGTGCATCTCACCCATGAACTCAGCCGCAGTAGAAACCGCCTTTCGCGGGGATCGGCGGGAGGGGAGGCCACCGCGTCCCGCCATCGGCGGAAACACAGGTAGTTGGCGCGTCCTTTCAGGACGGCAATGGCGGGGAAGCGCCCCAGGGCAGCCGCCGCCAGTGGAGCGTCCTTCTCGAAAAGCTGTTGCTGGAGGTTGAGGGTATGGGTGGAGATCACCACCCGGCATCGGTTCTGCAGAGCCCACATTCCCGCGGGAATCAGGTAAGCCAGCGACTTGCCCGTACCGGTCCCCGCTTCGACCATTAGTACGCGTTCGCGGTTGAATGCCTCCGCCACCGCCCGGGCCATCTCCACCTGCTGCCGACGCTCCTCGAACCCGGGGAGAACTCCTGCCAGACAACCTCCTGGCTGGAAGCAGGCCACCACCAGATCCACGTCCAGGGGTTGAACCTCCTCTGTTTCCTCCTCACTGTCCAGAGTCTCCCCTTGCAGGGACAGGTGGCGAGGCTGGGGAGGCCACTCTCCCTCCACCGCCTTCCCCCCTGCGGCCAGCGCACCAGCGACGGCCTCTGCCAGCCCCCAGCTGTCCTCACCCATGATGTCCAGGCACTCCCGCAGGAAACCTGCGGGCAGCTCTTGCAGGCGCCCAAGCAGGCGCAAATAAAGCAATCCCACGCGGCGGGCGTCCTCCGCGGCGCGGCGCGGCCCTTGGTGGGCCATCCCCTCCCGTCGCAGCATGCTTTCCAGCCGGTAGTCTACCTCCCGGGGGTACACCAGCTGGGCCAGCTCCATGACGTCCACCAGCCGGGACTGCAGGTCCCCCCACGCCTCCTGGTTCCAGTAGGGTTCCAGAAATCGGCGAACGAACCCGGAATCATAGCAGACCACTGGGTCATCTCCCCACGTGGTCACCAGGTCACCGGCCACCTCGGAGAAGTGAGGCTTGCCCTGAAGATCCCAATGTGTCAATCCCGTCAGCCGATGTGTGCGCAAGGGAAGAGGAATGCCGGGATCGCACAGGCGCGCCCAGGTCTCCACCGGTTGCCCCCCGGCGAACCGCACCGCCGCCACTTCGATCACACCGTGCGACTGCGGGTCTGGTCCGGTGGCTTGGACCTCCAGGACCACGAAGCGATCCTGGGTGTGCACATCATCAGGCCAGGTGACAGACATCGTTGAGCAGCACCAACCTCCAGCTGTCATTGTTACCTTCGAGCAGGGAGACCGACGCGTTAGCCACCGCGATGCGGTGTCTCCGGGAAAGAGGTATTCCCAGCAGGTGACAGACGAGGCACCGTATCGGCCCGCCGTGCGTCACCACCAGCACCGTGGAGCCTTGGGCCTGGTGCGCCAACCGGTGGAATGCGGCCACCACGCGACGTTGCAGGGCGGTATAGCTTTCACCGCCCTGAGGGGATCCCCGCAACTCGTACACCCGGCGGTATTCCTCCGGCCACCTTCTCATGACCTCCTCCTGGGTCAGCCCCTGCCAGCGCCCCAGGTGCATCTCCCGCCAGGCCCTGTCCGCCCGAAGTGAAAGCCCGCGCGGCCGGGCAATCTCCTCGGCGGTCATCACCGCCCGCTGAAGATCGCTGCTGATGGCCCACTGAATGTCCATCGGGGCGAAGTACCGGGCTAGCCGTCGCGCCTGCCTGATGCCCACCTCGTCGAGCGGCACTGGATCGTGCTGTCCCTGGTAGCGGCGCTCAACGTTGAACGCGGTACGGCCGTGACGCACGAGGAATATCCGATACGGCATCTTTCCACCTCCCCGGACCGTCATGGTATAATGTTGGCCAGTGGCGACTTCACAACCTTCCGGAGGGGTTCGACTTGCGGGTCCGGATCTATCTTACCCGAGATGAGTACGCGCGTTCGGGTACTGAGGCCCCGGTGTGCGTGGTCATCGACGTCTTGCGAGCCACCAGTTCCATAGTCACCGCTCTCGCCCATGGCTGCGCGGCAGTAGTACCGGTGGCGGAAGTGCCGAGGGCTCGCGCACTGGGGGCAGAACGCGCGTGGTTGGTGGCCGGAGAGCGAAATGGGGTGAAGCTGCCGGGATTTCACTTCGGCAACTCTCCTCGGGAGATGACGTCGCCGCAGCTGCGGGGCAAGACACTGGTCATCACTACTACCAACGGAACCGCCACCATCATGACTGGAAGCAGGGCGAAATTGTGCCTGGTGGCCAGCCTATTGAACCTCTCGTCCACCGCGGAAGCGGTCCTGGCAGCAGGAGGTGAGGTGGCGGTGGTCTGTTCGGGGACCGAGGGAAGGTTCTCGCTGGACGACTATTATGTGGCCTGCGCCTTGACCACCCTGCTGACCAGCTGCTTGGAGCCATCAGGAAAGGCCGCCCGGCGAGCACGATTTATACTGCAACGATATCCAGATCCCCTGGACGCCCTTCGCGCCTCCGCCCACGGCCAGCGGCTGCAACGCCTGGGCTTCGGAGAGGATCTTGTGTGGTGCGCCCGCGTCGATGCCTTCCCGGTGGTGGCCAGGTGGAACCGTGGGGCAGTGGTGGCATCGCGGCAGTCACCCGTTTCGGGCACTGCGCGGCTGTTGCGGTCAATGCCGGGCGCAGCAAAGGGCCGCGCGGCCGGCCGTCGCCAAAGCTGGCCCCCGGACTTCTGCCCTGCTCTGCACCCGGTGGCATTTCCCGCACCAGTAGTCGCCCCTTATTGTTGCCCCTGATGATGCACCACGTCGCCTGCTGCGGCCCTGCAATGTATGATGAGGCAGGAATGATCAGCCTTTGGCAGAATATCATCAACCGTACCTGGGAGGTTTGCGCAGGATGCAGCAGCTACTGGGACTGGCCGGAGCCTTCGTCGTCATTATCTTCATGGTAAACAGGAAGTACTCACTCACCGCCGCCATGCTTTGCGGCTCCGCCCTGATGGCGATAACCAGCGGTCTTCCCCCAGCCCAGCTCGGCCGCATCGTGTGGGAGTCCCTGGCCAACCGCACCACCCTCGAACTGATGGGCGTGGCCGCCGCAATTACTGCCCTGACGGGAATCCTCACCCGATACAGCCTCCTGGACCGGATGGTGAATGCCCTCACCAACCTGCTGCGCAATCCCAAGGCGGCGCTGATGGCGGTGCCAGCGTTGATCGGATGCCTGCCGGTCATGGGAGGAGCGATCATGTCCGCACCCATGGTAGGTTCCCTCGGCGACCGCCTCGGCATGACTGCCGCGCAGAAATCAGCGGCCAACTTGGTGTTTCGGCACGCGTGGTTCTTCGTGTTCCCTTTCATGCCCTCCATGATTCTCGCATCGAGGATGGCGGACGTGTCAGTATATCAGATCATCAGGGCACAGCTCCTGCTGACGCCTGCTGCCCTGATTGCCGGGTATTTCTGCCTGCTGCGCCGGCTGTCACCGCGGAGGGAGGAACCGGTGAGATCCATCAGCTGGACCACCCACTTGAAGGAGATGTTGTTCTATGGCAGTCCCCTGTTGGTCAGCCTGTTCCTTTCAGTGGCGCTGGGAATCCCCATTGCTCTGGCCTTGCTGGTGGGAATGGCGGCTGCAGTAGGTTTGGTTTACAAGCAGGGCTTCCACTTGAGCACTCTTTACAAGTCGGTAGACCTGAAGCTGGTGGCGGCCATGGCTTCCATCATGGTGTTCCGAGGACTGGTGCAAAACGGCGGTGCGGTATCGGGGTTGGTGCAGAGCTTCCTCAGCTGGGGCATACCAGCAGAGCTGCTACTAGTCGCGCTGCCCATGGCAGTGGGCATTGCTTCGGCATCCCAATCCACTACGCTGGGGATCACGCTGCCGCTGCTGTTGCCGCTCTTGCCGCAGGCGAACCGGGCCAGCTACGTGATGTTGGTGTATGCATCGAGCTTCGTGGCCTACTTCGGATCACCGCTACACCTCTGCCAAGTGCTATCCAACGAGTATTTCGGAGTACGCCTGGGCGAAGTGTATCGTGCCTACTGGCCGGTCCTTCTGGCCATCCTGGCGGCCATGGGCCTGACCTTCGTCCTAGCCGTGCACTGAACGGCGCGCAGACAGCTCAGGAGGGACCCTCGGTCCTGCCGGTCCACACGGCAATTCCGTCCACCATGACCATCCGCACCTGGTCGGGACGCGCGCTCCAGACCAGTGCTCGGCAGGCCGCCTTGATGCCCGGCCGCCGGGTACCCATCAGCTCCATGTCCAGCGCCACCAGATCCGCAGCCGAGCCTGGGGACAGCTGCCCGAGCTCCTTGCGGCCCAGTGCCAGCGCACCCCCGCGGGTTGCCATCCAAAGGACCTGCATCGGGCTGAGCTGGGCATCATCGCCCCCACTGGCGGCCAGCAGCGCGCAGTCGCGGATCGTCGAGAAGGCGTCCAGCCGCCCAACGGAAGGGGCCCCGTCAGTTCCCAAGCCCACCGGTACACCTGCCTCCAGCAGGCGGCGAACGACGGCAGTGCGTCCCAGTAACCGCACATTGGCGGTGGGGCAGTGGGCAACGCCCACCGGCAGTTCCGCCAGGCGGCCAATCTCTGGGTCTCCCAGGTGGACAGCGTGGGCGAGGATCACGCGGGGTGCACTGCGACCGCGAAGTTGATTGCACAAGAACTCGGCCGGTGTGTACCCATGCCGTTTCCGCCACAACCCAGCTTCTTGCGGGTCTTCGCCGCAATGCATGTGCACAATCATGCCCGCCCTGCCGGCCAAGTTCAGGACCCGCCGCAGGTAAGCGGGAGGGCAGTAGCGCGGGCTATGAGGACCCAGAGCCACCTGCACCCGCCGGGAACCTTCAAACTTCCGCCGCAGACGCAGGGCGCCGCGCAACCCCAGCTCGCTCAGAGGCCACCAGCCCACCAGGCCACAGGCTAAGTAGGCCCGCATCCCCCGCCCTTCCGCCAAGCGTCCCACCACGTCCATGGACCGGTACATGTCCAGTACCGTGGTGAAGCCGGACCGCAGCATTTCGTCCAGCGCAGCCTTCGATCCTTCCAGCAGCTCCCAAGACCGCATCCGCAGCTCCCGCGGCCACACCTCTTCGCGTAGCCACCGGGCCAGAGGTTTGTCCTCGGTGACGTCCCGCAGGACCGTCATGGGGGTGTGAGCGTGCAGGTTTATGAACCCCGGCAGCAGTACCCAGCCGGATGCATCCACCACGCGGTCTCCAGGTGCCGGACCTTCAGCATCTGGGTGCTGCACGATCCTCCAGATCCTGCCCTCCTGGATGATCAGGTCGCAGCAGTCAAACCAGGGCCGGCTCCGCCACATGGTGAGGGCCGCCGCGCCCCGGATCCAGGTTCGGCCCGTTTCATTTTCCGCCACAAGTGCATCGCCTTTCTTCGTCCGCGGTGGCGATGACCCCCCACAGGAGGCGGCGCAGCAGTTCCTGCTGCTCGCTCATCCGCGCCACCACTTCCGCATGCGAGAGGGGGGCCTCCGTCAGACCCGCCGCCAGGTTGGTCACCACCCCGACCAGCGCGAAGCACATGCCCAGTTCCCGAGCCAGAACCACTTCTGGTACCGCGGTCATGCCAACTACCGTGCCTCCCAGCAGCCGGAACGCCCTCACCTCGGCGGCTGTCTCGTAGCGGGGTCCCTCGGTGCACACGTACACCGCACCGGCCCGCAGATCGAGCTTCAGCGCCCGCGCCTGGTCGCGCAGCAGATGACTCAGCTCGGGACAGTAGGGGTGGGTCATGTCCTGGTGGTGCACTCGATCCTCATCAAAGAAGGTACGCGGTCGCGTTCGAGTAAAATCGATGAACTGCTCCACCAGCACCAGTGACCCGGGCTTCAACGAGGGATCGAGCGACCCCACGGCGGAGGCCGCCAGCACCCGGGTTACTCCCAGCTGATGCAGTCCCCAGATATTGGCCCGGTAATTGATGCGGTGAGGTGGAACTCGGTGGCCGGGACCGTGGCGCGGGAGGAACCAAGCACGCCTGCCCCCTTCCTCCCAGGGGAGGACGAAGCAATCACCGTACGGGGTCTTCACCCGCCGCAGGGCCCGTTCCCCAGACGGGGCCATCCTTTGCAAACCGCTGCCTGCCACGATCGCCCAGTTCATCGTCGACCATCTTGGTGGCCGCGGACCAGCAGCACCGCCGCTCGCTCCACCGCGTCCTCCCCGAACCGATCCCGCAGCAGGTCGGTGGCCAATGCCAGGCGTTCCTTGGCCCGCTGGCGCTCGTCGTCGAGCCAGGATATCTGCCAACCGCTTTCCAGGAGGCCACTTACTCCCACTCCAATCAGGCGCAGGGGACGACGGGCCGCCCATCCCTGGCGCACCAAGTCCCAGGCCACAAGGAATATGTCCTCGGTCATGACAACGGCATGGCCAAGGGTCCGCGAGCGGGTAATGGTATGGAAATCCGCAAAGCGGAGTTTCACGAATACGGCGCGGGCGGCGGCCTTCGCTTTGCGCAATCGGCGGGCAAGGCGGTCACAAAGCCCCAGCAAGGTGGCCCTGATAGCCTCCGGGTCGCTGACATCGCAAGTAAAGGTAACCTCGTGGCTCAAGCTGCGCTCCGTAGGCTTTTCCCTGCGTCCCGTGACGGGGTCGCGGCCGTGGGCTCGTTCCCACAACCACCGTCCCCATGTCCCGAGCGCTGCCTCCAGCCACCCCGGGTCGGCACGCGCTACGTCGCCCACCGTCCGCAGACCCAACCGCTCCAGTCGTTCCGCCGTCTTCTGGCCCACTCCGCACAGGCGGCGCACCGCAAGCGGCCATAACAGCTCCGGCACCCGGTGGGACTCCAGATGCAGGAGTCCGTCAGGCTTGCAGAGCGAGGAAGCCATCTTGGCCAGGAAGCGGTTCTGGCCAATACCCACAGAGCAGGTCAGATCCAGCTCCGCGCGCACGCGCTGCTTCAACGCCTTCGCCATCCCCACGGGTCCGCCCCACAGATGGTCGCACCCGGTGGCGTTGAGGTACGCTTCATCGATGGATGTCTGCTCCACGTCCGGGGCGAACTCTTCCAGCACCGACCTAAGACGACGCGACACTTGGGCATAATGCCGGTGCCTGGCCACCAGGAACACCGCCTCTGGGCAGCGCCGGCGCGCCTCAGTCACGGGCATGGCTGCATGTACGCCGAAGCGACGAGCTTCATAGCTGGCGGCCGAAACCACGCTCCGGGGTCCCAGGCCCCCACAGACCACCACCGGACGCCCCTTCAGACTGGGGTTGTCGCGTTGCTCCACGGCGGCGAAAAACGCGTCCATGTCCACGTGCAGGATGAGAGGCACCGTCTCCTCGCACCTCCCGAACCCGCATTTTCAGCGTGGAGGAGTGATCCACCGGTCCACCGCTCGGGTGTATTCCACCAGCTCCTCGGGGTTGAAGAATAGAGCTACTTCCCTCTCCGCGGCCTCTGGTGATTCAGAACCATGGACCAAGTTGTGCCCTATATCCAGGGCCAAGTCTCCCCGAATGGTGCCCGGGTCCGCTTGTGCTGCATCGGTGGCCCCCATGGCCTTGCGCACCACCCCCACTGCCCCAGGTCCCTCCCACACCATGGCCACCACGGGAGCGGAAGTGATGAAACGGATCAGTTCCTGATAGAACGGTTTGTCGCGATGTTGAGCATAGTGGATGGCGGCCTTTTGCTGGTCCAGCTGCAGCATCTTGAGGCCCACCATCTTGAGACCCTTTCTTTCGAGCCTGCTGATGATCTCTCCAATCAGTCCGCGATGTACCGCGTCAGGCTTGATGAGCACGAGGGTCCGCTCATAGCCTGTCGTCACCGCACCAACCCCTCCACGGTCTCGGCGTCAAGCTTCCGTATCACCGCTACCATCAGCTTGACCGCATTCAGATAATCCTGCAGGTGCAGTATGCCCGCGTGGCTGTGGATGTAGCGGGTGGGTACGCCCACGACCAGGCTGGGAACGCCTTGCCCGTGGATGTGAATCCGGCCTGCATCCGTGCCCCCACGTGACAGGACCTCGAACTGTATCGGGATATCGCACTCCTTGGCCGTATCCACCACCAGCTCAACCAATCTGGTATTGGGAACCATGGAGCTGTCGTACAGACACACGGCGGGGCCGTGGCCCAGCTTTGGATGACCCTGGTCCTCCTTGAAGCCGGGAGTGTCCCCGGATATCGCCACTTCCAGCGCGAAAGCCACATCAGGATCCACCAGCCGAGCACTGGTAGTTGCCCCTCGCAGGCCTACCTCCTCCTGGACCGTCCCGACGCCGTAGACCGAGTTGGGATGGTCTACTTGGCTCAGCTCGTGCAAGATGTCAACAAACATGGCACAGCCCACCCGGTCGTCCCACGCTTTCGCCATCAGGTAGTCCGGATCCGCCATCCGCGTGAACGGACTGTCGGGCACCACGAAGCAACCTGGGCGCACTCCCATCTCTTCTGCTTTCTCGCGGCTGGACGCCCCGAAGTCGATGTACATGTCCTTCTTGCTGACGACTTTCTTGCGCTCTTCTTCCTCCAGCTCGTGGGGCGGCTTGCTCCCGATAACGCCGGGCACCCTCCCTTTGGGCGTGAGGATCAGCACCCGCTGCGCGAGCATGACCTGCTCCCACCAGCCGCCAAGGGTCTGGAACTTTGCAAATCCCTGCTTGGTGACGTGGGTGACCAAAAAACCGATCTCGTCCATGTGCCCGGCCAGCATCACCTTGGGACGGTCCGCAGTTCCCTGCTTCTTCACCACCAGGCTACCCAGCCGATCCGCGGTCACCTCCACCTTCGGCGGCAGGTACTTCTTGATGACTTCCCGGACCTCGTGTTCGTGACCGGGTAGCCCCGCCGCCTCCGTGATTTCCTGGAGCAGTCTAAGCGTCCGTTCCATCGCTCTTCCCCCCACGTTGAGCTATGTTGAGATGACGGTAAGTAATTCCCGCTCCCGGAGTGTATTCCCTTCCCAAGAAATACCTCAGCCCCTGGTCTCGGCTCCTTGCCTGCCAGGGGCTAAGGCTTCCCACAGTCCGCTCTGTCAGTCGCGGGTATAATAAAAGACCACCCCTCCTTTGGAGTCAACCGGCTGCCTGCTTGGGCTGTTCCTCGAAGATGCCGCGCTTGGTCTCGGTGGCGGTGAACCGCTGAGCCCGGAAGTTCCGCACGATGTGTCGGCAGGCTTGCCAGGGGTCCACTTTATTGCCACAGGTGAAGACATCGGCGGCGGCGTAACCTAGCTCCGGCCAAGTGTGCACAGCCAGGTGGGATTCGGAAATGACCACTACGCCACTCACGCCTTGCGGGCTAAACTTATGGAATGCTACTTCGCGGATCTCCGCTCCGGCTTCGAGAGCCGCACCAACCATGATCTCGCGGACGCGCTCCTCATCGTCAAGTATCCGGGGATCGCATCCGTAGATCTCGGCCAGCACATGGCGCCCCAAAGCGTTCATTTCATTATCAGCCCCCTTTTACCGCTATTCCACCCCCCGGTGGATTGGTTCCTGGTTTCCCAACAGTCGGCGAATCACCTTGATTGTAGCAAATCCGTCCCCGTTGTCAACCCTGGGACGCTCCTGGTCCGTATCAACATTCGGTAGGCAAACCGCGCATGGGCATCATCATGCGATCTCCTGCGTGCCCTGAGCCAGTCGTCCTGAGCACGTAGCTTGGCCAAGCACGACCAGCATGCGGCCCATACAGCGCAGACATCCGGGCCTGGAGCCATGCCGCCAGGTCTTCTTGCTGACTAGCAGCAGCTTTTTGCTGACGGATCAACCCCATGGCAGCAGTGCTGGCAACCAGCTCCGGATCAGGCCGCCAGGGCCGAATCAACTGCCGCAACTGGCCATTGGACTCAACAGCCTGGCCAGATGATCAGCATGGAGCACTCCACCTGCCCCCATGACGGTTAGACGCCATGATATGTGGTAGGACACCTGACCTTCAATTGCCCCCAGGCCCTGCTGGATACGCAGTGGCAGTGGTAAGGGTCGTGCTCGCTGAAAAGTTCGATCGCCGCTACTTCCCTAACTTTCTGAAGGGTCAGGTGGCACCGCTTTCCATTCCACTGCTCATACTTGGCCTTGGAGCCTCTGTCGATGTACCAGGAAAGCCCTGGGGCAAACTGCTCACGGCACTGTTCTTTGCCTGCGCAGCCGCGTATGCCCTGAAACTGGTGGCTGAGATCAAGGACAAGCTGACGCAGACATACCCCAAGCTCAGCCTGCCAGAAGAGATCCTCGAATTTTTGAAAGAACTGAAGGAAGAGTGATCAGCACCCACATTGCAAGAAAGACTCTGGGTAGATCATCCAGGTCGCAAGAACTTATAACTATGCAGGCTGCTCACGGCCCCCCCGAAGCCCTCTATATGGCTGCATACTGCAGATTTATGACCAGTCCATAGATCCCATGTCGTATACCAGAATGGCGCATACTCTTCGGAACCCAAAAGGATTCGCTATGTTTGCAATATGTTTGCAAAAACCCCTTGAATGGCACCTTACACGAAAAAGGTAAAACCCGCGAAGCCTATGGCTACGCGGGTTTTTGATGTCGGGCTGCCCGGATTTGAACCGAGGACCTCTTGAACCCCATTCAAGCGCGCTACCAAGCTGCGCCACAGCCCGACGCCACGCAATATTATATCCCATGTGCCTCGGGCGTGCAACTTGAACTGCTCGCTTGCGGGTTGCTGGTGCCCTGCACTACCTAATGGCGTCTTTCAGGCTTTTCCCGGGCCGGAAAGCCGGTACCCGGCGCGCCTCGATGGTTATGGCTTCTCCTGTCTGAGGATTTCTCCCCTTACGCGCAGCCCTCTCACGCACCTCAAAGGTGCCGAATCCCACCAGCGAGACCTTTTCGCCCGCCGCCAGGGACTCCACGATGGCGTCCAGCAGGGCATCTACAAGCTTGCTGGTGTCCTTCTTAGTGAATCCCGTCTTCTCCGCCACCACTGATACCAGCTCAGCCTTGGTCACCAGCACACCTCCTCTCGCGTGCTCCTGCTTAGGCCCGTGGCACTGATGCCACAGTTTTCTATTTCTATGATCTGGAGAGGGATCCTTCTTCTTACGCGCCGTGGCAACAAAAAAGGGCCGATGCAGTCGGCCCCTCTCCTGCAGTTGACAGCGGCTGTGTCTTTCAAGCTCAGATTATGATGCAGATCAGCCCCGCCGAGCCTTCGTTTATCAGTCGTTCCAGCGTCTCCTGCAGCTTTTCTTGCACGTCTTCAGGCATCCGGAACAGCTTAGACTGTATGCCCTCCCGCACCAGTTCGTGCAGCGGTTTTCCAAATATGTCCGATTGCCAGATGCGCTTTGGGTCGTCCTCGAATTGGTTAAGCAGATACCGCACCAGTTCCTCGCACTGCTGTTCAGTTCCGATGAGAGGCGTTACTTCCGTGTGAATGTCCGCCCGTATGAAGTGAAGAGTCGGCGCACTGGCTCGGAGCCGAACGCCGAAGCGTGAGCCCTGCCGTATCAGCTCTGGCTCGTCGAACGTCATCTCGTCCAGAGTAGGAGGTACCATCCCGTACCCTAGCTGCCGCACTTCCTTCAATGCTTCAGCCACCCGATCGTATTCTCTCTTTGCCAGCGCTAATTCCCGCATGAGGGGTACCAAATCCGCCTTACCCGTAATAGCACATCCTGTTATTTCCTCCAGTACCCGGAAGAACAGAGACTCGCAGGCCTCCACCTGCAGCGTGGCAATTCCCTGACCCATGTCCAGGCGTTTCAAGAGCACTTCCTGGACTCGCTCATGCGCCTGCAGGCTAGCGATGGCCTTGTTGACATCCCGCAGCCGTCGTACATTTCTCACCACCTCGGACACTGTTTGCTCCAGCTCGCTCCGGAGCCAGTGCGTGGGTTCGAGCACTTCCACCCATGCGGGGAGGGTAACTTCCACCTCCCGCACCGGGAACTCGTACAGGAGCTGTTCAACCAGCAGGAGCACATCCTCTTGGGTCATGTGGAGGCAGTCGAGGGCGACGGTGGCCACATCGTACTCCATCTCCAGCTGGGAAGCTAGCTCCAGGGTGGATTCTGCGCGAGGATGGGCACTGTTCAACACGATGACGAAGGGCTTGCCAACCTCTTTGAGCTCCTGGACCACGCGCCTTTCGGCTGGCGCATAGCTTTCCCGCGGGATGTCCGTGATGCTACCATCGGTGGTGACCAACACTCCCACCGTAGAATGCTCCGCAATCACCTTCCGGGTGCCTACCTCCGCAGCCTCCTGGAACGGGATGTCTTCCTCGAACCAGGGGGTAGTCACCATGCGCGGACCCTCTTCTTCCTCGTATCCTAGTGCACCTTCCACCGTGTAGCCCACGCAGTCTACCAGCCTGACCCTAAAGCTGATTCCCTCTTTCACCGTGATCTCTACGCCCTCATCGGGTATGAACTTGGGCTCCGTTGTCGTCACCGTGCGGCCCGCCCCACACTGGGGAAGGGAATCCTTCGCCCGCTCATAATCATGCGGATCCTCAATATGGGGGAGGACCATTAGTTCCATGAATCTCTTTATGAACACCGACTTTCCCGACCGGACGGGCCCCACCACGCCAATGTAGATGTCACCACCCGTACGCTCGGCAATATCGCGGAAGATGTCGAACTTCTCCATGAGGACATTCCTCCTTCTCGAGTCCAGCGAGCCATAGCTAGTACATTCATATGCAGGGAGGGAAACCATATTCTAGGGCATGGATCGCGGGACCAGGGGGACACTAGTTTCATGGGTGCCCCGGTAAGGAGCTCTGCCATCGCAGTGGTTGTCGCAGCCACCTTGTGCAGCGTGGCCGCCAGCTCTGTGTCGCTGGCCTGGCCATTCGCGCCCGCCCGCACGCCGCCTCGACCGGTTCTGGCCGGAAAGACTGTTTTGCTGGTGGTGGACCGACTGCCTTATCTCGATCTGGCCCGGCACTCCAGCTGGCAGGCCCTGCGGGAGCAAGCACTATGCGCCCTCATGGGCACACACGTCCTTGGCCCCTGTACGAGGCAGGCGGCCCATCTGACCCTGGGAAGCGGGGCTCGGGCGGCCGCCGACGCAGAAGCCGTGTGCTTGCAGTCAGCCGACGCTGCAGAGGAGGGAGAATCGGCCGGCCTGGTCTGGGCTCGACGTACCGGTCTGCGAACCCAGAGAAACGTACTGGTCAACGTGAACATGCCTCTCACCCAGCGGATGCAGCTTGCGCGCCACGGCACTGCCCCGCTGGGCTCCCTCGCCCGCGCATTGATGATGGCCGGCCAGAGCGTAACCCTGCTGAGTACTGCCGCTACCTGCCAGGAAATGTTGGCTGCCCTGCTACTCATGGACGAGGTGGGGCGCGTAGCCAGCTGGTGTCGCTGGGGCTTGCACCGCCCAGACTCCGGTGCACCTCACGGAAGGAAAGCGAACTGGGCCGCCCTCCGGGAGGCAGTGGAGGAGTGCTGTCTAAGCACTGATCTGTTGATCGTGGAAATCGATGACTTCGCTCGTCTGGACGATCTAGCCCTTCGTTGGTCGGACGACTGCGCACGCCGCTGCCGACATCAGCTGTTGGCCGAACTGGCAGACTTCCTCAGGTGGCTGTGCGGCACCATCCCACCCAGCGGACAGGTAGTCCTATGCGTGCCCACGCCTCCGGCCGGGGATGTAGCACGCGGATGGCTGTTGACTCCTTTGTTCATTTGGACCAACACCGGACCAGGTTTACTCTGGTCGGCTTCCACTCGGCGGCCGGGGTTTGTCCTCAACGTCGATCTGGCTCCCACGCTGGCCCAATGCACGGGGGCACCGGCTCACAACGGCTGGGTGGGACATCCTCTGCAGTGGCTGCCTTCGTCCAATCCTCTGTTGGTACTGGGTCAGTTGTATCGACAGGCAACCACCAGCTGGCAGTGGCGCCCCATAACTGTGCGAGCATTTGTTTACGTGTGCACCGCTCTGTTGCTGGGCTTGGGCTGGGCGGCCTGGCGCCGTCCCTCGCTGCTGCTGCTACTGCTGTCGGCAGTGCTGAGCTGGCCGGCCTGGCTGCTGGTCTGGGACCGTCTTGTGACCATCCCACCGCTGGCTCTGGTTGGTTCTCTGGTAACCACGGCTGCTTGGTCGGCGATGATTGCACGCCAGCTCGGCAAGATCCGCACCGCCGCTGCCTGGAGCTCGGGTTTGCTCGTAGTACTGGTGGCGGTGGGTCTTGCAGTTGATCCCCACTTCACCGCCGACACCACCCTCGGGCCCTCCACCTGCCTGGGGGCCAGGCTGTACGGGTTGGGCAATGAGTACGGAGGATTGCTGGCCGGTAGCGTCCTCCTGCTGTGGGCCGTGGCAATCGACGGGGGATCAGCAGTTGCGGGCGCCGGCCTACTGGTCTCGGCAATGACCCTGGTACTCGTAGCAGGCGTCAACTGGGGGATCACCTGCGCCCTGGGTCTGGCTTGCTGCACCTTGCTTGCAAATGGGAAACGTCTCGGCGGGAGGGCCTGGGCGGCCGGGGCCGGCCTCACGGCGCTGGTGGCTGCAGGCGTATTATGGGGTTTATGCCAAGGAGCGGTTCCCACCCATCTTTCGGGAGCCGTTCGCAGGTTGATCCAGCAGGACTGGGAATGGTTGCTCGCGGTGGCCACGCGCAAGATCGGTTCGAATATGCGTCTGTTGGCCTACGCAGTATGGAACCGCCTGTCCGTGGGGCTGCTGGCATGCGGCGTAGCCTTGTGGTGGAAGACGCGTAGTTCTCGTCCCGCCAGTGGTCGCTGCAAGCAGCACCACCAGCGCCTCGGCCGCTCGCTGACGGTCGGGGCAGCAGCTGCACTACTGCTGAACGACTCCGGAGTGGTGGCCGCCGTATGTCTATTGATGTTTCCCGTGGCGTACATGGTGGCTGACAAATCGTGGCCCCCGGACGCAGTGACATAGCCCACTCACAGCAGGCTTGCCTGCAGGACCACGTCGCGCATTTGGGCCGCGTTGCGGAGCATCGGCGGGACGAATGCCAAGCGGCCGGTCGACGGCTGCGGCTTGCACACCGAGAAGCTACAGCCGCCGCCTCCCTGCCCGCAGCGGCTGGGCAATTGCAGAAGAACCCGACCCCCAACCACCGAACGAGCAACAGCGGGGGAGAACTCCATTTCAGGCAGCAGGCGGCTTTCCGGGTCCACGTCGCGGCACGGACCCCTGCAGGCCCTCCTGTTGCTGGCAACCCATCACCATGCTATCGTCAATCACACCTGAACAGGGCCTTCCGGTTTGTGACTGCACCTGCGGGCCGGGCATCACCCATGCCCGGTACCCACCGCCCCTGGCCCGATCCCATGGCTTCACCACCGCGCGACTACCCGCAGGCGGCTGCTCCCCTCGGGCCGCGCGTGTATACACTTCCTTAGCTCGCCGCGAACTTGAGGGCATCAGCATCAACACGCTCGAGACTGCAAGTCCGCAGCACGGCCCGCCGGCGTTCTCCTCCGTAACTTCGCGCAACAACCGGTGAAGCCTCGACACCCGCTCCGTCCAACTACCCGCAGGTCATCGTCCAACCGAGGAGCTGCCACGGCAGCCCGACGGTCTCGCTGTTTCGTGGCAGGCGCTCAGCCACCGATGCTCAGATACTCCACGATTTCCTGGGGATCCATTTCCTCCAAGCCGAGCTGGCTCAGCGTCCTGCCTTCCTTCCTGAAGTCACGCTGACAGATGACCGACCCCAAGTCGATGAGCGCGTCGATCACTGGAGTCCTGACTTGGGCCTTCGCTGCCAGCTCCGACGCTGGCACCAGGCCGTAAGGTATGTCTTCCGTGAAGTAACGATTGTCCACTGACGACGGCCCTTTGATTTCCCCTACCAGCCCGTCCAGGTCGAAGGGAGCCCAGAAACAGGCACCCATGATGCTGGAACGGGTCCGGAAGTCGCGGTCACGATAGGTGGCAATCTGACACCCATAGGCCCGTCCGACTGCTGCCTGTTCCTCATACACCGCTCTGATCACCCTAGCCACCGCTTCGGTGATGCCTTCACGGTACAGGTAGAACTCGCCCTTGGAGTATTGAATTCTACCCGTGTTGAGCAGCGAACCAGCGGCGTGCACTGTGGGGTTGGGATTGGAGAGCGCCACCGCCAACACGTTCTCGCCCCGACTCACGGGATACAATTCCTCCCAGAGGGCCAGCACCTCTTGAGTCTCGCTGGCCGGACACGCCGCAACCAGGTGTTTGTCTTTCTCGGGCAGGGCGAACACCCAAACGTGGCCGGGAGCTTTCAGCCGGGCACCGTAGGGAAGTGAGTTCGTCTCGCCCACCTTCACCCGCAGCTCTGGTCGCTGTCTCGACAGCAAATGGCGGAGACGCAAGGCACCGTAATCACCCGCCACCACCATCACGGTTTGCCCCGACTCCAGGTGAGGCATCACCGCCTGAAAGAACACCTCTTGCGCGAAGGCGGGGACCACTACCACCACCAGCTCGGCACCGGCCACCGCCTCGGCCGGATCCGTGGTCACTGCCCTGAGCACCGCCTCGCCTTTGGGACCGACACCATCAATGACGATTCGGCGCTCCCTCAACGTGGGCCCGAGGCGGTCAGCAAACCGCTGTGTTTCGAACATCCTCACCTCATGCCCGCGCAGCGCCAGGTCCGCTGCCATGGCATGCCCGCCGTTGCCGCCGCCCAATATGGCTATCCGCATGAGCCAGCCTCCCCTCTTTGGCCTTCATTTCCCCTTGTATACCTTTTGAACGTATGCCGATGTGGCCGCGCGCAGCATAGCGGAATAGTTCAGGCCAAAGGCCACCACATCCCCCGGCGCGGGAGGCTTCGGGCAGTCCTCCACATCGAGGAGGAGGTGATCGCTGGATCCTCCCAGCACCTTGGCCCCCGGCAGGAGCGGGGTCACCCCGCGAACATCCACATCCTGCCTGCCCAGCGCCACCACCGCCCGTCGGTGCCACCCTCGATCCTCGAACTGCGGCACTTCACCGAAGCCATCCCTTCCCCGCGGACCGATGGGCACCGAGGGCTTTCGTGCCACCTCGATGACCTCGGCCAGCAACCTGATGGTGTCCTGTCTTGCGCCGCGAATGGGTGCGCCCACCGTGGTATTCACCCCGAGCAACAGACCCTCGCCCATGCGCAGCTGGGTGATTCCAGCGGGCAGCGTTTCCTGCTCCAGGAGGAAGTAGGTGGCCGTGTTACCCCCAGAGACCACCGGGAGAGGAACGCCCAGGCTGTCCCGCACCTCTTGGGCCAGCCGGACCAGCAGGCCGGTGTTCTCCGGCGTGGGCAGCACACCTCCGTAGCAAGCGGTGTTGGTGCCCATCCCCCACAGCTCCAGCCCAGGCATGGCGTGCATCTGTCGAGCCACGTGCAGCACCCGTTCCGGCCAGACCCCCTCCCTGAGATCCCCGGTATCGACCATCAGGATGACCCGGTGACGACGACCACACTGTGCGGCCTCCTCGCCCACCACTCGGGCAACTGCCGGCTCGGACTGCAGGCTGATGTCCGCTACCCGGGGCACCCACCTGGCCTCGCTCATCATGGGAATCCGTATCAACATCAGGGGTGCATTGATTCCCTCGCGGCGCAGGCGAGCCAGGTTGGAGAGCCGAGAATCACCCAGTGCACTCACCCCTCCCTCCAGCATCGCGCGCGCCACCAGCGGTTCACCGCATAGCCCCTTGGTGACTCCCACGATCTCCACTCCGTGGGCCCGGGCACGGCCGCACACCACCGCGACGTTATGTCTGATACGATCCAAAAATATCTCCATCCTGGGATAGCTTGTCCCTTGCATACAGTTCCCTCCTTCGCAATGCCCCGAACGCTGGGAGCAGGCTGCTCGCGGCGCGGGCCACTCACCTCCGGCGCCGTCGGAAGATCAGGCGGATGGGCGTACCCTGGAACCCGAATTCCTCGCGCAGCGTTCTTTGCAAATACCGCGTGAACCAGTCCTTCACCATTGAGGGATCGTTCACGAACACCACGATGGTGGGTGGGGAGGTCGACACCTGGGTGGCGTAATAGACGCGGAGTCCTCCCCGGCCAGCCAATTGGCCTACCGCGCGCTGTATGGCGCGATTGATGTCGCTGGTGGGCACCCGTCTGGCGTATTCCTCCGCTACCCTGCTCACAGTCCTCATCAGATGGTCGATGCCCTCACCGGTGAGCGCCGACGTGGTGATCAGAGGGGCGAAGGACAAGAAATCGAGGTCCGCCAGGATACCCGCTCTCACAACCTCCCCGTCCTCACTCACCAGGTCCCACTTATTGGCAGCGATCACCGCCCCTCGCCCCGAACGCAGTATGTAGCCCGCGATGCGGCGATCCTGGGCGGTCACTGGCTCGGTGGCATCTAGCACCAGGCAGCTCACCTGCGAGCGCCGAACAGCCGTCAAGGCACGCAACACCGCCAGTCGTTCCGGGAAGGCCGAAATCTTCCGGGGCCGGCGGAGGCCGGCGGTATCGATGAGGAGAAATTCTCCTTCCGGCCTGCGGACCAGGACATCTACTGCATCCACCGTGGTTCCCGGCTTCTCGTGTACGATCACCCGTTCTTCGCCCACCAGCCGGTTGACGATGGACGACTTCCCCACATTGGGCTTGCCCACGATGGCCAGTCTGATGGGTTCCGGCGCCGGTCGCGGCTGTAAATCTCCTCTCTCGGGCAGCAGGGCCACCACCCGGTCAAGGAGGTCTCCTGTGCCCAGTCCATGCAGCGCAGAGACGGGTAACGGATCGCCAAGACCCAGGGCGTAAAACTCCCCTGCCCGAGACAGCTCTGAGGGCGAGTCGATCTTGTTCGCCCCCACCACCACGGGTTTCCCGGCGCGCCGCAACATGTCGGCGATCTCACGGTCCAACGGCGTCAATCCCGCCTTGGCATCTACCAGAAAGATGAGCACATCGGCCCGCGAAATCCCTCTCTGAGCCTGCGCCGCCAGGGCATCGGCCAGCGGCACTTCATCAAGACCGATGCCCCCCGTGTCCACCAGGCGGAATGTCCTCCCCCTCCACGACACCTGGCACTCCAGACGGTCGCGGGTGAGTCCCGGCGTGCCTTCGACGATAGCGATCCGCCGTCCCGCCAGCCTGTTGAATAGCGCGGACTTCCCCACGTTGGGCCGCCCGATTATGACCACTGTGGGCATCATGGTGGACTCCGCCTCCCGCCGGATCTCCTACCCCATTATTCTCGCAGCAGACAAGCGCAGTCAAGCGCCGTGCTGCCCGGCGGTCGGCAGCCGGCTTTCATTTAGTGCCGGATCAGCACCCAGGTGCCGTCTCCCAGGTCGTGGGTAGCCGCCCGCAGTACTTTGCCCAGGACGGTGGCGATCCTTTCCCGTTCTGACGCATTCCTTCCAACGAATACCGGGCACCCACCGGGGAGGACGCGGTCCGGCTGGTCCGTGACCACCGCGACGATCCAGCCTCTCAACTCCGTGGCCTGCAACCTTTCCCCTCCTCAATCAGCAGCCCTGCGTCCCGCCTGGCTCTTGAGTGCGCGCCCTCGCGACGCTTCCAGAAGGGGCACCCGGCGGGCCGCCTCCAGGGCTGCCTCCAGATCAGGCTCCGCCGGGACTATCACCACACCTACCCGGCCGGTGGCCCCATCCCGCCGGGCCAGCGGGGCCAGCTCCGCCACATCCAGGTCTCGCCTGGTGCCCAGAACGGCGGTGAGATCGTGCAGCAGTGCCTGTCGTTGCCCCACGTTGGCCAGCGAATCCACCGCGTTCTGATCCACCGGCTCCAGGATGAGACCCAGCCCCCAGCGCAGGATTTCCTCACGCATGCGCGGCAGCCCCACATTCATGAGCCGTATGTCGCCCACGTACAGATCAGGCCCCCGAAAATGCAGCGATGCAGGCTGTACCCGGCAGATTTTCCCCAGCCGTTGACCCTCCGTGAGCACGGCCGCCAGCAGCATGGCCGCCGCACCTGCTACCAGGCCGGGCCAGCGCCTGCCAGTGGCGGCGGTCGTCCAGCTGGTGATAAGAGCCACCATCATGACCAGATAGTTGCGGGCCTCAAATACCCGCGCGATTCCCTCTATGTAGTCGGGCCCGCGCCGGACTAATTCCCACTCGTCTAGCCTTTGCAGGCTTTCTCGTTCCATCCTCCTGATCTCCCGAAACTGCTGGGCGACCAAGGTGAGGAAGGTGACCGCCACGTACTCTCGAGCCATCAGTGCTACGGGGGCTACCGCACCCACCGCCGCCGCCACCAGTCCCAGCGCGAGATGAATGACGTAGCCGTGCGGATAGCTAGGGTAGCGACGGTAGTCGGACCGCAACATGTACAATCTGGCCACAGCACCCAACAGGATGCCGAGACCGATCGCTGAGTCGGACACTCAGCGCCTGCCCTCCTCCCGCCGCTCGCCGGCCCCAAGGCCCGCCTCGCGTCGCAGGAAGGATCGGAGGCGCCGCCAGGCAGCCTCCCAGCTCCCCTCGGTTATCCACAGGAATCCAAAGACGGCCACTGCAGTCACCACTAACAGCCAGATAACCGCGGACCACGCTCCCCTGCTTTCCGCCCGCGCACCTGGGGCTACTGCGGCCAATGTGTCGGGCAACACCCCGGCCAGTAACCTGGCTGCTCGCTCGGCCTGACTGCGACTGACCTGATGCGAACCAACCTCCAGGATGAGCAGACGGGGGTGCAGATCCTGGTTGTACTTGCCGCTGGCCAGGAGTATGCCCCTCATCAGGCCGGGATAACGACGGTCCACCTCCTCCTTCAGCCGCCGGGCGAAGCCCAGGTTGGCTCGCACGTTGGGGTTCTGCCTACCCACTACCAACAGGATGCGAGCCACCTCTTCCCCATCCACTTCCGCGGTGACGTCCTCGGGTGGAGCGGTATCCCGATGCACATCGAAGATCGCCGCCGGCCTGCGTTTCAGCAGCGCGACTGCCGTGCGTCGCGATCTGTCGTAAGCCAGGGCGTCATGCGGAAGATGCGTGGTATCCTCGTGGTGTACCCTCACACCCAGGCGCTCCAGCTGCTCGGTCAGGGCACGGCCCACGCGAACGACGCCACCCTTGCCTTCCACCGAGGCCCGCCCCTCGCTGGGCACGAAGGACTCGTCGGTATGAGTGTGGTAGATGGCTACAGATAGGGGTGACGATGCCACTGGATCCACAACTGTGGTTAACCCCGGCCCCCACTGCCCGCCCCATGCTGCGGGACCAATGTCGTCAAGCCGCCAGCTGTCCACCGGGCGAGCGTGGGCAGCGTCTCCTTCCACAGTCACCACCACGTGAACGCGACCCTGGGCGTCCATGAACTGATCGCCGACGTGCAGCCGATGGCAGGTGCGGAGGAGAACCTTTCCCTCGGCGTCCAGCACGGTGAAGTATCCGAGATCGGGATGTTCCTCTTCCGCCAGCGCGATGGGACTCAGGGCCAGCCATACCAGCAGGGCAACCGCTGTAACCCGCTGCCATCGCCCCCCTTTACGTCTCACCGCGGCTCACCTCCTCACCCTCAGCGGCCGCGCCGTCAGACTCTTCGCCGACCTGAGCTGTAGCTCGCTCTCGTACCTCTCCCACCACTTCGGCCAGAAACACCGCCAACACGCCGGCTATCACCACTGAGTCAAACGCACCAGCTCCTCCCACCCAGGTGTGGCCGGGGATGCGCGTCCTCACCAGCTCCAGGTAATGCACCACATCCGCCAGCACCACTCCCAACACGGCAGCAACGAATGCTGCGCGGCGCGATCGCCCCACCAGGTAGGCGATGGCCCCTGCCGCCAGGGCAAACAGATACACCGGATCCACGAAAGCCATCTGAGTGGGCTCGGCGGGCATCAGTTTCCCCAGCCCGTACACTGCCCCCGCGGTGACCACAGCACCGCCAATGGAACGGACCCTCTCGTTGCTGTCCGCGCCGGCCAGCAGATAGGCAGCAATTCCCAGGGGAACCAGTGCACCGCCCACATTGACCGTCAACCTCACCGGCTGCCGCACCAGCGTGAGGTTGAGCCAACTTCCTACGAGGAGGAGACCGATCATCAACAAGGCAGCCCGATCGGACAGACGCATCCGATCGAGAGCCCGGTGCGCTAGCCCGAAGTACACCAGCACCGCCAGCACAACCAGCAAGACGGTTCCGATGGGCAAGCCTCGTCCCTCCTTTGCTTCCTGGTCTGTTCCCGGGGTAGCTTGCCCTCGGCCCGGTCTCCTTTATCCTTCAAACCAAGAACCCGGCGCCTCCGCGCCGGGTGGTCGTCGAGGAGAAGGACAATTCCCTGCAGCTCTACTCCTCTTCGCGCTCTTTCTGTTCCTCCTCTCGCCCCTTGGCCTCCTTGAGGATGTTACCCACTACCTCACCTATGGTCACCGTTGGTTCCTGGCGCTGCATGTATCGTTGCATGATCATCTTGTGCCGCTCTTGTTCCGCCTCCTTGAGGCTTAGGCTGATCCTTCTCTCTCGCGGCCGTACCTTCAGTACCTTTACCTTGATCACGTCTCCCGTGCTGACCACTTCATCGGGTCTGGATACCCTCCGGCTCGCGAGCTCCGAGATGTGGACGAGACCCTCCACTCCTTCCTCGAGCTTCACGAAAGCCCCGAAGTCAGCCAGTCGGGTCACGGTGCCCTCCACCACCGAATTAACCGGGTATTTCTCGGCCACCCGGTCCCAGGGATCGGGAAGCACTTGCTTCAAACCCAGAGCAATCTTGCCCTTGTCGCGATCCACCCTCAACACCATGACGTCCACGGTGTCCCCCTCGCTCAGGACGTCGGCGGGATGCTCCACCCGACCCCAAGACAGCTCGGAGATATGCAGCAGTCCGTCCACGCCACCCAGATCGACGAAGGCGCCGAAATCGGTGATTCCCTTGACTATGCCCGTTCGGACCTGGCCCTCCCGGATGCTGTTCCAGGTGTCTTCCTGCAGACGGCGGTGTTCCTCTTCCAGTACCACCTTTTGACTGAGCACCGCTCGATTCTTCGAACGATCCAGTTCCAGCACCTTCAAGCGGAGGGTGCGGCCGACGTACTTGGACAGGTCAGCTACGTAGCCCCGTTCCACCTGGGAGGCGGGGACGAATCCACGCAAGCCGACGTCCACTACCAGTCCGCCTTTCACTTCCTGCAGGACCTCTGCCTCGATGACCTGGTCCTCCTCCTGAGCCCGGTAAAGCCGCTGCCAGGCCAATTCCTCGTCCGCCCTGCGTTTGGACAGCCGCAGACTACCTTCCTGACTGGGGTCGAATCCCATCACGTAAACCGTGACCTCGTCCCCCACCCGCAGGGGTTCCTCGGGCTGGCCCCGGCGCCGCAGTTCCGAGGGCGGTATCAATCCTTCCGTCTTGTGTCCCACATCCACCAGCACGCCGTCCGGGCCTACGTACACTACCTTCCCGGTCACCAGGTCCCCAGGATGGATAGGCGCCAGGGTTTGCTCATACTCGGCCGGCAAACTTTTGGCCTCTTCTCCTTCCCCCGCCAGTTCCCGCTCGCCCACCTGGTTCAGCTCCTCCATCTCCTCAACGACCTCCTTCAGTATCCACTGCGGTGTGGAAGCGCCTGCGAACACGCCCACCGAACAACCCGGGGTGAACCAGTGTTTGTCGATCTCCTCCGCTCTCTCTATGTGGTAAACCTGGCACCCCGTCTCCGCCGCCGCTTCTACCAGCCGTGCGGTGTTGGCGCTCTGCCGGCCCCCCACTACCAGCAACACGTCCACCTCGTGGGCCAACCGTTGCGCTTTCTTACGGCGGAGTACCGCCACCTGACAGGAAGTGTCGGTGACGTGTATCCTTATCCCCCTGGCCTCCAGCACCCGCGCCACTGCCTGCAACTCGGACGGATCCCTGGTGGTCTGGATCACGCCGCCGTACGAACAGGTTTCGGGCAAGGATCGAGCATCGTCGCATCCATTCACCACCACCGCTCGACCGCCAGCCCAGGCCACCAGACTGGCCACTTCAGGGTGATCGGCGTCTCCCACCACCAGGACCGTCCGTCCCTCGCGCGCGTATCGGGCCGCCGCACGCTGGGCATGGGCGACCGTAGGACAGGTGGCATCGATCAATACCAGCCCCCGTTGCCTGGCCTCCCGTAGCACCTCGGGACCCACTCCGTGCGCCCGGATAATCAGCCGTTCCCCTGCCGGAACCTCTTCCACACGCTCCACCTGACGAATTCCCATCTCCTGGAGTCTTCGGACCTCGTCCGGATTGTGGACCAGAGGGCCCAGCGACCACACGGGCCCTTCCTTGAGAGCCTCCTCCGCCATGCGGACGGCCCTCCTGACTCCTGGGCAGAAGCCGCCTTCAACCCGTAGCACGCGCACTGGCACTCTCCTCGCTCAGCTCGGCAATCCTGGACAAGATTTCTCCTCCCAACCGCCCCAGCTCATGACTTCGCCGGGTGGTCCGTTGCAGATAAAACTGATGGCCGAAGGTCACGGACACCGGAGCGCGGAAACGATAAGGACCGCGAATGAGCACCGGTATCACCGGCGCCTTGGCCAGAACGGCCAGCAACGCTGCTCCGGGTTCCGAGCGGCCCAGCACACCCGTCCTGGAGCGAGTGCCCTCGGGAAAGATACCCACCACCTTACCCTCCTGTAGCAGCTGCAATGCGTGCCTGATGGCGGCACGATCCGGCTGGCCTCGTCGTACGGGGAAGGCACCTAACGCCCTGAGGAACCACCGGAAGGGGCCGAAGGAGAACAGCTCTTCTTTTGCCATGAAGTATACCCGTCGTTGCAGAGAGCAAGCCAGTATCACCGGGTCCCACCAGCTGATGTGGTTGGCGCAGAGAATGACTCGACCTCGCCGGGGTACGTTTTCCACGCCGCTGGCGCGCCAGCAGAACAAGATCCGCAAGAGGATCCTGGCCACCAGCTTGGTCATCCAGTACACCATTTCCCGAGCCTCCTCTGGCACTCCTGCAGCACCAGCTCCACCACCTGCTCCGGACGCAGCTGGGTGGTGTCGATTCTCAACGCATCCTCCGCCACCCGCAACGGGGCCACCGCCCTCTCCGAGTCCAGCTTGTCCCGCATACTTATTTCCTCCGCCACCGACTCCCACGACAGCTGGTGCCCCTTGGCCTTCAATTCCAGCCATCGCCGCCGCACCCGTTCCTCGAATCTCGCATCGAGATATACCTTTACCTCGGCGTCCGGAAGTACATGCGTGGTGATGTCCCGGCCTTCAACCACCACAGCACCCCTTTCGGCCATGGCCCGCTGCTTTGCTGCCAACCATCTGCGCACCTGGGGCACCGCCGCCACTTGAGAGACGTGTGCGCTGACTTCCGGCTCGCGGATGGCCTCGGTGACTTCCTGGTCGTCCAGCCACACGCGCTGCCGGCCATGTGGGTCGACAGAAAAGGAAATGCGGGACGTCCTGGCCAGTTCGCCCAGCATTTCCCCGTCTTCACAGTCCACGCCGAGACGCAAGGCCTTCAGGGTCACGGCCCTGTACATGGCGCCGGTATCGATGTAAGTGTAGCCCAGCTTCTCAGCCAAGATCCTGGCCACCGTGCTCTTGCCGGCAGCTGCCGGCCCGTCGATGGCCACCGCCCTCTTCTTTCGCATCAGCCACCCACGCTTTGACGGACTTCCCCTTGTCCGTTCGACACGCCCGCCCGCAATCCTCTTTTCGCCATCATTCGGGAGACCTACGTGGGGTGACAGGCCCCAGATCGGCCACACACCCCCGCACCGCAATCAGCCACCCCCTCCGGGGCCAGCGCAAGAGGCCAGCATCCGTCTCCACGCGGAATAACAAGAGCCTGCCTTCCGCGCGGGCGTCCAGCTGAAGCCGGACCCCCTCCACTACGCGAACCGAGATTTCCCGAGACAGGAACCGCGCCACTGGTCTGCCATCGGCCAACACCACCACTGATGGCGCGCGATCGGCGTTCAGCAGCCGGAAGCGCACTTCAAACCGGCCTGCGCCAACGGCCGCCACCGCCCGGCGGAGGACCCCCCATTCTGGCCAAGTCTCTTCCGACATGCGTAACCTGATTTGCAGAGCCTCCAGGCCCCCCTGCAGCAGTACCATCAGTAGCAAGCCCAGGGCGATCAACGGGGCAAGCCAGCTGGGACCAGCCAGCCCGGTGCGGCTCCCGCGCAAAGCTTCCCCCACCCCCTCGGGTATATACCTATGCCCGTATGGGGTGGGTCAGCAGTTCATGGCCTGCTGCAGGGCCTGTGCGAAGTCGGCACACAGGTCCTGCGGATCCTCGATTCCCACCGACACCCTGATCACTCCTTCGGTGACCCGAATCCTGGATTTTTCTTCCTCGCTGAGGGATCGATGGGAAGTACTCGCCGGGTGAGATACCACGGTGCACACGTCTCCCAGCGTGGTGGCGAAGCGGCACAGCTGCAGCGCGCCCACGAACCTGTCCGCGGCCCTCTTGCCCTCCCGCAGCTCGAAGCTCAGCATGGCTCCAAACTTACCGCCAGCGAATAGACGACGGGCCAGGTCATGGCCCCGGTGCGAGGGCAGTCCTGGATACGACACCCAGCTTACCGCCGGGTGTTCGCTGAGGAACCTCGCCAGCATCATGGCGTTATCGCACTGCCGGGCCCAACGCACGGCCAGGGTACGCAGGCCGCGGAGGATGAGCCACGCCCCGAACGGATCCGGGGTAACTCCTACCCTGATGGCCACCTCCCTGGCCGCAGCTACCGCATCGGAGTCGCCCACCAGGACACCTCCGGTCACCTGGGAATGGCCGTCCAGATACTTGGTGGCGCTGTGCACCACCAGCGTCGCCCCCAAGCCAAGGGGCTGTACCAGGCAGGGAGTGGCGAAGGTGTTGTCCACCACCAGGGTGCAGCGGTGCTGCCGCGCCAGGTCAGCCATCCGCGGGAGGTCACAAACGCCCACGTTGGGGTTGGACAGGGTCTCTACGTATAGCACCCGCGCTCCCGGCAACAGAGGAGCAACCGCCTCCGGGGAATCGTCTTCCGCGTATCGCACCGTCACCCCCAACGCCGCGATCTCCTGGGCCAGCAGGGATCGGGTGCCGCCGTAAATCTCCGGCGTGGTCACCAGCACATCCCCCGCTTCCAGCTGCGAGGCCAGCGCGCAGAATATGGCCGACATGCCGGATGAGGTGACCAGAGCCTCCTCTCCGCCCTCCAGCGCGGCCACTGCTTCTTCCAGAGCCCGAACGGTGGGGTTGCCGTAGCGACTGTAAAAGTACCCGGGAGTCTCGCCCTCCCACACGTCGTCCACCAAATCCAGGCGGGGGAAAACGAACACCGAGGTCTGGTGTATGGGGACGTTCAACGGAGGAGTGGGCAAGGTGGGAATATGGCGTCCCGCAATCACCGCTAGGGTGTCCGGCTTCCACCGCTCCTTCCTTCTCGCGCCCTTCACGGCCATCCCTCCTGACGTGGTAGTGGCATATCCTCGCCCAATGGACAAACCTGCTCGACCTGAGGCGTGGAAGTCCTTTTAGGGGAAGCTCCTTCCCTCGAGCATCGCGGAGGAAGCACGGGTTAGGCCGTTGAGGAGAAGATTGGCGACGGTCTTGAAACCAGTGCCCTCGGGCGGTAGCCGGCGGGCAAGGCCAGGGATCTTTGAGTGCACAAGCTTCGGCGGCAGGCCGTCGCCTTCTCGCCCCAGCGACGGATGTTCTAGATCTTCCGACCCCCGGCGCTGCGCCCGCTCCCTTCCAGCTCCGTCCCTGCCCCAGGTCAGCGGCCTGATTCGGAAGGACCATTGGCCCGACATGGGGCCAAGTTGACATCGGGCTGCCGATGACCCACCAGAGCACCAGGAAAAACCGGAGGATTGCCTTCCCGTTGGCCAGTTCCGCGGAACTACCTCACGGGAACCACAATCGGAACCTTTGGTCCAGCCTGCGAAGTCCGGCCTCCTTGGCCATCTCCAGGGCCCGCGCGTACTCGGCTGGGGTGATGCTACGGGCCAAACCCGCGTGGTGCCGAGCACGATGATAGGGGCGGTACTGGCTCATCACATTCACGTAGGTGTTGGGTGACACTTCCTCCGCCAGGAAGCGAAAGACCTCCCGGGACGCGGCCAGATCTCCCGGCAACACCAGGTGCCGGACCAGCAGGCCGCGCCGGGCGATCCCGTGTTCATCCAGCTGGAGGTCTCCCACCTGCCGGTGCATTTCCTTCACCGCAATGCGGTTGACCTCCACGTAGTCGGGAGCGTCGGAGAACGCACCGGCCGGCTCGCTGCTGCCGTATTTCACATCAGGCATGTAGATGTCCACCACACCGTCGAGCAACCGCAGGGTGCTCTGCTGGTCGTAACCCCCCGTGTTGTACACCAGGGGTAACCGCAGCCCCTCCCTGGCGGCCCGAACCAGTGCCTCCAGCACCTGGGGCACCACGTGGCTGGGGCTCACCAGGTTGATATTGTGGCAGCCGCGGCGCTGCAGCGACAGCATCATGGTTGCCAAGTCGTCGGCGTCGACAGGTGATCCCAGTCCCAGCTGGCTGATCTCGTAATTCTGGCAGTACACGCAGCGCAAATTGCACCAGGAAAAGAATATGGTGCCAGAACCGCCCCGCCCCACCAGAGGACGTTCCTCTCCGAAGTGTGGACCGTAGCTGGAGACCACCGCCCAGCGGCCGGTACGGCAGTAGCCCAGCTCTCCCTCCGCCCGGTTCACCCCGCACCGGCGCGGGCACAGCCGGCAGCTGCCCAGAAGACGCACCGCCCGGCGGGCGCGCTCTTCCAGAACGCCTTCCTCCATCAGCGCGACGTACGATGGCTGCCACCCCGCGATGACGCATCACCCTCCGCCGAGGTCCGCGATCTCAGCAGCTGGACCAGCTGCTCCAGACTGTCCGCCCGCTCTGCCACTGTCGCCACTTCCGCCAGAAGTTTCCCCGCCGGCCCACCGGTCCAATCGCGCTCCCTCGAGTCACCATTCATCATTATGACCGGTATGCCCTGCCGGGTGGCTTCCAGTACCGCCTGCAGGTTGACTAGATTTCCCGGTCCAAAAGGCACAGCAGCCAGCACCACCACGTCGGACTGTCGCATCCACCGTTCCAGCTGGACGCGGTGGGATTCGCCGATGTGGCTGAACGGCGGAGCCTCCAGCACGGGGATGCCAAGAGCACGGGCACGCTCCCAGTCACCGTCGCCCTGGTTCAGCACACCCGTGGTCACCCAATGGCCTTCCCGCAGCAGCAGTCCAAATAGGGGACCTGCGCTGCCACCCCCGGCAACCACGTGAACGTGCAGCCCGGACCGCGACGGCCGGGCCTGAGCGGACCGGACGGGTAGCACCAGGGGATGGCCTGACAGCGGATTGGTGCCCAGCAACACTTCGCAGCCGTATGCCTCCCGGATGTTCCGGGGGGTGAGCACTTCCTCCGGTGGCCCTGACGCCACCACCATGCCATCACGTAGCATGATCATGCGTCGGCAATAACGAGCGGCCAGGTTCAGGTCGTGCAGGATGCAGCACACCGCCACGCCGTGCTCCCGGCAGATGCGGTCGACCAGATCCAGTACCTCCAGCTGGTGCGCCAGATCCAGGTGAGCCACCGGCTCATCCAGAAGCAGGTACTGGGGTTCCTGGGCCAGCGCCTGGGCCACGGTAACCAGCTGCCTTTCCCCTCCCGACAGCTCCCCCACCAGCCGATCCGCCAGAGCGGAGATTCCGGTGATCCTGAGGGCGTGATCCACGGCCGCGTTGTCCGCCGGGCCTTCCCGCTGCCAGCGCCCGAGATGAGGTAGGCGGCCCAGCAGCACCAAGTCGCGAACGGTGAAATCGGCAGCCGGGCTTGCCCCCTGGGTGACCACTGCCAGTTTCCTGGCTACCTGGCGGGGGGTCATGGACCAAATATCCGTCCCGTCCAGGGTGACGCTACCCCGCCAGGGCCGGACCACGCGGCTGAGAGCCCGAAACAGAGTGGACTTCCCCGCGCCGTTAGGCCCGATCACTCCCACGAAGTCCCCAGGCGGCAGCCGAAATTCCACGCCCTTCAAGATCACCCGGGCATCATATCCGCAGACCAGACCAGTCGCCACCAGCCCGTGCCCGTTCAACGCCAGCCCCTCCTGGTGAGCAGATAGATGAAGAACGGTCCACCCAGGAACGAGGTCACCACTCCCACCGGCAGCTCGGCGGGGACCAGCACGCGGCGGGCCAGCGCATCCGCCGCCATGAGCATGGATGCGCCGGCCATGGCCGAGGCAGGCAACAGAAGACGGTGGCCGGGCCCCACCACCAAGCGCACCAGGTGGGGCACCATGAGGCCCACGAAACCGATCAGCCCACTGGTGGCCACTGCTGCCGCCGTCATGAGTGAACCCGCCAGCAGGAGCAGTCGTTTGGTGCGCTCAACGTCCACCCCGAGGTGCGCAGCTTCCTCCTCCCCCAGCGCCAGGGCATCGAGATCGCGAGCGTGCCACAGGAGCACCACCGCCCCCACCACCCCGTACCCGGTAGCGGCTTTGACTCGCGCCCAGTCCGCTGCGCCCAGGCCACCCATGAGCCAGGACACCACCGGCTTCAGTTGTCTGGTGTTCCAGATCATCAGGAAGGAGACGATGGAGGAGAGGAAGAAACTCACTGCCACCCCCGCCAAGAGCAAGGGCACCACCGCGATCCGGCCGCCCCTACGTGCCAACAAGTACACGGTGCTGACGCTCAACAGGGCGCCGAGGAAGGCGAATACCGGCACTGGCCCCAAACCCCAGATCCCCCAACCCCAGCGGAAAGTCATGGCCGCCACCGCGCCCAACGCCGCCCCGGCCGAGGAACCCACGATGTAGGGATCAGCCATGGGATTTCGGAACAGCCCCTGGAAGCAGGCGCCGGCCAGCGCCAGCGAACCTCCCACCACCGCCCCCAGGATCACTCGCGGCAGACGCCACTGCGTTATGATCACTGCGTGGGGACCAGCTGTTTCCAGAGGCCCGCCCGCCAGATACCGCCTCAGGATACCCAGCACCTCGATCCACGGGATGGCCACCGCCCCCACTCCCAGGGCCAGCGTCCCCACCAACAGGGTCACCACCGCGAGATGTATGAGAAGGATCGTCCTTCGCAGTTTAGCCATCCCTCACTTGAAGATGTCCGGGTGCAGTGCCTTGGCCACCTCCCGCAGACCTTCCACAATGCGGGGTCCGGGACGGGACACCAGATCGGCATTCACCTCGATCACACGACCTGCCCTGACCGCCTTCAACGACTGCCAGCGGGAGTCCTGTCTGAACTCATCAGCCCCGGCAAAGGTCACCAAGATCACGTCGGGGTCGTCCAGCAGCAGCTGTTCGGCACTGTACTGCATGTAGGGCTGGTCCCCCTTGGCGGCCACATTCTCGCCCCCCGCCAGCCTCACCAGCTCATCCAGAAATGTCCCCGGGCCCGCCGTCCAGAGTCCCTCGATGTCCAGCAGGATGAAAACTTTGGGACGCTGGGTGGCCTTGTCGGCCACCGTCTGCCGGATTTCCTTCACCTGCGCCCGCATGTCGTCCACCAGTCGCTGTGCCTCAGTCTCGGCGCCTGTCGCCTGGCCCACCAGGATTATCGAATCGTAGATCTCCTCCAGGTTGGTGGGAGCGAGGATCAACACCGGGATGCCCGCCTGTCCGAGATCTTCGGCCAGCTCCTCGTGGCCGGATATCCCCAGTACCAGGTCCGGGTCCAGGGCTACCACTGCCTCCCGGTTGATGCGGAAGTCACCCACCTTCGGTTTATCAGCAGCTTCCTCCGGCCAGTTACAGAGCGCGGTCACCCCCACCAACTTCTCGCCCAGCCCCAGTGCGAAGACGATCTCGGTGTTGGATGGCGCCAGCGACACGATTCTCTTGGGCTCGGCGGAAATGGTGACGTCCCGCCCCGCCATGTCGCGTACAATCAAGGGCCATTGAGCTGCCTCTTCGCCTGCGCCCGGCTCAGCCTGTCTGGGAGCACAACCGGCACCCAGTAACGCGGCGCTGACGATCAACACGGTCAGCAGCACCCACCAGGGATGTCTCATGCCACGCGTCATTTTCCACCCTCCCTAGCCATGATTCCACATATTCCAGCACTAAAAGCCAGACCCCAGCTTCTGGTCACCTAAGCTGGGGTCATAGTAATCCGAGCACCGTCCGCACCTCCCTTTCCGCGAAGGTAGTACGTCCCGGCAGGCAGGTCTCCTGGCTTCCGGATCATCGTTCCCCCGCCCTTCCCAGCCATTGGCCAGTGGATCGCGCGGGTTCGCTCCCCGGTCACAGTGGCGGGACCGCTCAGGATTCTCACCTGATTCCCTATTCTCCCTTGCGGGCACCTGCCGGAGAGTTATTTCGTTGTGCTAGGATCATTATATAACTCCAGTGTTTCCAGCACAAGAGGTGTAGGCCAGGCCCGCCGCCTTTTCCCGTCACCCGTCCCCTGTGGTCACTGGTCTTCTCCCATCTCTCCCAGAGGCAACACCGCGGGATGGAACCCCGCCCGGTCGATCAGGATTCGGAACTCTTCGCCAGAGATCTCCTGTGGCGGCTTGCCGGCCAGAGCCACCAGCACTGCCTCCACGCAGTTGGCCGCGAAGGCACGCCCTCCTAGGTACGGGGTGGTGGTGATGAGCAAACTCACCCCGACCCTCCGCAATAGCTCGATGTCTCGCTGAGTTATGGTCTGAGTTACCACCACCTTTCCGGGCAGGCAGCCCGGCAGCCGCCGGCGGAGATAGTGAAAGTCGCCCGCTATCACTTCCGCCCAGCGCAAGTACCTGGTGATGAAGCTGCGCGGCCTCGCCTCCTCCTGGCAGCGTCCCAGGGGGTAAAGCCAGCCCACAGGACATCGGGACAGCACCGGCATGACGAGGGCCGCCCCTGCCTCCACCAGTGAAAACGACCGCAAAGGTATGGGCAGTCCCAGGCCGAACATTGCGTCTCCCAAGATAACGGTGGCGCCCCGTGCCGCCAGCGCCCTGGCCATCTCCGGCCGATCCATGCTCATGACGAAGAGGATCTTGCGTCCTCGCACCAGGCCGCGATCCTCCAGCAGATCCACCGTTCTTAACTCCAGCGTGGCCTTCACCCGGCGCCCGTCCACCACCGGCGTTTTGGTGATGCCACGTATCAGGTTGTGTACTTGCCGTAGCGGGTATTTGCGTTTACTGCCCACGTACAGAGCCATGCCTCCCAGACCGATGGCGTCGACCTGACCGTCATATCGAAGCAGAAGTTGCCGGGCCAGCCGGAGATCGCCGTCGGTACCCATTCGCTGGATGACAAAGCGCTCCCCCGCCACCAGCACTTCGGTCCGATGATCGCGGCTGGACGAGCCCAAGCTGATGCTCACCACTCGTTTCAGTGCACCGCACCCCCGACGGCCGGCCCTCCGGGCGCGCAATTGGCGGTCACCCCGGGCTCACCGCCGCCCAATGCAGCAGCCGCGGGCCAAGCCAGCCCAGCATTATCAGCCCGATCCCGGCCGCATAGAACCCCGCCTCAATGGTGGTAGCTTGGATGACCAGTCCCAGCAATAAGGGGTTCAGCCAGAGCGATATCCCCCACAGCGTCCCGGTGAACGCGATAGCCAGGCTGCGCTGCTCCAGGGGAACGCTCCGAGCCACCATGGCCAGAGCCAGTATTTGCAACGGCGCGGAGCAAAACCCCATCAGGGCGGCGCAGATGGCAATGGGGAGGAACTCTCCAAATAGCGGCACCGCTGCTACCGCCGCTCCTACTCCCCCCATGCCTGCCAACCAGGTGGCCAGGGGTGGTATCCTGTCGAAGAGCCCAACGCAGGCCAAGCTGGCCACCAGCAAGAAGATCCCCCGCATCGAGGTAATGGCTCCTATGGCCGTCGGCCCCATCCCCGTCTGGCGGAGATACACGGGCAAGAAGGAGCTCAGGAGAGCCAGGGGCACGGCTGCCGCGTAACGGCAAAGGGCTGCCAGAACAACCGGTCTGCATTGGGCGAGCCGCGACAGGTTTCTCAGCAACGACGGCGACGGGTTGGGCGAACTCCTGGGAGACGGAGCGCCCAGGGCATGCACCGCTGCCAGGCAGCCCGCCGCCGTAAGCGCGAACGCCCCGTAGGCTCCCCGGTATCCGAGCCCGGCCAGTGCCCAGCCAGCGAGCAGGGGACCGAATACGGTTCCCAGACTCACCATGGTGTTGAACAGTCCCAGCTTTCGCCCCAGGTCATTTCCCGGCAACTTGGTCACGTAAGACTGCGCTGCCGGCCAGTAGATGGTGCGCGAGAACCCGGACAGGGTCTGCGCCGCTACCAGCGGCCCCAACCCGCCAGATACATACAGCGGCCCCGCAGCCGCCATACTGAGCAGACTGGCGATGAGCACTGTCCTCTCACCCCAGCGATCCGCCGCCAGGCCCCCCGGGATGCGTAGTAGTATCTGCATGAAGGCGGGGTAGGAAACCACCAAGCCCACCAGCGCGGGGCTGAAGCCGAGGTCATCCAGTTGCAACGGCACCAGCGTTAGGACCATGGTGAGGGAAACGTTGTACAGTAAAGCCACGACCAGAATGGGGCCAAGAGCGAACCCAGCGCCTCGCCGCATCCCTGATGTCCCGGACTGAAAGCGCCGTCCCTTTCGTAGCTTTGGAGCTTGCTCGCTGCCTGATTGCTCTTGCCAAGTCCTCACCGGACGCCCGACCTCCTGGCTGGGCGGCCTTGTGGTTGCACCGCGCGGCAGGGTCACCTCATCCGCTCCAGCCGCGGAGCCGTGGTCAGACCCGGTATGCGTCCCCGCTTGGCCACCGGCTTGTCCCCGATCACCTTGAGATCCATGGTCATGTCGATGGGGGGCGTGCGGGATATGTAGCTACCCACTCCGAATGCGTCCGCACCTGCAGCGGACAGCTGAGCGATACGGTCGGGGTTGAGGCCACCTGATACGAATATCTTGACGTGCCCGTATCCCGCCTGATCCAGCCGCGCCCGCACCTCGCGCACCAGCGCGGGCGTCACCCCTCCCCGCTCATCGGGAGTGTCCAATCGGACGCCGAGCAGCCGCCCGCCCAGGGCCTCAGCCACGCGCAGGCTCTCTTCAGCTTCGTCCTTGAAGGTATCCACCAGGATGATGCGGGGAGCAGACTCGGGCATCAGGCGGTCATAGGCCCGCGCTACCTCCACCGTATCTCCGGCGATGAGAATGGCGGCGTGGGGAATGGTTCCCGCCGGTTCCCGGCCCGCCAGCTTGGCTCCCAGGATGCAGCTGGCCCCCGCACATCCCCCGACCAGGGCCGCCCTCTCCAGTACCGGTGCCACCGCTGGATGTACGTGGCGGGCGGCGAAGCAAAGCACCGGTTTACCAGCAGCGGCCCGCACACAGGCCCGGGCTCCAGTGGCCCAAGCGGAGGCCGAGGCCAGCATGCCCAGCAGGACCGTTTCCAGTGAACCGAACTGACTGTAAGGACCACGAATGCGCATGATGACTTCCTTTGCTTCAAATTCTTCGCCCTCGGGCAGCGCCCACACTTCCACCGCCCGGTCGGACAGCAGCTCCAGGCATTCTTCCACGCCGACGCAAACCCCGGGCCGACTGGTGAAGATCTCCGCCACCACCGGCGTTTCCGCCAGACCCATCCCCTCCAGTAGTTGAAGGGTGCGGACGAAGTAGATGTCGGTGGTGGCACCCGCACGGATTTCCTCGTGGCTGGCCGAATGGAGACGACGCCTGTCTACCTGGAAGTCCTCAACGTCCCCCAAATTCCGTATCTGCCGCATGAGTGGCACCCCCGGCTACTCCAACTTCACCCCCAGGGTCTTGTCCATCTCGCGTAGTGCCCACCGGTGAGCTTCGGCGTCGAACGACGCCACCGCGTCTTTGACCACCGCAACCCGGTAATGGCGCATGCGAGCGTCGCAGGCAGTATAGAGTACGCAGATGTTGGTGCATACGCCCACCAGGCGCAGCTCTGTCGCACCCAGCTCCCGCAACCGCAGGTCAAGATCGGTACCGAAGAAACCGCTGTACCGCCTCTTTGGAATGATATGTTCGCCCCTCTGAGGCTGCAGTTCTTCGATGATCTGTGCACCCCAGGAACCAGCAACACAATGAGAGGGGAACATCTCGAACTCCGGATCGTCCGGGCGGTGCCGGTCGCACAGATATATTACCGGTTCGCCCGAGCTGCGTGCTTCCTGTAGCAGCCGTTCCACCGCGGGAACTATGCTGGCCGCCGCCGGTCCACAGTACAGACTCCCGTCCGGATGGATGAAGTCGTTCAGCATGTCGATGATGACGAGCGCACGGGTCATGCAGTTCACCTCCTCCAACCAATCGGCCGACGTCACAGATCGGCCGGCGATGCTTTCGCCAGCACCACCCCTATCTCCTCCTCACGACAAGAGCGGCACCGACCGGCGAATTCCCGGGGGTGCTGCCCCGCAGCACCTCGGCCAAAGCAGACCCATCCCGCTATGCGTCTCGTCACTCAGTGACAACCATGCCACCGGTGATGGGCAAAGCCCGTCCACCGCTACCATGGCCACGATCTCGCCTCAGCTGACCCGCGGGATCCCTTGACAGCCTCCGTGCCCCCGCCGCCCAAGAAGCCACCTCATGAGCGCGGTCGCTGACATGCATGCCGGCGGGGATGGGCGCGGTGACGGCCGGCCCCTCCTCACCGGCCACCCAGCTGCTGTCCGGACAGCCCCCTTCGCCTCTCCCGGACGCATGCAGGCGTCGGGCCCCACCGATACACCGCCCACAAGATTTTGCCTGGCGGCAGGTAGGGCCACGAGTTGGCCCCCGTTCGGGGGCCCATCCAGTCATACCGTCGGGCTGCGGCGCCGATGTCCTGATACTGTGTGCTCCGGCGCAGGCTTTGCGAAGTCAAATCAGCGGCCTGGCTCTGACACTCGATCCAGGGCCAGCCACAACAGAACGAAAAATATCAGTGCACCCAGCTCGTGCCATCCGCATAGCTTCCCCATCCTCCGCGGGACAAACGCCTCCCGCCTTCCCCCCTCTCGGCATAGTCGCGCCCAGCGCGCCATGCCCAGTGTATGAGGGGGACCGAAACGATGTTCTCACCAGAACCACCAGCGCAGCAGAGCCAGGTACACCGCGTATGCTGTCAGGAGCACCAAACCCTCCCGGCGGCTCAGCTGCCCCCCGGTCAGCCCGGTAACCGCCAGCAGCGCCACCATTATGGCCATGGCCGGAAGATCCAGAAGGCGCGTGCTGGGAGCAATGGGCAATGGCCTCACCAGAGCGGCCACTCCCATGACCCAGGTGAGATCCAACACGTTGGCTCCCATCACGTTCCCCACCGACAGTTCCTGGTGTCCTTTGATGGTGGCCGCCACCGCGGTCACCAGCTCCGGCAGTGAAGTACCCACCGCCACCAGAGTCAGTCCGACTACCAGCTCCGGCACCCCAAGGGCGGCCGCCAGCCTGGTCCCGGACCAGACCAGGGCCCGGCTTCCTCCCGTCACCAGAGCTGCTCCAGCGCAGAAGATCAGTATTCGCCGCCCCCAAGAGCTCTCCGCCAGGGCGGCTGCCCAGTCTTCCTCCGCACCCTGGCTGCTACGACCCATACGTACCGCCTCGCGTACGTAAAACGCCATGAATAGCAGCAACGCCAGCCCATCACCCCGGGAGAGCTTGCCGTCGGCCGACAAAATCAGGAACATGGCGGTCACCGCCAACAACAACCACATGTTGCGAGAGAACACCTGGCGGTTCACTCGCGCCCTGCGGACCAACAGTACCGCACCCAGGATGAGCCCTACGTTGGCTATGCACGATCCCACCGCGTTGCCCACCGCCACGTCGGGGTGGCCCAGATGAGCAGCCAGCACCGACACCGCGAACTCCGGCAGGGTGGTGGCTACGCTCACTACAGTGGCTCCTATGATCACTCGCGAGACTCCCGTGGCCCTGGCCATCCAGACAGCCGAGTCTATGAACCAGTCGGCCCCGGCCACGATTGCCAGGATCCCACCAGCGAATACCAGGATCTCCCCCAGAACCCCGCCTTGGATCGATGACCCTCCCCTCAGTCGAGATATCCGGAGTGGCGGGCGCAGATTTCCAGCACCCGCACCAGGCCCCGCACCGCGTACCTCACCAGCTTTACCCGCAGCCGACCTTCGCTGTCGCAAGTTCCGGTGCCGGGCGAGATGAATATGCTGGCATCGCAGCTCGGGCCAGGTATGATTCCCATGGCCGCAAGGCCGGACCGTATCAGATGCGATCCCGCGTACGCATCTTCCGCGGTGAATATGGGGATACCCATCCGCCCATTTGCCCAGCTCTTCTCATAGTTGACCTCCACCCACCCAGAGTTGTAGGATTTGGTGATGCTCACCGCCTCGCGGATGGCCCGGCAGGCCTGGGCGAACTCCTCGCGCACGATTCCCTCCAGGAGGTCCACGTTCTCCGTGAGTAGCTCGGGGGCATCCTTCAGGCAACGAAGGATCGCCAGCTGGGCAAAGAGAGTTTTCTTGGCATCATTTGGACCTGACGCGAAGGAGCCGCCATGGCCGCCCCACCCAGTGCCATGCCCCATGTTCAGCGCATCGGTTACGGACGCCATGACCTCTTCGCGGCCGATGATCAGACTGCCACCCTCACCTACGCCATACACCATGATATCCGCTCCCACCGCCCGGGGGTCCGTCCCGATGAAGGGAAAGCCATGGGCATTGTCCACCACGTAGGGCAGGTTGAACTCCACTGCCAGCTCCCCCATGTATTTCTGCAACAGCGGCGTGCCCTGCTCATCCCGGGCCCCGTAGCCATACCCGGGCGTGTCGTGACCGAGAGAGACGACGCCTACCAGCTGCTGGGCATGAAGTTCTGCCATCTGCACCAGGCGTTCGTACGAAGCGTCCGGGTCCACCTCGGTGAGTAACGCGACCGGCCGATAGCTTATGCCGTGATTCTCATACCGTGCCCCCACCAGGGGCACCAGGAGAGCCTCCACCGCGCCGCCCCCCATGAGGTACTTGTATCGGGGAGGAAAAGGTCGCCCGTAGGGGATATGGCGATACTGGTGTTTCTCGTACGGCGCCAGGTAGCGAGCTCGGTAGAGGGAGCTGCCAGTGGGAAGCGAAGGAGTGAACAGATGATCATAGACAAGGCTCAAGGCTGCCTCGCAGGTGCTCATGGGGACCGCGTCCCATTCGTCCCCGTAGTAGTCCTTCACCAGCTCGCGGATGCAGTCCACCACTCGCCCAGGTGACATCGCCTCACAGGTCGCTTTGCTCGCCGCCGGTGAGAGCAGTCTGCGCAGGGTAGGAGGGCACCGAGGGCTCTCTTCCGCCAGTCCAAACTTCCCCCTCAGCTCCGCCGGTATCCCCAGCTCCTCGGCGGTACGCGCAGCCTCAGCGAGAATGTCCGCTCGACGTTCTGCCAGGTAGCGGTACATCTGGAACCGGTGCTTGAACTTCCTCACTGCTGCTCCTTGAGCAGTACCATCATCTGGATCTCCACTGGCGCCCCAAGGGGTAGCTGGGCCACCCCCACCGCGATCCGAGCGTGCGCTCCAGCATCGCCGAACACGTCGGCCAGTAGCTCCGAGGCCCCGTTCACCACCTTGGACTGATCGCAGAATCCCGGTGCGCTGGCCACGTATCCTGCCACCATCACTACCCTGGCGATGCGGTCCAGCTCTCCCAGCTGCGCTTTGAGCGCGGCAAGGCAGTTTATGGCAGCCAACCGGGCCGCTTGGTAGCCACTGTCCAGGTCAACCTCCTCTCCCAGGCGCCCCCGGTAGACCAGCTGGCCGTCCCGCACGGGCAGCTGTCCGGAGGTCCACACCCAGGGACCTGCCGCCACCGCGGGAACGTAGGCTGCCACCGGTTTGGGTACCTCGGGCAGCGTTATGCCCAGGGCTGCCAGTCGTTCTTCTGGCCTCATTGTCCACCACTCCTCCCCCGGTAAATCTCCTTGATCGCCTGCATCTTATCCACAGCTCGGTCGCAGATGCACCGACCAGGCCAGCACCGTTCTCGCGCGGTTGAGGCGCACATCTACTGAACTCCGCCCTCCCGGTGCGCCGGCTCGCCGCCAAACAGCATACCCCGCATCGACTCCCCGAGTGCGGGGTGCACCCCGGGCCCTTGGCCGCACCGGCCATCCCGGGACCGAACTGCTTCTCCGGTAGGGTCCCCGCCACCACCTCACTCCGGTGACAGTCAGGCAGCTCCGCCGGCACACAGCTTAGCCCCGGTGTTCAAGACTGTGTTTCGTTTCCGTACGCTCGAATCCTCCCTCACGGCGCCCACCTGGTGCAGATGTACAAGGCTCCGACGAAACCCGCCAGATCGCCCACCAAGCCGGCCAGTAGCGCATGGCGGGTCCTGCGGATTCCCACCGAACCAAAGTAAAGGGTTAGCACGTAGAGGGTGGTATCCGTGCTTCCCTGCATGGCGGAGGCCAAACGGCCGATGAAGGAGTCCGGGCCGAATCGGCTCAGCAGATCCGCTGTCACCCCCAGAGCCCCTCCGCCCGACAGGGGACGGATGAGCATCAGCGGCACCACTTCCACCGGAATGTCCAGCGCGCCGGCGACCGGCGCCAGCAAACCCGCCAGTCCGTCCATGGCCCCCGAGGCACGCAGCGCTCCCACCACTACGAACATCCCCACCAAATACGGCAAGATGGTGATACCCACCCGCAGCCCTTCTTCGGCACCGGCCACAAAGCATTCGTATATCCTCACTCCTCGTGCCAGCCCGTACAGGGGGATGAAGAACAGCAGCGCCGGCAACGCCCACTCCGACAGAGCCTTTACCAGAGCGGTCACCGTGTGGACCTCCTGGGTCGCGTCAGGGGGCGCAACAGCCAGTCGGTCATCAGCGCTGCCGCCGTGGCGCACGTCCCCGCGAAGATGGTGGGACCCACCACCGCGGTGGGGTATGCCGAGCCCATGCTGGCACGCAGGGCCACCACCGCCGTGGGCACGAGCGAAAGGCCAGCCGCATTGATGGCCACCAACGTGCACATCGGGTCGCTGGGATAGTCGGGCTGGGGATTGAGCTCCGCCAACCGCCTCATCGCCTGGAGGCCGAGCGGGGTGGCCGCGCTGCCCATCCCCAGTAAGTTGGCACTGATGCTGAGTACCAATGCCCCCGACGCCGGGTGGTGGTTGGGCACGGAGGGAAACAACAACCGCAGCGCCGGTCGCAGCAACCGGCCCAAAAGCTGGACCATTCCCGATTCCTCTGCGATCTTCATCAACCCCAGCCACAGACACATGACCCCCACGAAACCCAGCAGGGTGTCCACCGCCACCTTCGCGGAGCGCAGGACCTCGGTGGCCAGCCGTTCTCCGGTGCCGGAGATGGCTGAGTAACACACAGCACCAATCAGCAGGAACCCCCACAGCCAACTAAACATACGGACCCCCCCTTTCCGGACCTTCGCAGAAGCTTATGACTGGGGGAAGAGGAAAATAAGGTGCGGATGCTGGCAGGATTTGGCTCTCATAAACAAGGCCATCCCGGACCATCATACAAACGGGTCTACGGTAGCCGAGCGAAGATCGTCATGGGTCCGGGAGGGATCCATGGCGGTCGAGCCAAGGTCAGGGCAGGTCTACGCGACCTGCCACGCAGGTCGACGATCTGTCCTGGCCGGTGCACAGGCTACCGTAGGCCATTTGATTGGCGCCTGCCACGCAGCCAGACCCGGTAATAAGTGATGAGCGAGATGGTAGAGACGTCCTGGGTTCAGAACCCCAGGCCAATAACCTCCAGGCCTCGGGCCCGAAGAGCCTCCACATACGGACGGAAACCGAGCAGGTCGCTGGCGATGTGGCCAGTTACCACCAGGTTCTTTTCATTGGCGAACTCCCGACGCAGGCGCTCTAACTCACCTGCAGCAATGTGGATGTATACCACGGTATCGACCCCGTGATCGAAATACGCTTTGGCGATCGGGTAACCACCGTTGGTACCGGCTCCGTGGGATACCACCACCCTCCCCGCGCGGTTTCCGGCATTCCCTAGCGCCACCTCCACCTGGGTTGGCGCGATGCGAATATCCTCCAGATCCTCCAGTGCTGCCACCAAGTCGCCCACCGAGGCCTCCGGCGGCAGGGCGTCCACCGCCGCCTGCAGGCGCCGTCGGCCCAGCTCGTCCGCCGGGTTGTGCACATTGAGGTAGGCTAGCCCCAGGCGCCTGGCCACGGCGGGAAGCTGGAGCCAATTGCCGCTGTGAGCCGCCCAGCGTCGTACCTCCTTCAGAGCTCGCACAGCGTCCCTGGCTACGTCCTCCGGAACACCGGCGCGAATCATCTGCAGTACGTGCAGGTCCAGAATCTGCCAGAAGGTCTGGAGCCCGGGTGCCGGATGATGGGCCAGCACGCAGTCACATCCCAGCTGGACCGCCATCAGCATCTCCGCCGGACCCAGATCGATGGCCGCCAGTACTCTATTCACCTCCGCACTGGGTACGTAGATGCAGCTGTCCGGAGGTACCTCGTCCTGGCCCACCAATTCGAGTGCTATGCGCATCATCTCGTGGGTGCTGAGAGCCATTTCCCATCCCCCTTACACCTGGCGACTCTTTATCTTGGTTCACCCAGCAGGCCCATCATCCTTCCCATCCGGGCAGTCGCCCCCGCCGCCTCATTATCTCCTGCCACGGATCGCCCAATGAAGCCAGCCGTTTCGGCACGGTGCTGATGGTCAGGGACAGCGGGTCGACGGAGTCCAGCTCGTCCCAGTCCAGCGGAGTGGACACGGTGGCCTGTGGGGTGGCCCGGGGAGAATAAGGCGCGATCATGGTCCGGCCTCTTCCGTTCTGGAGGTAATCTATGTACACCCGCGACCCGCGCCGGTCAGGCTTCCGCTCCAGCGTGATGAGCTCCGGATGAGACTTGGCCAGCAATGATGCTACCTGCTGGGCAAACCTCCGCACCTCCTGGTGACCAGGACCTGGTTGGAGAGGGACGTAAATGTGCAGGCCCGACCCCCCCGAGGTCTTGACCCAACATACCAGGTTGAGTGTCTGCAGCAACCGCCGCAGGATTTGAGCAACGGTGACCGCTTCCGCAAAGCCCGCGCCTCCCGCCGGATCCAGGTCGAACACCAGCAAATCTGGGTGCTCTGGGTCGTCTACCGTGGCCAGCCACGTGTGGATCTCGAGCGCGTCCTGGTTTCCCACCCAGATCAGATCCGCGGGTTCAGACAGGACCAGGTACCGCGTGCTCCGGCCACCGCGGCACTCCTGGTAGGTTTGCAGCCAACCAGGGGCCCATGCTGGCAGGTTCTTCTGGTAAAAGCCCGAGCAAGCCTGCCCCCGCGGATGCCTGAGCAACATCGCCGGTCGACCGCGGCTGAAGGCTAGTAATCTGTCGGCAACGAAATTCAGATAGGCAAGGTAGGCAGCCTTGGTTATCCCCGCGCTGGGCCATAACTCCTTGCCCGGGTGAGTGATGCGCACCCTCCGTCCACCAACAGATACCCATATCTCCTCCTCCCGCATACCTCAGATCCGGCACTCCTGCAGCGTTCCTGCTCGCAGCTTCACCAGTGAGGGGAATCGCAGGTGGCCCCGAGGAGTCCACTCCAGATACCGTACTTCCGCCAGAACTAAGGGAACCAGCCAGTGAATGCTCGGGTCTCGGGGGAAGTGGGGGCCGGGTGGGCCATCACTTACCGCATCCTGAGGGAGCACTGAAGGATCGATCCGCCCGGTCCGCATTTGCACTCGTCCCACGTACCATGCCCTTCCTGCCTCGTCGGCAGCCGCCAGCAACAGCGAAGTGCCTCCTCGGGTTGGCTGCATACCAACCACGGCGAACACCCCGCGGCGCCAGCACTTGATCTTGACCCAAGCCGGGGACTTGCGACCGGGCAGGTAGGGGCTGTCTTTTCTCTTGGCCACTATCCCCTCCCAACCCCTGCCTTTCATCATTTCGAACAGCAAAGGCCCGGAGGCAAACGAGGGACTCAGCTGCACCGGGCCGGCGGGATCAACCAGTCTCCGCAGCGCATTTCGACGTTCCTGGCATGGCTGGTCAAGAAGCCATCGCCCGCCGGCGTAAAGGAGGTCGAACACGAAATAGGTCACCGGGTATGCCCGCACGATGCCGGAATCGGGCGGCGAAGACTGTCGCCGCAAGATGCGAGGGAAACTTGGACCCTCGGGGCTCATCACCGTGCATTCGCCGTCCAAGACCGCCCTTTGTCCTCTCACTGCCCGGGCAAGACCAGCCAGCTCGGGAAACCGGTCGGTGCGGTCCTGACCACTCCGCGCGTACAACCGCACTGCTCCATCCACCACCGCAATGCAACGCACCCCGTCCCACTTGACCTCGTAAAGATACGCGGGGTCATCGAAGGCGCGATCCCCAGTAACCGGCTCCATGGGCGGGACGAATGCCGGTCCGTTACCCGCCTTGGCTGCTGTCCTTTGACCCACCTCCAGGTGCCTCCTTCCGCTGCAGCTGGGCCAGGCTGACTTGCAGCGCTTCCAAGAGATCGGGTACCGCAACGGGCGGAGCCTCTTCCGGCTGCACGAACTCCCGCCCCTCCACCTTCCGCCTGACCAGTTCGTCCAGGGCCCGACGATACTCGCTACGATACTGCTCGGGGCGAAAGGACCCGCACAGCGCTTCGACCAGCATCCTGGCCGTTTCCATCTCGGGACCGGTAACCGCGATATCTTCATCAGGTACTCCAGGGACCGCGTCTGGCGATCGTACCTCATCGGCGAATTGCATGGTCTCCAGGACCAGCACCCGACGGTAGGGGCGTATGGTAGCCAGCCATTCCCGCGCGCGAAGAGCAACCTTGGCAAGGGCCCCGACCGACAAGTCGCGGAGCACGCGAAGTAAGAGCACGTAAGCCCTTTCTCCCCCTTGCCCCGGAGCGATGAAGTACGGTTTGTGGTAGTATATGGGATCGACCTCCCGCAGCGGCACGAACTGGAGGATGTCTATCCGGCGAGCGGTGGGTAGGGGTAGGTGGCGCAAGTCCTCATCGCTCACCGGCACGAAGCGACCGCGCTGATACTGGTAACCGCGGATCACATCCTCGGGCTCCAGTTTGCGATCACAGCGTGGACACCATTTGAGGTACTTCATGGGGGTGCCGCAGTCACGGTGCAGGTGACGGAAATGCGGCGCTCTATCCTCCGTCGCCGGATAAAGCCTCACGGGTATGCTCACCAGTCCGAAACCCAGAGTGCCTGCCCATATGGAATGCAACGGCCAAGCGGCCTCCTATTCCCCCCGACATACGCGGGCCAGCACTCGATCCAGCAGGACCAGCATTTCCGGGGCCTTCTCCAGTAACCTCTCGTACACCGACCCACCCGACACGGGCAGATATCGAATTTCGCGGCCCACCACCAGAAAACCCACCGGCGCGACCACCACCACGCCCGCGCTGCCGGCGCCGAAGGGTAATTGCTGCTGTTCACTTTCACCCTGCTTCTTGGGCAGTTCTTGCTCCGGCTGGGATTCCTGCCAGTCACTCCCTCCGGCCACGAAGCCAAGGGTCATCCTGGACACCGGTACCACCACGTTGCCGTCTTGCGTCTGGACAGGCTGCCCCACCACGGTGCTCACATCAACCATGCCCTTGAGGTTGGCCAGGACCGTGTCCATGAGTTTTTCCAGGGGATGCGCCATCAGCGTCGCGCCTCCAGCAAATTCGGACCCTGTTCACAGCTAGCATGGATCTCATAGCCCAGGAGTATACCGTGATGCTTCAGCCATCCTACTTGGTCGCGCGCTCACCTGGAGGCCCTTCCGTCTCCTCGTCGGGCAACGGGGGAAGGTCTTCCGGACTGTCGAGGCCGAAATGCTCGAGGAAATGCCGACTGGTACCGTACAGGATGGGACGCCCCGGAGCTTCCTTGCGGCCAACCTCCTCTATCAGCCCCCTCTCCAAGAGCGTGTTCAAGACCGAGTCGCAGTTAACCCCGCGGATGTGCTCAATTTCCGCCCGTGTCACCGGCTGACGGTAGGCAATGACTGCCAGGGTCTCCAGCGCCGCTTCCGACAGCGGAGCCGCTGGCGTGCGACGGTAAAGTCGCTCGATGTAGGGAGCGAATTGAGGCCTGGTTACCAGACGATACCCGCCGGCAACCCTCTGCAGCTCCCAGCCACTCTCACGCTGTCTATACTCTTCCGCCAGCTCTTCCAGAAGCCGCTGACACCTTTCTGCACTCACCCCCACCACCTCAGCCGCCTTGGCGGGAACCAGGGGCTCAGTGGTGGCTAGCAGCAGGGCTTCTAGAACTGCCCGCAGCTGGTGATCGTCCATGCCATTCACCAACTCTTTCTAACCATACGGGACCAAAGGGGAAGTCCTGTATGACGCGCAGCCGCCCCATCCGTGCCAGCTCCAGCACTGCCAGGAAAGTCACCACAATGTCGGTCCGGCTGGGTGCCGGACCTATCAGTCCGTCGAGCTGAACGCGTCCTGGATGCCGCCGGAGCGTCCGCAATACCAGCGCCATCTTCTGCCTCACCGTGATGAGATCTCGCATGATCTGCTGCGGGACCGGATCGGCATCCTTCAGCAATCGCGAGAAAGCAGTCCAGAGGACCTGCAGTGTGTCCGCCGGCAGATAGCTGAGGTCGGGGCGCAGGTCGGAAGGACGCCTGGGCTGTGCGGGAAACTTGCCCCTCTGCCTTTCCTCCAGGGCACGCAGCACGGCTGCAGCTTTCTTGAACTTCTTGTACTCCAGCAGCCGCGAGACCAGCTCCCGTCGAGGATCCTCCTCATCTGCTGTGGCCACCGCTTCAGCCGGCTTGGGCAATAGCATGCGCGCCTTGATCGCCATGAGGGTGGCCGCCATTACCAAAAACTCGCTGGCCAGCTCGACGTCCACCCGCTCCATGGCGCGCAAGTAAGCGAGGTATTGCGAGGTGATGTGTGCTATCGGGATGTCGTAGATGTCCAGCCGCTGTTCCTCGATGAGATGAAGCAGCAGATCCAAGGGCCCTTCAAACACGGGGAGCCTGACCGAATACCCCATAGCCTGCGCCTACAGCCTCATGGCCTCACGAACCCGCCGCAAGGTGACTGCAGCTTCGGCTCGCGCGCGTTCAGCACCCTCCCTCAGGATCTTCTCCACGGTCAACTCGTCGCGTTCTAGCTCTTGCCTGCGCTGGCGAAAAGGGCGCAGCGCTTCTATGATGGCTTCCGCCAACGCGGCCTTACAATCCACACACCCCACGCGGGCGTGCTCGCAATCTTCCCGAATGCCGTCAGTCTCCGTCGCCCTGAAAATCCGAGCCAGCGCGAATACCGAGCAGACTTCGGGATGACCCGGATCGGTGCGTCGCACCCTCGCGGGGTCGGTGATCATCTGACCTACTCGCTCCCTGATGACATCGGGAGGTGACGCCAGCTCTATGTGGTTGCCGAAGCTCTTGCTCATCCGCCTGCCGTCGATCCCGGGAACGCGGGGCGTCTCGCTCACCAGGCCCTCCGGCTCCGGGAACACCGGTTCGTACAGGTGATTGAACCTTCTGGCAACCTCTCTGGTAAACTCCACGTGCGGCAGCTGGTCTTCCCCCACTGGCACCCCGTATGGCCTGTAGATGAGGATGTCCGCCGCCTGCAGCATGGGATAGCCGAGGAAACCGTAAGTGGAGATCTGTCGGGCCTCCAGTTCCCGGAGGATCTCCTTGTAGGTGGGCATGCGCTCCAGCCACCCCAGGGGAGTAATCATGGACAGCAACAGGTGGAGTTCGGCATGCTCCTTTACGTCCGACTGCACGAAAATCACTGACTGCGCGGGATCCAGGCCCGCCGCCAGCCAGTCAATGACCATCTGCCTGCGGTTCTCCCGCAACTGGCTGGTATCCTCGTACCCGGTGGTGAGGGCATGCCAGTCGGCCACGAAGTAGAAGGTCTCATATTCCTCCTGCAAATTAATCCATAGCTTCAGGGCGCCCAACCAGTTGCCCAAGTGTAACCGCCCGGTGGGCCGCATTCCACTTACCAGCCGTCTCTTTGCAGACATTGTCACGTCACCTCTCCTGCCTACCAATTCCCTGCCAACAGCCGGGCCAGCTCATTGAGGAACCGCGCCATTCCATTGGCCATAGGGAACATGATCCGGCCAATCACCCCTGTCCAGATGAGGCCGAGCAAGATCAACCAACCATACTGCTCCAGTTGGGCCAGCCACCGTAAGTGACCCCTAGGGATCAGACCCGCCAGGACGCGGGAGCCATCCAGCGGTGGGATGGGCAGAACATTGAAAGTCGCCAGGATGACGTTGTAGGTGAAAATCCAGTTGGCGACTACGCCGATCCAGCTAGTAGCCCGGAGTACCCCCACCTGGAACAGTACGGCAGTCAATAGGGCCGTGAGAACATTGGCGGCAGGACCCGCCAATCCCACTAGCAACATGCCACGGCGCGGATCAGCGAAGAAAGCCGGGTTTACCCGAACTGGTTTCGCCCAGCCAAAGCGGAATACCCAGAGCATCAGCAGTCCTACGGGGTCCACGTGCGCCAGAGGATTGAGTGTCAGCCTACCCGCATACCGGGGCGTGGGATCACCGAGGCGATCCGCAACCCGAGCGTGCGCATACTCATGCACGCTGAGGGCTACGAGCAGGGCCGGTAACCGCATGATGAAGCCGGTGTCAAACAAGTGCCACAACCTCTCGCCACGAAATAGCAATGGACAATCTTTAATAGATTTCCCCTCAGAGTACCGTTTTCCTCTGCCGAGGGCTGAACGTTCCCCTAGCAAGCATGGGCCGGGAGGAGATCCCGGCCCGTGGGGGGAGTGGGCCATTACCCGGAGCCACCGCGTAAGGCCGCACCTGCAATACACTTAACAAAAATCCTCATCCCGCCCCTCTGCGTGGAGATAGCGCTCCACAACCGCCTGGGACCCAGCGGTCGTGACAGTGCTGCACCTGTTCGGCGCAGCCCCAGCCCATGTCTTCTGGCCAAGCTCATGGGCTTCGGCGAGGGCCCCTTTCCGCTGGTTCATCGATGCCTTTCTCTGCCAGCGTACTCTTGGCCTGCCCGCTCCTCTACCCCACCTCAGGTTGAGATGAGGCCGCTCAACATGCATACGTAGTTTTTTATAATGTACCACGGTCTACCAGGCCTGTCAAGGGCACGTGCACGCGGGGTCCGCGTCAACGTTTGGTAGGCAAACCGCGCATGGACATCATCATGCGATCTCCTGCGTGGCCTGAGCCAGTCCTCTCAGCACGTACCTCACCCAGGCACGACCAGCATGCGGCCCATACAGCGCAGGCATCCGGGCTTGGAGCCATGCCGGCAGGTCTTCCTGCCAACTAGCAGCAGCTTTTTGCTGACGGATCAATCCCATGGCAGCAGTGCTGGCAACCAGCC
>DFNJ01000006.1 GCA_002376005.1 Firmicutes bacterium UBA3570
CCTACCAAACGTTGACGCGGACAGGCCGCGGGTAGCCTTTGACGAAGCAACACAGCTGTTGTATAATGCACTCGGGATGGGGCGAATAGCTCAGCGGGAGAGCACCCGCCTTACACGCGGGGGGTCACAGGTTCAAATCCTGTTTCGCCCACCAAGGAGTGCGTTGGGCCGCGGTAGCTCAGTTGGTAGAGCAGCGGACTGAAAATCCGCGTGTCGGCGGTTCGATTCCGCCCTGCGGCACCAGGAAAAAAGCCCGTCATGACGGGAAAAATTGACGGGGCCGCCAGATGGGATCACCGGAGAGAACGCGCCAATGGGGGAATGGTGGGGGAATGAGATGAGATCCCCCGGCAAGCGGAGCAAATTCTGTAGTGAAGAGGCGGTTTTGGAGTGACTGAAGAGCCCGTCAGGCGGCAGTGTTAGAAACGTATAGGGCCCCGGGTTGGCCCGGGACCCAGCTGCGGTGAGGGTTGGTCTACCGACCGGCCCTTTACTCTTTGCGATGTCCTCAAAGATGCTTTCCATCTTAGCGGCCGCCTCAGCCTGCACGGAGGGCAGCACGCGGCTGTACGTGTCCAGGGTCAGCGTGACGCTGGCGTGAGCCAGCATGTCCTGCACGACCTTCGGGTGTGGATCCGTCGCAGGTCGTGGGACCTTATGTGGGGGACGCCGGCCCTACCCAGGGTCCGGTAAAGAGACCGGCGCAGTAGGTTGCCGCGGTTCACGTGGGCACCCACCTGCGTACAGAGGACCAGCTTCCAGCTGTTGTCCCACGCTTCGCCGACGAGTAGTCTTTCCTCGAGCTGTACCCTCCGATGAGCCCGAAGGGCTTCCACGGGCTGTTTGGTGAGGCGTGCCGCGTTCGAGGTCTACGTCGTCCGACGTGGGTCCCAGGATCTCCCCCTGTCGCATCTCCGTGGTGAACGTACAGCGCGTAGTAGCGGTCTTCGCGAGCAGCCTCCAGGAAGCGGGCCCCGGAAGAGGCCGTGGCACAGCAGCTGCTGAAGGAGCAGCCGCAGGGGTCCTCAGCACCCTCAAGCCCGGGGAGGCGACAGCGTAACGCATGCGTTTTGGCCTGGAGGACGAACCCGCCCGTACCCTGCGCGAGGGGGGAGATGCTGGGGGTCAGCGGGGAAAGGGCGCGCCAGATCGAAAAGCAGGCCCTCAGTAGGCTGAGGGAGCCTTCAAGGAGCGATAAACTCCGGCAGGCTTAGGCGCTCGTAGTAGTACTTTACAACCTCCCATTGGATGCACCGGCTGTCATCGTCGTATCTGACTGTCAATGTACCAGGGGCATGGCTCATTGTCAAGTCTGAACGCTTGCGCGATACTGCTGCAGTATAACACATGCCTGCTGCTGCGTCGATGTGACTGGGCTAAATTTCGCGCAACGAAGTTTGCTGCGCCACGTTCGCAGTTAGGGCATTGTATGTTGCTGGTTTTGCCCTCATGGTCTTGTCGCACTGTCTTCGAGAGGTCTCCGGCGGTGACTTGGCGAACCCTTGCCAATAGGGAGGCGAATGCCGGTGCTGATCCTGCACACTTCCGACCTGCATCTCGACAGCCAGGTCCCCGCCAGGCAAAGGGGGCTGGAGCGGGTCCTGGCCTGCGCCCGGGAGCACGAGGTGGATCTGTTGGTGGTGGCGGGCGACCTCTTCCACAGCCCTCTGGAAGCAGAAAGATTGCGTCCGAGGCTGCGTGGGTTATTCTCCGGGAATCCTTTCCAGGTGATCATCATAGCGGGAAACCACGATCGAGCCGCGTTCCAGTCGGGCGAATACCTGGGATCGGACGTCACGGTGCTGGGACTGGATGCTGTGGGCTGGGTGGACTTTCCCTCCTGTCGCGTGGTGTGCCTTCCCCCGAGTGATCGTTCGTTCCTGGAAATGGTGCCCGAGCTTCAACAAGCCCGCCGGCCCGGCGTCCGCAACCTCTTGGTTCTGCACTGTACCCTCCTGGCTCCCTTCCTGCGCCTGGAAGATTTCGGTCCTGAGGAGCACGCTCGCTACCTTCCCGTGACCCTCTCCATGCTGGATGCCACGGGCTACGACTACGTACTGGCGGGGCATTTTCACTCCCGGTTCGACGTTCGTCGCGGAAATCGGTGCGTTTTCGTCTACCCTGGCTCTCCCGTGGCCATTACCCGGCGCGAGCAGGGTAAGAGGATGGTCAATTTGCTGGACCTCGAGCGCGGGCCCACCGGGCTTTATCTGGATACGTTTTACTATCACACCATCAACGTGGAGCTGACCCCGGGGAGGGAGGCCGAGGTGCTGGAGGTCCAGCTGCCGTCGGCGCTGGATGCCTTGAGGGATGAGGACGTGGAAGTCGAGTTGGTAGTATCGGGGCTCATCTCCTGGCCCGAGGACCGGTTCAGCAGGACGCTTCGGCGGCTGCTGGATGGGCGGCGTAACGTGAGGCTTAGGGAACAGTACCAAAGCGTGTCGGTAGCCATTGAAGACCCCCTGTACGCACGCATATGTCGCCGCCTGGCCTCGGAGGACTGTTCGCCCGACGAACGGGCGGCTTTGGAAGCGGAGATCCTGAGGGCCCTGGCCGGCTACCGCCTAAGGAGGTTCTGAGTGCCTTGTGGATCAAGGAAATCTTCATCAGGAGATACGGGCCGCTGGCGGATCTGCTTCTGCGCCCGAGGAAGGGCCTGCAGGTCATCTTCGGGGGTAACGAGAGCGGCAAGACCATGCTGGTGGATGCCCTGGTGAAGATGCTGCTGGCCAGCCGCGGCAAGGAGTTCGCGCGGCTGCAGAGGGTCAGCGCCCTGCCGGAAGGGTATCTGCTGATAGAGGACGCAGAACGCGAGATCAAGATCCCCGAGGAAGTGACCCTGGAGGAGTATCTGGGGATCGACGGGCACGACCTGAGGAACCTGTTCGTCATCCGGGACAGTGATCTCTACATCGACCCGGAAGGCGGATACTACCGACGGTTGGCTGATCATATCACCGGACTGGAGACTGACAAGCTGAAGTTTCTGAAGGAGCATCTGCGTCAGTACGGACAGCTGACCAGCCCCAGATCCACCGCACCCCTGGCCAGCCGGAAGGACAACCGTTACTTTGGCGAGCGGGTGTCTGTGGCCAAGAAACTGGTTTTCGAGCTGCGAGAGTTCCTGGCGGAGGCGCGAAGGCAGGGGTGGGATCGAGAAGAGTTGAGGCGAGTGGAGCTGGAGCGTGAGGTAAAGCGATTGCAGGAGCAGCTGGTGCGGATGGAGCGAGCCTGGCGTGCCCAGCGCTATGAGCGGATGTCCCGACTGTTGGGGCAGCTGAAAGAGCTCGCTGAGCAAGAGCGGTCCCTGGCACCATTCACGGAGGAGCGCCGGGACCTGCTGAGGGATCTTGAGCGCGGCGTGGAAGAGGTGAACCGGAGACTGCTCCGTCTTGAGCAACGCCGGAGAGAGCTCAAGGAGGAACGAACAAGAATCGAGACCTCACTCCGAGAGGCGCGCTCGCAGCTGGAACCTCAGTCAGCGAAGCTGTCTGCCACCAGGGAGATCCGGCGGGCTGCCGATGCCTTGCGGGAGCGAATGGATGCAGCCAATCCCGTGGGGGCCATCCTGCACCGCCGCGTTGGGTGGCTGTTCTCCATGGCGGCGGTGAGCATCGGAGGAGTGCTGGGCAGCGTATGGCTCCTGGCAGCGGATGGGCCGCGACTGGCGGTGGTTGCTCTGGGCCTGGCCGCAGTGGCGTCAGGCCTGGCCATGTGGTTGCTCGTCACTGCTCGGCACCACGCGAAGCTGGTGCGACGGGAGGGTCAGCTGTGCCGGCAGGCAGCCTCCCATGGGATCGAAGCGCGAGATCTCGGCGGGCTCCTGGCCGCGCTGGAGGCCTTCGAACGGACCTACGAGGAGCGACGCCGGCGCCATGATGAGCTGCAACAGCGTCTGCGGCGTCTGGATGAAGAGCTGGATCAATTGGACCGCGACCTGGTACAGGAGAGCGCCCGGCTGCAACAGCTCCAACAGGAACTGCAAGCACTGCTGCAGGAGTGCGGTGTACAGGATGTAGCGGAGTTCGAAGAACAACTCCGCCGACGGCAGCAGCTGCTGCGGGAGATGGAGACCAAACGGGGGGAGTTGCGCGGGCAGCTGGGGGAACCTCCCCCGGACGCGGATGAAGTTGGCTGGTGGGGACAGCAAGTGGAAAAGCTGCGCCCGCGCGGGGAGTGGCCCCGGGAGCTGCAATGCGACGAGGCGGACGTGGAGGGGCTACGGGATCGTCTGCGCCGCAGCCAGGAGGAGATCAGCCGGCTGCAAGACCGGCTGGAGAAGCACCGGAATCATGTCCGCGAGCTGTTCGCCAAAGGACGAAAGGTCTTGATCGAGGAGTCGCTTCCGGACGGAGAGGCCCTGGTGGAACTGGAGGAGCTGTGCGATCTGCTGGAAGATTTCGTGGCCCGGGCGGAGCAGAAACAGCGTCTTGCCCAGCGGGGAATATCGATACTCGAGGCGCTGGAGGCAGAGGAGGAGGGAAAGGTGGCCGACCTCCTGGCCAGGACCGGGGAAGCAGAGCGCATCTTTCGGTGGGTGACCGGAGGACGCTACCGGTCCATTAGCCTCCTGCCCGAGGAAAAGGACCTGGAGGTCGTCGCCGCTGACGGCCGGAAGTTCCGCACCTTTCAGCTGAGCAGGGGAACGGTCGATCAGCTGTATCTGGCGGTACGGGTAGCCCTGGGCCGCCAGCGGCTGGGGGATCGACCCGGCTTCTTCATTCTGGACGAAGCCTTCCTCACCTCTGATTCCGCCCGCCTCGCGCGCCAGTTCGAATTGCTGGCGCAGCTGGCCGAGGAGGGCTGGGACATCCTGTATCTCACCGTGAAGGCCGAGGTTCGTGAGTTGGCGAGGGTCTGGAGCCCACACCCCGTACTGGAGCTACCTCCTCTCACCTGAATACCGGGCGCTGCGGAGCCGAAGCTCACACGAACAGCGAGCCAAATACCAAGGAAACGATGGCCATCAGCTTTATGAGGATGTTCAGGGATGGGCCGGCAGTGTCCTTGAAGGGATCGCCCACGGTGTCGCCCACCACCGCGGCGGCGTGAACGTCGGTACCCTTGCCGCCCAAGTTGCCCGCTTCGATGTACTTCTTGGCGTTATCCCACACCGCCCCGCCGTTGGCCATGAGGATGGCCAGGGACGCCCCGCTCACCAGAGAACCCGCCAGCAACCCTCCCAGCGCCTCCGGCCCCAGCAGCACTCCGGTTGCCAGGGGAGCCACCACCGCCAGGAGACCGGGCACCACCATTTCTTTCAGGGCGGCGACCGTGCTGATGTCCACGCATCTGGCGTAGTCCGGCTTTGCCTTATTTTCCATCAGCCCCTCGATCTCGCGGAACTGGCGGCGAACCTCCTCGACCATGCGGAAGGCGGCTCGACCCACCGCCCGCAGGGCCATGGAAGAAAACAGGAACGGAAGCATGGCGCCGAGCAAGAGCCCGATGATGGTCTGGGGTCGTGTCAAGTCTATTGCCCGCAGGCCCACCACCTGGCTGTACGCGGAGAAAAGCGCCAGGGCGGTCAGGGCGGCGGAACCGATGGCGAAGCCCTTACCTATGGCGGCGGTGGTATTCCCGAGGGCGTCCAGGGTGTCCGTCACCCGCCGCACCTTGTTCGGGAGATGAGCCATCTCCGCAATCCCGCCAGCATTGTCCGCCACCGGACCATAGGCGTCCACCGATAGCGTGATGCCAATGGTGGACAGCATTCCTACCGCCGCCAGAGCAATGCCGTAAAGTCCCGCCAGCCGGTGGGCCACGTAGATGCTCGCCATGATGGCCAGAATGGGCAGCGCGGTGCTCTGCATGCCCACCGACAGGCCGGTGATGATGTTGGTGGCGGCACCGGTCTGGCACGACTTGGCCACATCTACCACCGGCGGGCCGGAGGTGTAGTACTCAGTGATCGCTCCGATCACCACTCCGGCCAGCAACCCTGCCAGGGTGGCGTAAAATGCCTCCAGTCCACCGAAGTAGGCACGGGTGATGAAGTAAAAGGAGAGCGCGGCCAACGCGCCCCCCACGTAGGTGCCGTTACGAAGCGCTCCTTGCGGGTTGGTCCCGCCCTGCCACCTGACGAAGGTGACCCCAATCATGGATGCTACCAGTCCGGCGGTTACCAGCAGGAGGGGGACGAAAACGCCCCGATCCCCTAGCGCCGCCAGGCCGATGGCCATGGCGGCTACCACTGAACCCACGTAGGACTCGAAAAGGTCCGCGCCCATGCCCGCGGTGTCCCCCACGCAGTCACCCACGTTGTCGGCAATCACCGCGGGGTTCCGGGGATCGTCCTCGGGTATACGCGCCTCCACCTTTCCTACCAGGTCAGCTCCCACGTCGGCCGCCTTGGTGTAAATGCCGCCTCCCACGCGGGCGAACAGGGCGATGGAGCTGGCCCCGAGGGCAAACCCGTTGATGATGTCAGGACGGCCGAATACCACGTAGAGCACACCCAGGCCGACCAGCCCCAGCGCGGCCACCGACAGGCCCATGACTGCTCCCCCCGAGAAGGCCATCTTGAGCGCGTCGCCCTGTGATTTCTGGGCGGCATTGGTGGTGCGGACGTTGGCCCGGGTGGCTATGTTCATGCCCAAGTATCCGGCCAGGGCCGAGAACAACGCTCCCAGCACGAAGGCCAACGCCGTGTGCGGGCTGATTTTCCATGCCAGCACTGCTGCCAGGACGACCACGAAGGGGACCAATGCTTTGTATTCCCGTTGCAAAAACGCCATGGCACCCCGATGTATGGCATCAGAGATCTCTATCATGCGCGGGGTCCCGGCAGGAGATTTACTGATGGCTCTGGCCAGGAATCCTGCGTAAAGCATACCCGTCGCTCCTATGGCGATCGGCACCCACGGTGAAATGCCCATTGCCGCTTCGACCTCCTCTTGTTGCCACCAACCACCTGTAAGTATCCCGGGCGCCCGGTCAGGCGGTCAATCGGCTCCCACTCGGGGCGCAACCGAGTAGGAGCCGCGTGCATACCAGTCGTTAACAGTATAACCAACCCCAAAAGCCAGTGTCAACGCGCTCTCCCGTGAGGTGAGCCTGAGCCGGAAGCTGCCAAGTTTCATCGGGGGTCAGATCCCGTGGGGGAGAGGACCTGGTCCGTCGAGATATGATGCCCTCCTGGGGAGGTCATGCACCGGTCGCGTGCGAAGGGCGGGGTATTCGCACATTGGTCTTCAAAACGATGGGAGGCGGTTGGCTACCGCCCCCCACTGGGACCGACCGCCCTGCGGACCTCGGCGGTCAAGAGGTGGTTTGAAGCCAGCGGGCCACCTCGTTGACGTCTTCTGGTTTGGCCTGCGAGGTCCGGTACCAGCCCTTTTGCTCCATGAATTTGTACAGCTCATATGCCATACCCAGGTGGTCCGACGACTGGCTCAACAGGTCATTGCGGAGATTTGGGTTGGTGGCTTCCCCTGCCGCGATGGTAGCTCTGGTGGCGAAGTACTTGCAGTCCTTCAGGCAGTCGCTGGCAATCTCTCGATCGCTAAGCATCCGCTGGCCTGGCTCCCGACCTACCTGACCCCCGATTCCTCCGATCTCCATGGGACGCGCTGCCACACCGCGGCCTCCGGGTACTCCCAGGTGTCCTTGCAGCTTGTCGATGGCATTGCGGAACCTCTGCTGGTGACTTTCGATCATCGAGCGCAGCTGCGGATCCTGGCACTGGTTGGCCATCACGCTGAACTTTCGCACCGTGTCCTGCTGTTCCCGAATCATCTCGCTCAGCTCGGTGAGTTCTCTTTGAGTCGGCATCGGTTCTCAGCCTCCTTTTGGGTTTGGGGCGTGGGTTGTCTACGCTTATGCTTTGCCCGCGCCTGCTGCTTTATGCGGTCCCGGAGGATCTGCGTGCATGAGGGCAGGAGGGTGACCCCGCACGGAGAAGTTGACCAAACGAGCTGCACCGTCAGTCGGGGAAAAGGGCCTGGTCAGCCCCCAGTGGGAGCGACTGGATGCATCGAGCTGGGGTTGTGCAGCGAAAGTTGCATTGAAGTTGGTTCTGCCTGCGCGGGCCATGCCCACAACGGTCAGGAGCAGACGTGGTGCCGCCCTGGTACCACGAGGAGAGGAGAGATGTCGGTGCGGCCTTGGTACCGCGAAGACTGGGCGTTCATCATCACTGTCCTGCAGGTCGGACAGGAGAATGATCCCACCAAATGCCGTCTTGGGTTGGAGGTGGGTGACTCTTTCCACTGCACCTACGGTACGCCCGCGCATTTTTGTCCAACGACCTTCCTGAAGATCTTTCCGGCCATGGAAGCCATCAGAAGTGGGGGAGACCTCCGCAACTTGGGAGGAACCGGTCCACACGAGACGGTGGTCAAATGTCCGGCAGGAGTGGTCAAGTTCAGGTTGCGGGGACAACGAGTGGCGGAGTGAGGCAACCGGCGGTTAAGCGGGGCAGGCAAAAGGTCGGAACGGGAGAACGTTGACGAAAGGAGTTGGCGAGATGCGTCCAGAGGAAGCGCAGCAGTGTAAGGATCGGTACCTGTTTCCCAACGTGCGAACGTATTATTCCCAGCCCATCACCCTGCTGGAAGGCGAAGGAGTGAGAGTTCGCGATTCTCGCGGCCAGGAGTATCTGGACTTTTTCGGGGGAATTCTGACGGTGAGCGTGGGCCATGGTCATCCGAGGGTGCGCGCTGCCATGATCGAGCAGCTGGAGCGCATCGTCCACACTTCCACCTGCTATCTCAACGAGCCCATGCTTCAGTTGGCCCGAAAGCTGGCCGACTTGACCCCTGGTAGGTTGCAGAAGAGCTTCTTCACCAACAGCGGGACGGAAGCCATCGAGACCGCCATCATGGCCGCCCGGGCCTACACCGGCTGCCAGGAGATCATCGCGCTCCGGTACAGTTACCACGGCCGTTCCAGTCTAGCCACTTCCATCACTGGCAACGCGCCCTGGCGCCCGGCAGGTGCCGGCCTGCCCGGGATCATATTCGCCCACAACGCGTATTGCTACCGCTGCTCCTTCGGACTGACCTATCCCGGCTGCGATGTGGCCTGTGCGCACGACCTGGAGGAAGTGATCCGCACTGCCACCAGCGGTCGCGTGGCGGCGCTGGTGGCCGAGCCCATTCAGGGAGTGGGAGGCTTCATCACCCCTCCGCCGGAATACTTCCGCATCGTGGTGGATATTGTCAGGCGCTACGGGGGGATCTTCATCTGCGACGAGGTGCAGACGGGATTCGGTAGGACCGGCCGGTACTGGTTCGGCATTCAGCACTGGGGCGTGGAGCCCGAGATCATGGTGTTCGCCAAGGGCCTGGCAAACGGCTGCCCCATAGGCGCCACCATCGCCATTCCCGAGGTGGCCGACGCCTGCCAGAATTACAGCATCTCCACCTTTGGAGGGAACCCAGTGAGCACGCGTGCCGCCGTCGCCACCCTGGAAGTAATGGAGGAAGAACGGCTGCCCGAGCGCGTCGAGTCGCTGGGCAAACTACTGTTCGACGGGTTGCTGGACCTGAAAGAACGCTACCGATTCGTGGGGGATGTGCGTGGGAAGGGCCTCATGGTGGGGGTTGAGCTGGTGGAGGACGACGGATCCCCGGCGCCCGATCTGGCGGGGCGATTCATGGAGGAAGCCAGAAAGGAAGGCCTGCTGGTGGGGCGGGGCGGCCTGTACAACAACGTCGTCCGCATGGCCCCGCCCATGACCATAGGAGAGGCGGAGATCGCCGAAGGACTCGACAAGATACGCAGGGTCTGTAGGCGTCTGCTCTGAAGTCCATGGGTGGCCCTGCTGCACTGCGATCTTTGACGAGGGCATTCAGGGGCTGGCGCAGGAAGTGGCATCTTGCAACAGATGGTGAAGTCGGGCCAGTGCCTCGGTGAAATCACTGCCACATCTGGCCCCCCGCAGCTCTAGCGTCCACAGCCCGCGGTAACCCGCGGCTGCCAGCTGTCGAATGCTCTCCATGAGGTCCAGGTGACCGTGATACGGACGCAGGAGGAATCCTGGAGATGGCTGCCGGGGGCGAACTATTTTCGCGTGGATGTGCACGTTATTGACCCGGGGCGTCAGCTCCAGCAGGTCGGGGAGGTTGTCGCATAGTGATGCCCAGGTGAGATCCACAGTAACCCCTACCCGTTCTGCCGGCAACATCTCCAACAGTGCGCGCAGAGTCTGCGCCGGAGTGCGACAGCGCTCGCTAGTGGGGATATTCTCCAGGGAGAGCACCGGTACGGGAGGAAGCTCGGCCATGATCTGTCTGAGGGCAGCGGCGATGTCTTCCAGCGGGAGGATGGGAGCGTAAGTGTCCCATGCATGTACTACCACCACTGTCGCTCCCAGCTCAGTCGCCAGGAGACAGGCGCGCATCAGTTCCTGCAGTGCTTCCCGGCGGTTGGATAAATCCCGGCTGCAGAGCAGCTTACCGATGTCCCGGTTGGCGTGCACTGATGGAAAGGTGAGCCCCTCGCGGGCGGCTTCCAGGACCAGCGCACGCACCTGGTGGGCATCCAGCTTGGGGACACTTGCCCAGTCGGCGGTGGAAGGGGTGCGCGGCGGGTGCTCGGGTCGCCACTCGGGATGGAGGAGGAGCTCCAGGTCGCTAAGACCCAGCTCTCGGGCGCACTCGAGGGCAGTCCTCAAGTCGTAGTACTGTGCCCCGGGGCGCGCCAGGGCCAGGGTACCGGTGGAACATGAAAGAGTGTACCGGCCATGGCAACTCATCAGCACAGCCTCCTGCCCTGTGGAATTCGGCACGCCTCCGTCCGACTCCTGGTATCGGCTCGAACTGCGGTGCAGGTCACGGATGGGTTGCTGTCCTGGCTGGTTAGGGTCTTCACCTCCTGGTGTCATCGGGATTTGGGACCAGACCCCCCGTTCCTGGCTGGGGGGTATCAGTCGTCCCCACCAGGGCGCACGACAGTATGTGTCGCCGGGGGTCTTGACCGGCCCCTGCTGGCCTGACGAATGGGCGCCGAGAGGTGGGCGCTGCCAGGTCCCGCCCGGCAGATGAAGGAGGCCTCGGGCCAGAACTTCTTCCTGGCGGCCCGGACACGTCTGCCCAGGGGGGATGCGCTGAGGGTGTGGAGCTGGATCCCGGTGGGCGCACGAGCTGTGTCGGGTGACAAGCCTCACTGAGACTGGCCGTCGCAATGGCCCCAGGATCGGTGCGCATGCGGCGAACTCCCTCGCTTCGAGGGGAAGGCGGGGATCAGGAAGCCCGAGGGTTTGTAGGGTGGCCTGATGCTGCCGAAACGGGCAAGTGAGCTTGACCCGCCCTTGGTGCCCATCCTGGGATGCTCCGGGCTATGGGCGTCGCGGCTCGTCCGTGCGGTGGCGCTGGTGGGGGATCACGCAGATGAAGCGCAGCGTGCCCCGTCCCGTGTTTCGAATCTGATGCTCTTCATGCGGCTTCACCCATAGGACGGTTCCCGTCTCAATGGGCTGGCATTCTCCGTCAGGGCCTATCGCCTGCCCTCGTCCCGCTATGACGAACATCTCCTGCTCGTACCAGTGACAGTGGCGGGGAGTCCTCGCCCCTGGACTGAGCTCGAAGAGCCGCATGGCGTAATTGAGCGCTCCGCGCCGATGGTCGATGAGCCAGCGGACCGTCACCCCGGGAACCCCCTCGACCTGCTCCGCGGGGATCTGGCTGAAGTGGAATGCTTCCATGTTCATACTCCTTTCGGTGAGCAATGTTCGGGGCTGGGCCATTGGAGCCCCTCATCCATACTCCATTATGCCATGTCTTTCGGTCTCGCGGCCATCCCATGCAACCAGCAGGACGGAAGCAGCGCGGCGGCGAACACAGGGTTGGAACAGACCTTTCGGGGAGCGAACTTATGTCGAGGAGATTGAACCCAGGTGCTGCTGAAGAGAGGTGAACAGGAGCAGCTCGCCGAGGCGGTGCTGGATCACCGGCAGATCAGGCGCCAGGTGATATCCTTGGCGTGGCCGGTGGCGGCGCAGATGGCGGTCCAGACCATGGCCCAGGTGGTGGACATGGCTATGGTGGGGCGGCTGGGGGCGGCGTCAATAGCTGCTGTGGGGCTGAGCTTTCGGCCCCTCTTCGTGGTGCACGCGGTGCTGCTCGGACTGGGCAGCGGCGCTACCGCCCTGGTGGCCAGGCAGGTCGGGGCCCGGGACCAGGCAGGCGCCGACCGGGTGCTGGCTCAATGCTTTCAAATGTCGTTGGTGCTGGCGCTGGTGGTGGCCGGTGGGATATATCTGTTGGCCAGAGGCATCCTCAGGTTCATGGGGGCGGAAGATCCGGTGAGCGATCTGGGCACTGGATATATCCGCGCATTATCTTCCGGATTCGGCGCCCTGGCCATCATAACCCTGCTCACCGCCTGCCTCCGGGGAGCGGGGGACACCCGAACGCCCATGCGGGCGAGCATCATCGGTAATGTGCTCAACGTGTTCGGCAACTGGGTGCTGATCTTCGGGCATCTGGGGTTCCCGGCGCTGGGAGTGTTTGGGGCAGGACTGGCCACCAGCATTTCTCGGGTGTTCACCGTGGTCCTCCTCGTGGTGCCCCTGGTGCGGGGCAGAACCGTGCTGCGGTTGGGCGACTGGCGCCCGGGCAGGGTACATGGGGAGATACTGGGACGTCTGCTGAGGATCAGCTGGCCTGCGGCCATCGAGCGGTTGAACGTGAGCCTGGCCCAGGCGTTTCACATGCGAGTAGTGGCCAGCCTGGGAACCGTGCCGGTGGCTGCCGCTACGGTGGCCACCAACGTGGAGAGTCTCTCCTTCCTGCCCGCCATCGGATTTTCGGTGGCGGCGGCGGCTCTGGTGGGGCAGAGCCTGGGAGCCGGGCGACCGGAGCGCGCCGCGCAAAGCGCCTGGACGGCGGCACGGACGGGAGCCACCTTCATGGGATGTATGGGCATCCTGTTTGCGGTGTTTCCCCGGTGGCTGGTGCGGGCGTTCACCAGCGATTCCTCCGTCCTGGCGCCCGCTTCACTGCTACTGAGACTCATGGCCTTGATCCAGATTCCCACCGCCCTGGCGCACACGCTCTGCGGGGGCTTGCGGGGAGCAGGCGACACCCGCTCGGTGTTGTTCATCGTAGGAGTGTCGGCCTGGGTGGTGCGGGTGGGGATGGCGCTGGTAATGGTGAGATACCTGGGGTGGGGGCTGGTGGGAGCCTGGGTGGCGGTGGTGTTTGACTGGCTGTTCCAGTCGGGCCTTTCCATCTGGTGGTTTTCCCGGGGGCGATGGAAGTCCATCCGCGTTTGATCGGGGGATGAAGTGACCAGCGGTAGATTGGTCTACTGTGGGTGGCGCGCAGCCCGCAAGGAGGACACCATGGCAGGAAGGAGATCACCTGACAAGGCAGGTGGGCGATATGGCAGACGGTGGGGAGGGAGTCAGGCTAACGGTGCTGTGCGATGACCTGGTGCTCTCGAGGCGCCTTCTGGGGGAGCACGGCTTAGCGCTACTGGTGCAGACTCCGTCCCGCAGGGTGCTCTGGGACACCGGGTCCGGGCTCACCCTGCTCCACAACGCGCGCGAACTGGGGGTGGATCTCGCCGAGCTGGATGCTGTTTGTCTCAGTCACGGACATTATGACCATACTGGCGGTCTGGGGGCCGCGTTGGCCATGACCGGGTCGGTCCCGGTGTACGGTCATCCAGCAATCTTCGGGGCCAAGTATCGGATGAGGGAGGGAAGGGATCCCGTCCATATCGGCATCCCGTGGAAGAGACAGGAATTGGAACAGAAGGGGGCCCGAATGGTGTTGCGGCGCGAGATGACCAGGCTGGGGCCAGACCTGTGGCTCACCGGGGAGATACCGCGCGAGCACGAGGAGGAGGGATGCGATTCCCCATTCAGGGTGCTCCACAAGGGACAGTTCCGGCCCGATCCGCTGGAGGACGACCAGGCTCTGGTGGTTCGCACGCGGCGCGGCCTGCTGGTCATATTGGGGTGTGCTCACGCGGGGCTTGGCAACACCTTGCGGCAGGTGCGTCGGCAGGCCGGTTCCACACCCATTCTGGCCGTGGTGGGCGGTATGCACCTGCTGCATACCCGGCCTGATGGCGTGCGACGGGCGGTGGCCTTGCTCGAGGAAGCAGGCGTCCAGGAGGTGTACCCGGGCCACTGCACCGGCCTGCGGGCGGAGGCTGCTTTGCTGGATGCCTTCGGTTCAGACCGTTTTCGGCAGCTACACGTGGGGGCGGTCCTGGAGTTTGACTGATTCCTCCCTTTCAGTAGTGACCGAGCAGACCCCGGTCCCGGGCCACCGTCTCCATGCGGCCGAACAGAGCCAGCCCCAGCCCGCAGTACGCCGCTGCTACCAGTACGAGAGTGCCGATATCAGATGGATCGAGTTCCCACAGGCGTCTGCCCTGGACCATAACCTGGTTCAGCAGGCGATTACCCATGTTCAGCGGCAGGTACGCGGAGATGGGCCAGGAGGCGGGGGCCACCATGAATCCCACGAACACGAACTGCAGGATCTGAAAAGCCGACTGGATGCGCTTGTAGATGAGAGCCAGCCCAGCGGACATGAAACCGAAGCCATAGGCGGGTAACACGCCCAGCAACAGGAGGGGAAGCACGCTGACCAGGTCCAGCCGGAGGTACACTCCGGTGGTGAGCATGATGATTCCCACCAGCACCGTCACCATTACCAGCGTGATGATGAGACCCGTCAGCTGTCTGAACCCGCATATCCAGCGGAATCCCAGGGGACTCAGGTACAGCTTTTCCAAAGTCCCCATCTGCGCTTCTTGAATCAGTCCCCAGGCGAGGTCGGAGTACCCCATGATGGACAGCATCCAGAGGGCATACCCCACCACCATGCCCTCCAGGGTGGCGGTGGTCACCGCCGCTCCCCCCACCGCCCGGACGCCGAAGAACAGCAGCATGAACACGATGTACAGCGTGACCATGGAGGACATGGTGTTGAACATATACCGCCGCATCATGATGATCTGCTGCCTGAACACCGCCCGCATTACGCAGAACAGTTCCTTCAGCATGCCACTTCACCTCTCACCAGGCGCAGGAACGCCTCTTCCAGGTCTGGCTCCTGCTGGGTAATGCTCTCGATCAGCAGACCGGCTTCCCGGAAGAGGTCGATGAGCAGGTAGATCTCCTCCGGCCGGGAGACCACCACCTCCACCACCGTCTGCAGATCCCTGCGCACCACCACTTCGGGAAACCGGGCCCGGAGCTGTCGTTCCAGATCCTCTCGCAGCCCGTCGCTCAGTACGAACCGGTAGGCTCGGGTGCGGAACAGAGAGAGCAGGTTGTCTACCGTGTCGTCGACCACTATGCGGCCCTGGTTCATGATGATCACGCGCTGGCAGACATCCTGCACCACGTGCATGTCATGGCTGCTGAGGATGATGGTGCGGTTTTCTTCCTCCGCCAGCTGCTTGAGGCTCCGGCGGAGCTCGTAGGAGGTCTCCACGTCGAGGCCCAACGTCGGCTCGTCGAGAAACACCACCGGGGTGCGGGTGGCCAGGGCGCAGGCCACCGCCACCTTCTGCCGCATGCCCGCCGATAGCTCCTGGACGGGGACGTGCTTGCGGTCCCTCAGCCGGAACAGCTCCAGTAATTTTTCGGAGTACGGACGGGACTCAGACAGGGACATGCCGTACAGCCCGGTGAAGAAGTCCAGATTCTCCAGTGCTGACATCCGCCAGTAGATATTGCGGCTGCCCTCCAGCACCGCGCTGGTACGTCTGACCACCTCCCGGCGGTGGGTGCGGGTGTCAAAGCCGTAGACCCGCGTGGTGCCGCCGGTAGGGCTTATCAGGCCCAGGATGCACTTTATGGTGGTGGTCTTACCCGCCCCGTTGGGACCCAGCAGCCCCACCACCTCCCCGGGCCACACCGAGAAGCTGATGCCCTGCAGCGCATGCACCGCATTCTTTCGGCCGCGGTTGAAGGTCTTGACCAGTGCCTCTACCTCGATTGCCGGAACCAAAAGCAATCCCCCTTTCAATTCCGCCCACCAGTATAATGCATGGAGTGAACGATGTCAAGCATCAAGCTGAATGATTTTAAGGTGCAGCTTAAGATTGGCCCATTTGGGGCCATGGTTGGTCGGGAAGGATCGGAAGTGCAGGTCGGGAAAGGTATACCGGGAGGTGGTCAGAGCATGATAGCCTGGGTGGTTCGGGATCCTGGCGATCTGGCGCGGCGGCCCCTCAGGCTGGAGGAAGTGCCGGAACCGGACCCGGGACCGGGCGAGGTGAGGCTGAAAGTGCGGGCCTGCGGCGTGTGTCGGACCGACCTTCATATCGCTGAAGGCGAACTCATGCCACCCCGGTTGCCGGTGATACCGGGACATCAGGTGGTGGGCGCGGTGGACCGGGTGGGTCCGGGAGTAGCTGGAATTGGGCTGCGAGAGCGGCGCGGAGCCTACTGGCTTCACTCCAGCTGCGGCAGGTGCCCGGCCTGCAGCCGCGGCGAGGAGAATCTCTGCCCGGATGCGCGGTTTCTGGGATTTCATGCCGACGGGGGCTTTGCGGAGTACGTGGTGATACCGGCAGAGTACACCGTACCCATCCCTGATGCCTTCTGCGACTCCCAGGCAGCTCCATTGCTCTGTGCGGGTATCATCGGGTATCGGGCGCTGCGGCTGGCCGAGCTGCGTCCCGGAGAGACCCTGGCGCTGTTCGGGTTCGGTGCATCCGCCCACCTGGTGCTGCAGGTGGCGCACCACTGGGGCTGCCGGGTGGTGGTATACACCCGCAGCCGATCCCGCCAGGAAATGGCGCGGGCGCTGGGGGCGGTCTGGTCGGGGCCCCCCGGGGAGTCCCCCCTTCTGGCCGACCGGGCCATCACCTTCGCTCCCGCCGGCTGGGTGGTGCTGGAGGCTCTGAAGGCGGTGCGCCCGGGAGGGACGGTAGCGGTCAACGCGGTGTACATGAGCGACGTGCCCTCATTTCCCTACCGGGTGATATACGGGGAGCGCACGCTCAGGACGGTGGCGAACGTCACCCGGAAGGACGCTGCCGAGTTCATGCAGGTGGCGGCGGAAGTCCCCGTCACTGCTCGCGTGGTTCAGTATCCCTTCCATCAGGCCGACCAGGCGCTGTTGGACCTCAAGGAGGGTAAGGTGGACGGGGCCGCGGTGCTGTTGCTGGGGCGGTGAGAACCCCGTGTGAAGCACCTGAGTCCCCACTGGTTGCCCTCACCGGAGACGGCAGCCTCGCCATGAGCCGGGGGGGCTGGAGACGCTGCACCGACACGGCGGACAAATAGTGGCGTTGCACATTGCTACGGGTGGATAAGGGCCTTGCAGGGGCTGTATTGCGCCGAATGGTACTTTGCCGTGGATTTCGCCCGCGATGTGGACTGCGTGGGCGCCGCGCGGGCCATGGGTGCGGTGGCACGCCAGGTCACCGCTCCCGATGAGCTGGAAAAGCCCGCGGGGTGCCCCGGGGGGAGGGCTGACGTTCATCGAGGTGTCCGTCCTTGCCGAGCCAGAGGCCACGCCGCCGGGCACCCTGGCAGGAAGACGGGCAACTGCCTCCCGACCAACGCAGCCGCTGCAGTTACTGATGATACATGAGGACTGCTCATACAGTGGTAGGAGTAGGCGGGCTCGGGAGGAGAGTTAAGGGTGGAGGCCGACAGCTCGCACAGCCGCCCCGGCGAATGTCCCCGCCTGCCAGCCCGCCGCTTATCTCGGTTGAGCTCCCTGGCCGCGGGCCCGGGCGAAAATCGGCGCTGCCGAATGTCCCGATGGGCTATCCGCACCTTCATCGGGGTAGGGCCTTCCCGGGCAGCGCGGTGAATGCTTGAGCTACGGCTAGTTTTTCGCAACCCGCTAGCCATTGAGCACAGAACTGGCGATTGTCCCCCAGAGGCCACTGGGGCCGCCGTGCTGTATGTCCTGCTCCATGGAGGGATGTTGCCGTTGCCAGTCCAAGGACTATAGGGGATGCTGTACCCTCAGGGCGCGGGTATCGCCAACGGCGAGGCCGAAGCGGCGACTTCAGCCAAATGTTGACGCCGCGGGATTGCGCGCCCTATGATGAGCAGGGGAGAGACAACCCAGAAGCCGTCGCTACCGTCGGCAACCCACGAGTCGAAGGGAGGACAGCTACGGTGAGCCAGAAAGAACGGGCAGTAGCATGTGCCAGGTGTACGGTGAGAGGGCCCAGGGCGTGTACCAGCAAGGGGGGAGCGGGACCGGCATTCTGCCCAACGCTGCATTTGACCGAAGCCGTCCAGCGTGGGCGCAATGAGTACCAGGATGGTTGGGTGCGGGAATTCGCGCGGCAGGCTTCCATTCAGGAGGCCGAATGTTACGCCAGTCGGGATGTCGAGCCGTACGTGCGGCGGCCCACCAAGCCGAGGCTGCAGGAGATCTGTGAGTTCGCCCGTCGCATGGGATACCACCGTCTCGGACTGGCTTTCTGCTCCGGTCTCGCCGCGGAGGCCAGGGCACTGGTGGAAGTGCTGGAAGGGGCTGGGTTCGAAGTGGTCTCCGTGGCCTGCAAAGTAGGGTGTGTTCCCAAAGAGGAATTGGGACTGGGCGAGAACGAGAAGGTGCGGCCGGGCCGCTTCGAGGCCATGTGCAACCCCATCACCCAGGCGGAAATACTCAACCGGGCGGGGACCGATCTCAACGTGATGCTTGGCCTGTGTGTGGGACACGACGCGTTGTTCCTCAAGTACGCTCAGGCGCCTACCACCGTGTTCGCGGTCAAGGATCGGGTTCTGGCCCACAATCCACTGGGGGCGCTTTACACCCTCCGCTCTTACTACTCGCGCTTCCTGCCGCCGACCGGAGAACGGGGCGGTGGGCAACGAAGAGAATAGCACGGGGCATACCCGGGCTGTGTATCAGTCAGGTCCGGCTTGCGGCAGGGGAGGATGGTGTCTTGGGAGCTGGGGAGGGTGGGTGCCCGACGCGGACTGTGGTGACCCCGGCCAGTACCAGCCCGGCCCCGACCAGCCGGAGGGCGTTCCACCCTTCTCCCAAAAGCAGCCAGCTGAACAGGCCCGCCCACAGAGGAGTCAGATTGCCGTAGATGGCGGTGCGGGTGGTGCCAATGTTCCTCAGCCCCCGATACCACGCCACGTAGCTGAACACCAGGGCCAGGGATCCTGATCCTACCACGCACGTCCAGTGTATCAGCTGCGGATGACTCCAGTCCTGGCGCATCAGCTCGGGGATGGACAACAGCACCAGCGGTACCGTCCCGAAGGCCATGGTCCACGCCGTCAGCTCGGTGGGAGTGTAGCGGTCGAGCAGGGGCCTGCTGAGTATGGTGTACAGGCACCAACCCAGGGTGCCCGACAGTATCGTGAGGTCGCCGCGAACGCTGGCGCCGCCGAAGGACAGCTGCCCGGTCCCCCCAGCGATTATGGCGGCAACGCCTGCCAGGGCCACGGCGATGCCACACCAGGCGCGCCCGGACAAGCGTTCCAATCCCAGTAGGTGGGCAAGCAGCGCGATGGTGGCAGGCATGGTGGCCAGCACGAAGGCGGCATTCCCGGCACTGGTCAGGTTGATTCCCTTTATGAAGGCCAGCTGGTAGAGGGTATTCCCCAGGATCCCGATCAGTACCAGTCTGGGAAGGTCTTGGTGGCGGATCTGCAATGGTCGCCTTTGGCCCAGGAGCAGGCCGAAAATCAGGGTGGTGGCCAGCACGAAACGTACGCTGTTGAAGGCCAAGGGACTGAAGGCTCGCAGGGCGTACTTGACCGCGACATTGTTGATGCCCCATATCACGGTTACGGTCAGCAATGCGACATCACTGACGCCGAACTTCTGCTTCCCCGGCTGCCTCAATGCCTTGGCCTCCTCCGCGAGATGGACGGTTGACGCGACTGAGTGGTTGCCCCATCCAGACTACGCCACGGGAGCCTGAATCCCTGCGTGCTGCGCCACGGCATCATCGATTGTTCTCTTCTCTAATTTGGCGTGGGGATCCGGGCGGGGGGCTGGCGGTCACGTTACCGCACACCCCGTGACCCGTTCTGCTCCGCCTCCCCCGGGAATGGCTGGGTGGGGCAACTTGCCGAAACGGCAAGCTCTCTGTCCTTCCGAGCGCTGGGGGCTGCTCTGGCAGGCAGACGCAGCTGGCGCAGCCCGGTCAGATCGAAGGGATGGAGTGTGGGCCGGGACGAGGCGTTCGCGGAGGAGTATGAAAACCCGGGCGAGAAGAGGGAAGCTGCCAAGGATAGCCACAGGGGTGGGAGAAAGTCGGTCTGCGTTAGGGCGCAGGTCCTTGGCTATGATCAGTCTTGCGTAGGCAAAGCCTGCCGGGCTTGCCGCGCCCAAGGAGGTTACCCGCAGATGAAAGAGTTGCAGGGAACTGGCACCGAGAAGAATCTGTTGGCCGCTTTTGCGGGGGAGTCACAAGCGCGCAACCGTTATACCTACTACGCTTCGGTAGCCAGGAAAGAGGGCTACCAGCATATCGCGGCGGTGTTCTTGGAGACTGCGGACCACGAAAAGGAGCACGCCAGGCGCCTGTTCAAGTTCCTCGAGGGTGGCGAGGTGGAGATAACGGCCGCGTTCCCCGCTGGACGCATCGGCACCACCGCCCAGAACTTGAAGGCGGCGGCCGAGGGCGAAAACCACGAACATACGGTGATGTACCCTGAATTTGCCAGGACTGCCGAGGAGGAGGGCTTCTCGCAGATAGCCGCGGTATTCAGAGCGATAGCGGTGGCGGAAAAGTACCACGAGCAGAGATATCGCGGGTTGCTGGCCAACCTAGAAAGCGACGCGATTTTCAAGCGGGATAGGGTGGTCAAGTGGAGGTGCCGCAATTGCGGATACGTCCACGAAGGAAGGGAGGCTCCTGCCTCCTGCCCAGCCTGCGCTCATCCCCGAGCCTTCTACGAGCTGTACGTGGAGAACTGGTAATTCCAGCCCAATTGAAGATGATTCGCCTCGTTGTCCGAACGCGCAGGGCATGGGTCAGAGACACGCAGCATCCGCTCGGGCTGTGATCTTTGGCTACGGTAGGACGGCGACGCATTCGGTGGCCGTGGCGAAGGCAGCACCAAGAGCTTGACCGCAAGCAAGGCACGCTGCGGCAAGGACATTCCGGGCAGCGGAGGGCCCGAGGATCGAATTGGGCCCGCAGGTTGTTGCGGTGTGACGGGCGCACACTGGGGGTCATGGCCGATAGTTTGAGGAGGGCGCGCCGGCCTGGTGGTGAGAGGCGAGCTGATGTATGGTGAGTGAAGTGAACGAAAAGCCCGCTCAAATTGATCAGGCGAGCCCTCATGAGGCGCAGCACTTTGCTGATTTGGTGGCGCTGAGTTCTTCCGCGCTCTTTCGCACCGCATTTGGAGAGGACTTCAGGAGCCTGATGGTGGCTCTGTTCCGTGAAGTCAACGCGCGCACTTCGCTAAGGTGAAGGGCAATGTGGCTGGTGTGCTCCTGGGGTACGATTGGCAATCCAGGCGGGCAGAGGGCTTGCGAACCGGGTGGCTGATGGCGAGGTACATGCGGTGCGGCTGCATCAGGCTACTTCCCGGGTTGGTGAGACTGGATGAGGCCATCGGCACAGTCCGCAAGTACGACTATTACATGAGCAACATAGCAGTGTACCCTGCCTGGAGGGGTAAGAGGGTGGGTGGCGCTTTGATGTTTCATGCTGAAGCCGTGGCAAGGCAGCGAGGCCTGAGAAGTATCAGCCTGGACGTGGAGGTGCAGAACGCAGGGGCCATCAACTGGTATAACAGATTGGGCTTTCGCGTGGCGAGGGAGACGGTGGTGGCCCTGGGTGGGAGATCCTTTCGCTTCTACAGGATGTCAATGCCGTTGAAGTGAGGGTTTCGCGCCTGTGCCCGGGCCTGGTGCCGACTTCTTCTGCCCTCTTTGGCGGTGTGTCAATCCAGCTCATCCCGCGGGGAAGGTCTCGACTGGTACCAGCGTGCGGGTGATGTTTGCCGATGGTGGACACACTCCGCGCGCCGCCCAGGTGGGCCGTGGCCTACCGGCACGACTGCTGGGGAGAGGCCACGGTGGGGAGGGACCTCATCGGCACATCGTGCTCGGTGGGATCCTTGCTGGTCCCGCAGGGCGGTCTCCGGGCATCAGACGCCCCTGGACATTGATCCCTCTCCACCGATTGTCCGTGGCCAGCGCAGATGACATCCCTCAGGTCGTCCGGTCGTACTTCCTCAGAAGGTCACTGAGCGCTTCTCGCAGCAGCTGCGACTCGGTCCGGTTCAATCGCTCTGCCAGGGCTTTCAGCCTCCGCAGGAGAGCGGCCGGGTAGTAAGATGACTTCATCACCATCTCCTCGCTCGGCGCAAGACTGATGCGGTTTCCACCATCTTCTTTGGCCGAGAACATGGCGGCTTCGGCCACCTGACGCAGTGTCTGTGCGTCCTTGGCGTCCCTGGGGAACTCGGCCACCCCGATGGATACGGTTACTTCCGCCCCGTCCGGGAGGGCCAGGGATTGCACCCGGGAGCGAAGTCTTTCCATGCGCAGGAACGCTTGCTCCAGGGACACCTCGGGCATCAGAACCGCGAATTCGTCCGCCGCCACCCGATACACGGTTCGCCCTGCCTCCTCAGCGGCTGATTTGGCGACCAGGGCCAGGACGCGGTCGCCCACCTCGCGCCCGTGTTTCTCGTTTACGCTCAGTAGGTTGTCGACGTCCAGAACGGCTAGCGACACCACTTCCCCCCGGCGCACCGACCGCGAAAGGTCGGCCTCGAATGCCTCAGCATCCACTGCTGGAAGACGAACCTTTTCCGACATGTTGCCGCCCCCTCCCAAGGGATTCCGCGGTAATTATACCATGCTGATGTAAGCAGGTCAATATCCTGATGACATATATGTGTATCATATATGGGCAATAGACCCCGAGAGGGCCTCACCAGGACTGCTCCCTTCGGGCTGTTCTGTCACCAGCAGGCTACTGCTGGTCAGTGGGAAAACGCGGCTGCATGGCTCGACACCCAGATCCTTCCCCGGCATGGGCCGTATGCCGGACCTGCTTGGTGAAGCTGCGTGCTGAGGCCACTGGTTCGGGCCGCCAGGGGGGTCGCATGATGACATCGCTGCCCGGTTTGCCCACCAAAACGTTGACGCGGACAGTGAGTGGAGCGTATGAACTTTTTGGTAGGCAACTGGTGGGGTGGCATAATAAAGAGACCTCACCGGGGGTTGTCCTGAGAAGGACAGCCCACCGCGCAAACCCAGGAATGGAGGTGAGGTCTCTGTGTG
>DFNJ01000009.1 GCA_002376005.1 Firmicutes bacterium UBA3570
CCTACCAAAAGTTTATACGCTCGGGTGTGCGGGAGACTGCCACGGCGCTTCAGTGTGCAGTTCCCGGCCGGGAGCGCGGGCGGTGACGGCCTGCTCTGCTGGATCGTCGGTTGGCCATGCGGTCATCCTCGCCAGGAAATGAGGGTGGCTCCCACCACTATGAGCAGGGCGCCGCCCAGCCGGAGGGAGGCAAGTTGCTCCTTCAGCACCTTTCCTCCCAGCAGAACTCCAATCACTATGGACAGTTCCCGCAACGGTACCACGTAGGCCACCGGCGCCAGCCGCATGGCGAACAAAACGAGGGTGTATGCCAGGTTCTGCCCCAGCCCGACTACCAGCGCGGGCATCAACAGGCTCCTGTCCACCAAGGCGGTGGCCCGGTTTGAGCGCAGCAGGATTGGTCCCCATGCCATGAGCGCCACGGCGTGCACGATCCAAATGTAGGATACCGGGTGCAATTGCTGGACACCTGCCCTGTCGGTCAGGGAATAGGCAGCTATGAGGCCGCCGGTGACGACGGCGGCCTGGAGGGCCTGCCGAGAGAGGATCCCTCCGGGCGACCTCTTTCTCTCCGCCGGGTGCTTTTCCAGGCCGGTGACAAGGAGGCCGGCGACGATGAACCCTGTTCCCGCCAGTCCCGGCACGGTGAGACGTTCGCGCAGTATCAGCAGCGAAGCCAACCCAACCAGCAATGGACTGGTGCCGCGGGCAATGGGGTAGGTGAGCGAGAAGTCATGCTCGTACATGCGCGACAGGGCTCGGTAATAACAGCTGTGGATGATCCCGGACGCCAGGGCGTAGGGTAGCGCGGGGGCCCGCAGCCCTTCGCGTATCAGGAAGTAGATCGCGGCTGGAGCGTAAGACAGCACACCGCAGGCCACCGCGAGCCACAGAAAAGTAGGGCGGGACTGGGAGCGCTTGACCAGCAGATTCCAGCCGGCGTGTATGCTGCAGCTAGCCATTACCAGTGCGATCGCCGATGGATTCAATACATTCCGCCCTCCGCGATGCCGCTTGTGGAAATAGCAACCCTGGCGTCTTACTGGCACGGTTCTCCCGGCACCGATCATTTCCTCCTCGCCGGGCATGCTGCTGCCGGAATTTACATAAAGGGCCGGGAAAGGATGTTGCCGAAGCCGTATGCCGGTTTCTCGTCCATGGGATGACCGTCTGGGAGGAGGTTGACGGTGGCAATCGAGGGAAGCGGGCTGCGCATTCGTGGTGCCACGGAGACCGATCGGGTTCTGCTGCGGCAGTGGCATGATCGAGGTTCCGAAATTGATCCCGAAGGCGAGCTGGGGTCGTTTTCGCGCGGGGAACCGCGTCCCGGCCTGCACCGATGGGTGCTCATGGTCGAGGTGGAAGGAAACCCGGTGGGCGCCCTCGAGCTCCGCGATATAACCTGGCGCGGTGGACGGGCAGAGCTCCACGAGTATTTCCCGGAGGGCGCGCCTGATGTTCGCCGCTGGGCCATAACCGAGTTCGTGAAGTATGCTCTGGAGAGGACGCGGCTGAAAGAGATATACGTGCGGGTGAGGGCGGATTGTGGTCCGACCATCGAGTGCTTGCGCCAATGCGGCTTTCGTCCCCGGGGTAAGCTATCCTCCGGCAGGTGGGCCAGGACAGGAAAGCCGGACGTGCTCCTGTTGAGCGTCCGCCAGCAGCAGCCCTGGATGCGTTGACACCGTGCCGACAACCAGGTATAATCTACCACACAGCCAAGGCGATGAGGGAGAGGAGTAGGGCACATCCTGCATCCCAGAGAGGGAAGTCGGAGGCTGGAACCTTCCTGATGAGGAGTGCCCGAAGGTCGCTCCTGAGCGTCTGGTCAAAGCCGTCGGCCTAGGCCGGAACGGGTGGGACCGTTATATCCCCCGGAGTGCCGTGGGAAGCTTCCACGGAACCGTGGTGGTACCGCGGACAGCGCCTTCCGCCCAGGGGTGGAAGGCGTATTGTTTCGTCAACCCCGGTTCCGCCTCGTCAGGTATGAAGTCCGCGGGTGGAGTCGGACTCCCGGGCAGGGTGTGTACCGGGAGGTGGGCCGGGGTGAAACGAGGAAGGTGGCGTTTCCTCGCCCGGTAGACCGGTGGCCGGACCTGATGGCGCAGGGGGCGCGGTGGGCATGGGCAGCAGTTTGCGGTTAACCCTTTGGGGAGGTGCTATGTGGATGTCGTCGACAGGGATGCCCAAGGCATACGATCCCAGCCAGGTTGAGGAACGATGTTACCAGCGATGGATGGAGGATGACTGCTTCCGGGCGCGCGTGGATCCCCAGCGCAAACCGTTCTGTATCGTCATTCCTCCCCCCAACGTCACCGGGGAACTGCACATGGGGCACGCCCTGAACAATACCCTCCAGGACATACTGGTTAGGTGGCGCCGGATGCAGGGATACTCTGTTCTCTGGGTTCCGGGAACCGATCACGCCGGGATTGCCACCCAGCACGTGGTGGAGAATCGCCTGGCGGAGGAAGGGTTGAGCAAGGAGCAGCTGGGCCGAGAGGCGTTTCTGAAGCGGATCTGGAGCTGGAAGGAGCATCACGAACAGCTCATCGTTCGGCAGCTGAAGCGGCTTGGTGCCTCCTGCGACTGGTCCCGCCTGCGTTTCACCCTGGATGAACGATGTTCCCGAGCGGTCAGAGAGGTATTCGTTAAGCTGTACGAGCGTGGTCTCATCTACCGCGGCGACTACATCATCAACTGGTGTCCGGAGTGTGGCACAGCTCTTTCCGATCTCGAGGTTGAGCACGAGGAGGTGAACGGCTTCCTCTGGTACGTCCGCTATCCTCTGGTCGACGGGGACGGCGAGGTGGTGGTGGCCACCACGCGCCCCGAGACCATCCTGGGGGATACGGCGGTGGCCGTTCACCCCGCCGATGCCCGCTACGCTACCCTGGTGGGCCGGAAGGTGCGGCTGCCGATCATTGGGAGGGAGATCCCGGTGGTGGCCGACGAGGCGGTGGATCCCGATTTTGGCACCGGGGCGGTGAAGGTGACCCCGGCTCACGATCCGACCGACTTCGAGATCGCGTTGCGACACCGCCTGCCGCGGGTGGTAGCTATGGATACCTCGGCTCGTATGACCGAGGCGGCTGGCCCGTACCAGGGCATGGATCGTCAGGAATGCCGGTCAAAGATTCTGGAGGACCTGGACCAGCAGGGGTACCTCGTTCGGCGAGAACCTCACCACCATGCCGTGGGCCACTGCTACCGCTGCCACTCGGTGGTTGAGCCAATGGTATCCAAGCAGTGGTTCGTGAAGATCAAGCCGCTGGCCAGAGCGGCCATCGAGGCAGTGGAAAACGGGGAGATAAGGTTCGTGCCCGAACGATTTGCCCGCATTTACCTCAACTGGATGGAGAACCTGCGCGACTGGTGCATTTCCCGGCAGCTTTGGTGGGGCCACCGCATCCCGGTGTGGTACTGCCAGGAGTGCGGGGAGACCATTGCCGCACGCCAGGATCCCGAATCGTGCAGGTGCGGCAGTCTATCCTTAAAGCAAGATCCCGACGTGCTCGATACCTGGTTCAGCTCGGCATTGTGGCCGTTTTCCACCCTGGGGTGGCCGGATTCAACTCCGGAGCTCGGTCACTTCTACCCCAATTCCGTCCTGGTCACTGCTTACGACATCATCTTCTTCTGGGTGGCCAGGATGATAATGATGGGACTGGAGTTCATGGGCAGCCGGCCCTTCGACGTGGTGCTGATTCACGGGCTAGTCCGCGACCCCCTGGGCCGCAAGATGTCCAAATCGCTGGGAATCGGTATTGACCCCCTGGAGGTGGTGGAAAAGTACGGGGCCGACGCACTGCGGTACGCGCTGGTCACCGGCACCACTCCCGGTAACGACACCCGGTTTCATTGGGAAAGGGTGGAGGCTTCCCGGAATTTCGTCAACAAGGTGTGGAACGCGGCTCGCTTCTGCCTGATGCAGCTGGAGAACCTGGAGAGTACCCGTCCGTCTGAGCTACATCTGACCGACCGGTGGGTGCTGAGCCGGCTGCAACGGGTGATCCGAGACACCACCGAGCAGATGGAGAAGTACCAGCTGGGGGAAGCGGCGCGGATACTGTACGACTTCACCTGGGACGAGTTCTGCGACTGGTATCTGGAGCTGGTGAAGCCTCGTCTGTACGGGCGGGCGGACGCGGATTCCGCCGCGGCGGCGCGGTGGACCCTGGCCACCGTGTTGCGCACGCTGCTCAAGCTACTGCACCCCTACATACCCTTCGTTACCGAGGAGATCTGGGGGAGGATGCCGGGATGCCAAGGCCACCTCACGCTGTCCCCTTGGCCCACACCCAGCGACGAGCTGCTCGATGAAGAAGCGGAGGCGGCGATGAACCTGGTGATGGAGGTGGTGCGCGCCTTCCGCCATCTGCGGTCCGAGCTGGGCGTGCCGAGACAAGCCATGGTGCGGGGAATGGTGCGGGCAGATGATGCCGACCGAGCCCGGGTCATAGAGGGCATGAAGGCGTACGTAACGGCCCTGACGGGTATCGATCCGCTAGAAGTGGGGATGTCCAGTCCTGAGCGGTCGACGCGGGCTGCCGCTGCGGTACTGGCGGGAGCTGAAGTATACCTGCCGGTCCCCGAGCTGGTGGATCTCGATCGCGAGATCCAGCGGGCGGAAAAAGCCCTGGCCCGGGCGCGAGAGGATCTACAGCGTAGCCAGAACAAGCTGGCCAACCAGGATTTCGTGCGCAAGGCCTCGCCGGAGGTAGTGGCACGGGAAAGGCAGAAGGCAGAAGAACTGCAAGAAAAGGTTTCCGGACTGGAGCGCCGGTTGAGGCTGCTGAGATCGGTTCGTTGAGCCCCAACATCAGAGGTGCGGACGCGAAATAGTGGAAGGTGGCCCAGGTGGGTCACCTCTTTCATTGATTTGCACATGCTTTACCCCATCTATGCTGACTAGATGCCTTGACACGCCGTGTAATTTATGGTAGAATTTAGCCGCAATCCGACCTGGACGCGCCTGACGGGAGATGCCGCTGCCTACGTGTCGGTCTTCCGTCTCCACGTGGGCATACCTCCGACCGACCTCAACGCGGTCCGGTGTGGAAAGTCCGTCCGGTTTGTCATTCTTTTCCCTTTCGGCGCTTGATCATTCTCTGCCCTGATGGGTAAGGGAGACCAGGTGGGGGACGGTCTCTCGCGCCTTCTCTTGCGCGGGCATGCTATATGCAACGGGTGAGAAATCTCGGAGGAGGTGTTAGTTCGTGCACAGGATTCCCATCAAGCCCATCCGAAGGCGTCCTCGGGATAAGAAGACGTATGCAGTCATCGGCGCTGGACATGGAGGCCAAGCCATGGCCGGACACCTGGCCATCAAGGGATACGAGGTTCGCCTGTACAATCGAACGCCGGAACGCGTCGAGCCAGTGGTGGCGCGGGGAGGGGTACTCGTTGACGGCGAGGTCAGGGGATTTGGTCGTCTGGCCCTGGTCAGCACCGATATCGAAGAGGTGCTCTCCGGAAGCGAGGTGGTGATGGTGGTGGTGCCCGCCCACGCGCACGCGTCGGTGGCGGCAAAGTGCGCCCCTCACCTCAGGGACGGTCAGATAGTGGTGCTGAACCCCGGGCGTACTGGCGGAGCCCTGGAGTTCCGCAACGTGCTGCGGGCCAACGGTTGTAAGGCCGACATCATACTCGCGGAGGCGCAGACCTTCATCTATGCCAGTCGCAGCGTGGGACCGGCTCAATCCAGGATCTTTCGGATCAAGAACACCGTGCCTGTGGCCGCCCTGCCCGCCACCGATACCCCCAAGGTGGTGGAGGTTCTCCAGAGAGCGTACCCGCAGTTCGTCCCCGCCGAGAGCGTTCTCCGTACCAGCATGGACAATATCGGTGCGGTCTTCCATCCGGTGATCACCCTCATGAACGCGGGATGGATTGAATCGACCATGGGGGAATTCGAGTACTACGCGCAAGGGGTGACTCCCTCGGTCGCCGCAATCTTGGAAGCGGTGGACAGGGAGCGGATGGCGGTGGCGAAAGCTTTGGGGGTGAAGGCGGTATCTGCGCTGGACTGGCTGGACATGGCCTACGGGGCCCTCGGTGAGAATCTCTACGAGGCGATGAAGAACAACGAGGCCTACCAGGGAATCAAGGCGCCACCGACCCTGCGGCATCGCTACCTGCTGGAGGACATTCCGACCGGGCTGGTGCCCATGGCATCGCTGGGCAAGATGCTGGGAATTGATACTCCCACGCACGATTGTCTCATACATCTGGCCGGCCGCATTCATCAGGTCGATTTCTGGGCCTGCGGTCGGACGGTGGATAAGCTGGGCATAGCGGGCTGGAGCGTGGAGCGCATTCGTCGGTACGTGTATGGGGGTGATGACGCGTGAGGCATGGCCAACGCCTGGTACTGGGGGCGGCACTGGGCGACTGCGTGCACGTGGCGGGTCTGCTGGGCTTCCTGAGGCTGGCGGAACAGACCGGTTACCGGACCCGCTTCCTGGGGCCGGCGGTACCTGTGGACCGTTTGCTGGAGGCGGTGGAGCAAGAACAGCCCGATCTGGTGGCGGTCAGCTACCGGTTAGGACCGGTGGCTGCTACCCAGCTTCTGCGGCAGCTGGAGGAGGAAGTGAAAGCGAGGAGGATCGCAGCGCGATTCGTCTTCGGTGGGACCCCGGAGGTGGCGGAGGTTGCGAGGCGTATTCCTCTCTTCGATGCGGTCTTCTCCGGCAAGGAACCGCTGGAGGAGATTGTCGCCTTTCTCCGGGGAGAGACGGCGGAAGCCCTCGAGTTGCGGCATGCGGATACCCTGGTGGAGAGGATCGCGCAGCAGTACCCACACCCACTCATCAGGCATCATTTCGGGTTGCCCACGGTGGAGGATACGGTCAAAGGAGCCGAGCAGATAGCCCGGGCCCAGGTGCTGGACGTGCTGTCGCTGGGGCCGGACCAGAATGCTCAGGAGTGCTTTTTCAGGCCGGAAGAGCAGGATCCCTCTCAGGATGGTGCGGGAGGCGTCCCGATACGGAAGCCGGAGGATCTGCAACGGATCTGGGCGGCCACCCGTTGCGGCAACTACCCGCTGGTCCGGTGCTACAGTGGAACTCGCGACCTGATCAGGATGGCGGAGGTCCTGGTTCGGACCATCCACAATGCCTGGTGTGCAGTACCCCTGTTCTGGTACAACGTGCTGGATGCCCGGTCGACGCGACCCTTGCGGGAAGCGATATCGGAGAACCAGGCCTGTATGGCCTGGCACGCTCGCCACGGCATCCCCGTGGAGGTGAACGAATCCCATCACTGGAGCCTGCGCGATGCCCCCGATTCGGTGGCGGTGGCCGCTGCCTTCCTGGCAGCCTACAATGCCAAGAAGCAGGGCGTGCGCCATTACGTGGCGCAGTTCATGTTCAATACCCCTCCCGGCACATCGGTTGCCATGGACCTGGCCAAGATGCTGGCCAAGATCGACCTCATCGAACAGCTGGTCGACTCCGAGTTCACCGTGTTTCGGCAGGTGAGGGCTGGGCTGGCCAGCTTTCCGGCGGACATGCACTTGGCCAAGGGCCACCTGGGATCCACCACTTTGGTGGGGATGATGCTGAAACCGCACATCCTGCATGTTGTGGGTTACTGTGAAGGAGATCACGCCGCCCGACCCGAAGACGTGATCGAAAGTTGCCTGATCGCACGGGGCGCCATCCGGCATGCCTTGCTGGGTCTGCCCGACATGGTGAGCATACCTGAGATAGCCCGGCGGAGGGACCAGCTCAAACGGGACGCCCTGCTGATCCTGCAGACCATTAAGCAGCTGGCCCCGAACGGAGTGGAAGATCCCTGGACCGATCCAGAGACGCTGGCCCGCGCGGTGGAGAGCGGTTTGCTGGATGCGCCTCACCTCAAAGGTAACCCCCACGCCTGCGGGCGGGTGGTGACGCGAATGGTGGACGGGATGTGCGTGGCAGTGGATGAGGAGACCGGCATGCCCCTGTCGGAAGAACAAAGGATCGCTCGACTCGATCTGGGATCACACACAGGAAGGCGGAGGTGACCGGATGAACTACCCAGATGCCCTATCCTACGTGCACAGTCTCTACCGGTTCGGGAGCCGGCTGGGTCTGGAAAGAATACGCACCCTGCTGGAGATGGCGGGCAACCCTCATCAGGACATGAAGTTTGTGCATGTGGCCGGCACCAACGGCAAGGGTTCCACCGTGGCCATGATCGCCTCCATCCTGCGTTCAGCAGGCCTGCGGGTTGGTTGCTTCATATCGCCCTATCTGGAGCGGTTCACGGAAAGGATAGTGGTTTCGGGCCGCGAGATACCAGAAGAGGCGGTGGCCGACCTGGTGAGCCGCCTTCGTCCGCTGGCGGAGCGCATGGGTCGTGAGGGCGAACACCCCACAGAGTTCGAATTCGTCACCGCTATGGGATTTCTGTATTTCAAGGAACAGCAGGTGGATGTGGTCTGCCTCGAAGTGGGACTGGGCGGAAGGTTCGATGCCACCAACGCGATCGAGCGTCCTCTGGTATCGGTGATCACCTCGGTGGGCTTCGATCACACGGACCGGCTCGGCGACACCCTGGAGCAGATTGCGTTTGAGAAGGCGGGGATCATCAAGCCCGGGTGCCCGGTGGTCTCTGCTCCCCAACCGCAGGCCGCTCTGGCTGTGCTTCGCGAGGTGGCAGCCAAAAGAGGCAGTCCCCTCACCTTGGTGGGGGAGGATGTTCGCTGGACGATCGTCTCCCATAGCTGGAAGGGCCTGGTAATAGACGTGGCGATCGATGGCCGGCGGTACGAGGATCTGTACGTCCGGTTACCGGGTGCCCACCAGGCGGTGAATGCCACGGCGGCGGTGGCGGCCCTGGAGGTTCTGCGGGAACGGGGGCTGACAGTCGGGCCCGAGCACATAAGGCGCGGGTTGCGAGAGGTGAAATGGCCCGGCAGGTTGGAAGTCTTGAGTCGCCAGCCGTATATTGTACTGGATGGGGCCCACAACCAGGATGGAGCTCGCGCGCTGGCTGCTGCTCTGCGGGAACTCTTTCCCGGACGTCGGGTGACCCTGGTCCTGGGACTGCTTCGCGATCGACCGGCGCTTCGTTTTCTCAGGTACGTGCAACCGGTGGTGGACGAGCTCATCGTCACCAAGCCTCTGAGTCCGCGGGCACTAGATCCGGAAGTGCTTGCGGTACACGCCGGTGGTCTGGGGCTATCCGTCCAGGTGGTTCCCGATCTGCGCAAGGCCCTCCTCAGAGCCCGGAGCTTGTGCGAGCCCTCGGGAGTCCTATGCGTGAGCGGTTCCTTGTACTTGGTGGGGCCGGCGCGGACCATTCTGCGGGAATTGGGTGTGTTCCACGAATGAGCGGGCCGGTGGACCAATATATCTAGATTTAGGACGTTCACTTTCGTGGGCTTGGCGAGGCCGGGTGCATGACGCATGAAGCTGCTTTTCAAACCGGTTCGGATTCAGGCGCGGGGGTTCGGATTCACCGTGGATCGCCAGACGGTGGCGGTGATCACCAACGAGCGCGAGATGAAAGATTTCTACCAGGTGGAGGACTGGTACCCGCGCCTGGACTTCAGGCGGTACATCCTCCTGGGAATACACCGGGGTTGGTGTGACAGCGGAGGTCATTCCATCGACGTGGAACAAATTGAGTGCTGCGGTAACCAGGTCATCGTCCGCTGTCGCTGCACAGACCACCGCCCGGAAGACCTGGTGACACTGGTCGCCACTAATCCCCAGCAGATGATCCTGATCGAAAGGTCCGGCCTGCCCCGGTCCGGTAAACTCAAATTCGTCCTCGTGGATCAGAATGGGAAGGCCTTGGCCGAGCGAGAAGCCGTGGTCCAGCCAGTTGGTTGAAAGGGAGGGACAACAGTGCGGACGCCAAAGAGGCCGAGGCGCAGGGTCAGGTTACCGGCAGCTTTGAGCCTGGCGGGCATGGCGATCTTAGCCGTTCTGGTGGGGTACGTCCTGGGTCAGGTGTTACTGAACGCCGTGCTGGGAAGGGCGGAGGAGGAAGTGCCCGCGCAGGCGCCGTCCGGTGAGCCCGCTCAGACGCCGGCCACGCCGTCCACCCCCACTACTGCGCGGGTGGATGTGATGCTTCCCTCATTCGCTCTCTATCGCGTGCAGCTTGGTGCCTTCTCCAATCGGGATAACGCGCAGAACCTGGCAGCGGACGCCCAAGCGCGGGGATTCCCCGCCTACGTCACCCCCGGTCCGCTGTACCGGGTGGTGGTGGGGTACTTCAGCAGCAAGGCGGCGTCTGAACCGCTGGTATCCAGGCTGGAGAAGCAGGGTTACGAAGTGTACGTTGGGGCTACCGAGCTGGCATCGGGCGTGATCAGCCTGCAGGGGGACAAAGAGTACTTGCAAGCGCTCAAGTCGGTGGTGGAAGGGCTCAGTGCCTTCGTGCGCGACCAAGCCGCCTGGTGGGATGCTTACTGGAGCCATGGCAGCGGTCTTACAGAAGGTGCCAGGAAGCTGGTCGAGGATGCCCGCGGCATCAACCAGGAGATTCTGAGCGTGACCGCATCCGCCGGCTGGACCGGCACCCAGGAGGAGCTGGCTAGCTTGGCTCAGCTGGCGGTACAGGTTGCGGTGGAGATCGAGGCGCTGGCCGCCCAACGTTCCACGCAGCATCTGGTCATGGGAGGGTCCGCCTTCGTGGAGCTGGTAGAAAAGCTGAATGCATTCTGCATGAGTCTGGCCGAGCATTGAGGACGTCTCCCGGATAGCGGATCAGCGGGCGCCGGGCTGGTGCGGGCGAGGCCGATGGGGGCATTCCCGCGGGGTGGCAATGCGGGCGCCCTTGATTTATAATCACTACTGTGGGGGGCTTGTCCCCTCTTCCCACCGCCGCTACTGCGGGAGGATGGGAAGGGGGTTCCACTTTGTATGGGAGTCTCCAGGCTACGCGGTAACAAAGTCGGGAGGAATTTCATTTGGGGAAGCGAATTGATCATCGGTTAACATGGCTCTTTTGGCTTTCTCTGGGGGGGTAGGGCGCGTGGCGGCAAAGACGTTCTCCGGAGGGGTTCAGGTTCCGCATTACAAGGAGCTGACCGAGCACCTTCCCATCCGCGAGGGCCCAAGACCCACCGAGGTGGTCATCCCCCTTTCGCAACACACCGGGGCTCCCTGCGAACCCACCGTTCGGCGGGGAGAGCGCGTCCTGGTTGGGCAGAAAGTGGGCGACAGCGAGGCGTTCGTGTCCGCTCCTGTGCACGCAAGCGTCTCCGGCAAGGTGGTGGCGATAGAACCTCGCCCTCATCCCCTGGGAGGCGAAGTCCTGGCGGTGGTCATCGAGTCGGACGGGGAGTTTGCGGTACATCCCGAGGTCAAGCCCCTGGGTCCGCTGGAGGAGCTGTCGCCAGAACAGATCAAGCGGATGCTCCGCGAGAGCGGAATGGTGGGCCTGGGGGGTGCGGCGTTTCCCACGGCGGTGAAGGTGAGCCCTCCTGAAGGAAAGCACATTGACGTGTTCCTGCTCAACGGAGCCGAGTGCGAGCCGTACCTCACGGCCGATCACCGCCTCATGGTGGAGCACCCCGAAGATGTGGTGTTGGGGATGCGGGCTCTGATGAAGGCCCTGGGAGTGGGACGCGGCATCGTATGCGTGGAGGACAACAAACCCGACGCCATTGAAGCCATGAAGAAGGCGACAATGCCCCATTCCGAGCTGGAAGTGGCTGTGTGTCGAACCAAGTACCCGCAGGGGTCGGAGAAGCAGCTGATAAAGGCGGTCCTGGGGCGCGAGGTGCCTCCCCCGCCGGGTCTGCCGCTGGACGTGGGGGTGGTGGTGAACAACGTGGGTACCGCGTGGGCGGTGGCCCGTGCCCTGACCACCGGGTTGCCCCTGGTGGAGAGGGTGATCACCGTCACCGGCCCGTGCGTTGCTCAGCCGGCCAACCTCCTGGTGCGCATCGGGACGCCCTTTTCCAGCGTTGTGGATTTCTGCGGGGGGTTTGCCAGTGCTCCCGCCAAGATCATCATGGGCGGTCCCATGATGGGCGTGGCCCAGCGCGGTCTCGAGGTCCCGGTGATCAAAGGTACTTCGGGGCTGTTGCTGTTGCCGGAGGAGGATGCCCTCGCCCAACAACCCCAGCCTTGCATCCGCTGTGGCCGATGCGTCGAGGCATGTCCGATGGGGCTGTTACCCCTGCTCTTGGCTGCCTACGCCGAGCAAGGACGGTTTGAGGAAGCGGAGTCCCTTCGGGCGTTGAATTGCATGGAGTGCGGCAGCTGCAGCTACATCTGCCCGGCCCGACGTCCACTGGTACACGCGATCCGGGTGGCAAAGGCGGACATCATGGCCCGCCTCCGGGCCAGGAGGAAATGAGCAGCGTGCGGCCGACGGGGGTGTTGATCTGAAATGAAATCAGAACTACCAGTGGTCACCTCATCGCCACATCTGCGCAGTCCGGTCACCGTTTCTGCACTGATGCGGGACGTGGTGATTGCCCTGCTCCCCGCCCTCTTCGCTGCCGTGGTTTTCTTCGGGGAGCGGGCGATGATGATCGTTGCCCTGGGTGTGCTCAGCGCGGTGGTGGCGGAGGCCGGGTATCAACGGCTCGCCAGGCGGCCGGTGACCGTGGGCGACTGGAGTGCAGTGGTGACGGGTATGTTGTTGGCCTTCAACCTTCCACCCAGTGCTCCCTGGTGGCTGCCGGTGGTGGGTTCGGCCTTTGCCATCGTGGTGGCCAAGCAACTTTTCGGTGGCCTGGGCCAGAACTTCATCAATCCTGCTCTGGCGGCCAGGGCGATGTTGATGGCCTCCTGGCCAGCTCATATGACTGCGTGGATCAGGCCTTTTGATGCGGTCAGTACCGCCACACCGCTGGCCGCGCTGGTGCCCAAGACCGGCGTGGCGGCCCAGCTTCCCACTTATTGGGAAATGTTCGTGGGTGCCACTGCGGGGTGTGTCGGTGAGACGTCGGCTCTGGCGCTCCTGGTGGGGGGTGGGTACCTGCTGGTTCGCCGAGTGATCTCCTGGCATACGCCCGCAGCCTTCATCGGCACGGTGGCGGTGCTCACCTGGGTCTTCGGAGGAGTGGATGGCCTATTCTCCGGCGATTGGCTCAGGCACATCCTGGCCGGGGGACTGATGCTGGGAGCGTTCTTCATGGCCACTGACTACGTGACATCACCGGTAACGCCCAAAGGGAAACTCATCATGGGACTGGGTTGCGGCGTATTGACGGTGATCATACGGCTTCATGGGGGTTTCCCCGAGGGCGTGTCCTACGCCATATTGCTCATGAATCTGGCCACGCCTTTGATCGATCGTTACGTTCAGCCGCGGCCCTTCGGCGAGGTGAGGAAGAAGTGAAACGGATCCTTCGCCTGGGGGCAGTACTGATGGTGGTGTGTGCCGTCGCGGCCATCGCTCTGGCCTACACCAACCGGCTCACCGAGCCCCTGATTCGAGGTAGGGTGGCCGAGGAGACGCAACAGGCGCTGCGCGAGCTCTTGCCCGATGCCGACCAATTTGCCGAGGCCCCCGAATTGTTCAGTCGCATAACGGCGCAGTTCCCGGAGATACAGAAAGTATACGTAGCGCGCACCAAGGGCAAGGTCTCAGGGGTGGCGTTCCTGGTGACCACCACTGGCTACGGGGGACCGGTGACCACGCTGGTGGGTTTGGACGAAGGCGGGACGGTGCGGGGCATCAAGGTGGTGTCGGCGGCCAAGGAGACTCCGGGCCTGGGCACGCAGGTGATGGAGGACTGGTTCCAGCGCCAGTTCGAGAACATCCCCCTTGATGCCCAGCTCAGCCTGGTCAAAGGGCCACCGAAACGGGCGGGGGAAGTACAGGCCATCACTTCCGCCACCATTTCCTCGCGAGCGGTGGTGGAGGGGGTGCGCACGTGTCGGGAGGCTTTCCGGGCCCTGATGGGCCGGTAGGAGGTACGGAAGAGTTATGGGGCGGTTGGTGAAGGACTTTTACAACGGCATACTTCCCGAAAATCCGGTGTTCCGGCTGCTGCTGGGGATGTGTCCGGTCTTGGCGGTCACCACGGCGGTGGCCAATGGGTTCTGGATGGGCATGGCGGTCATCTTCGTGCTCACCTGCTCCAACGTGATCATATCCGCGGTGCGGCCCTTCATCCCGCGGCAGATCCGCATACCCTGCTTCATCGTGGTGATTGCTACCTTCGTGACCATCGTGGATCTGGTGATGCACGCATTCTTGCCCGGGATGTATGAGATACTGGGCATCTTCATACCGCTGATCGTGGTGAATTGCATTATCCTGGCGCGCGCGGAGGCGTTCGCATCTCGCAACCCGGTACCCAGGGCGGCGGCGGACGGGCTGGGCATGGGTGTGGGGTTCACCGTGGCCCTGGTGGTCATCGCGGCCGTCCGCGAACTGCTGGGTACGGGTAATCTGGTGGTGGCGGGTCGAGCTCTGTTCGGGGCGGGACTTCCCATTGATCCGGCCTTGGTGATGATACTTCCACCCGGTGCATTCATAACCATGGGGATCCTGCTGGGTGCACTGAACCTGGTGGGTAAGAAGAAGGAGTAGGGGGAAAGCTCATGGAGTTCGTCGCCATCATATTGGGAGGCGTCCTGATCAATAATTTCGTGTTCTCCAGGTTTCTGGGGATATGCCCCTTCCTGGGGGTCTCGCAGAAGGTGGAAACAGCCATGGGCATGAGTATGGCGGTGATCTTCGTGATGACGGTGGCATCGGCCATCACATGGCCGGTGTACCACCTGCTGCTGGATCCCCTGGGGATTGAGTACCTGCGCACGGTGGCATTCATACTGGTGATTGCTTCCCTGGTGCAGTTCGTCGAAATCGTCATGCAGAAGGTGAGCCCGACCTTGTACCAGGCCCTGGGCATTTACCTGCCTCTCATCACCACCAACTGCGCGGTGCTCGGCGCCGCCATACTCAACGTGCAAGCCGAGTACACCTTCATTCAGGCGGTGGTGAACGGCCTGGCGGCGGCGGTGGGCTGGGCCCTGGCCATCGTGCTCTTCGCCGGGATACGTGAGCGGCTGGACCTAGCGGACGTTCCCCGGCCACTGCAGGGCTTTCCCATTGCTCTGATAACCACCGGTCTGATGTCGATATCCTTCTTTGGATTTCAGGGCCTGTTCAAGCAGCTGTTCGTGCGTTAGAGTCATGGCCTGGTGCTACAGGAGTGAGGAGGGACGGAGTTGATCGGCGCGCTGGTCACTCTCGCAGTATTGGGACTAGTATTTGGCAGCCTGCTGGCTTATGCCGCCTCCCGGTTCCGCGTGGAACGGGACCCCCGCGTTGATGAGGTCCAGGATGTTCTGCCGGGGGCCAATTGTGGCGCCTGTGGTTATCCAGGCTGCGGCGGTCTGGCGGAGGCTATCGTGGATGGCAGGGCTCCGGTGGACGCATGCCCGGTGGGGGGCCCAGCGATGTGGGAGTCCATTGCGCGGATAATGGGCGTGGAGTTAACCACCGACAGGGAACGCATGGTGGCCAAGGTGCGGTGTTTCGGAGGCACCCTGTGCAGCGATGCATTCCGTTACCGGGGAATTGAGCAGTGTCGAGCGGCGGCTCTGGTTCAAAAAGGTCCCAAAGCCTGTCCTTCCGGATGCCTGGGCTTTGGCGACTGCGTGGCTGCGTGTCAGTTCGGTGCCCTGCGCATCAACCGGTACGGGGTGGCGGAGGTCGACCCCGAACGTTGCACCGGTTGTGGAAAGTGCGTGCAGGCGTGTCCGCGCCAACTCATCCACATGGTTCCCGCCGGCAAGAAGGTGCACGTCCTGTGCGCCAATACCGTGAGGGGCGCGAAGGTACGCAAGATGTGCAAGGTCGGTTGCCTCGGCTGCAGGGCTTGCGTGCGGGCGTGTGAGTATGATGCCATCCAGGTGGACAATAACCTGGCAGTGATAGATTATGCCAAGTGCACCGAGTGTGGGGCCTGCGCGCAGAAGTGCCCCACCAAGGTCATCGAGGACGCCGGGCGGCAGCTGCATCCTCGCGCTGTGCACGAAGCTGCCGGCAGGGAGGCGGCGTCCTGACCTACGGTACGCCGGCCGGGAGGAGAATGCTCAGCCGTCCGCCGCGGGTACTGCCGACCGCTGTGATTCTTTCCCTGCTATTTTTGTCCTCCTGCGCTTCCAGCCCAGTCCAGGAACGCCAGATGCTGGTAATGGATACCATCCTGCGCGTCGTGGCCTATGGTCGGGATGTGGAGGCCGCGCTGGAGGCGGCACTGACCGAGGCCCGACGCCTGGAGGCACTGTGGGACCGGCACCGGCAGGGTTCGGAAATCTGGCGGGTGAACCGCTCGGCCGGATCCGAGCCGGTCTCGGTCAGTCCCGAGACAGTGGCATTGCTGCAGGCGGCGCTACAGTTTGCCGAGCTCACCGGCGGGGCCCTGGATGTCACCATTGGCCCGGTGGTGGACTTGTGGGGCTTCGGCAGCGGAGAAGGGCGCATACCCCCGGGCCAGCTCCTCCGGGAAGCGCTGCATCTGGTCGACTACCGGAAAGTACGGACTGATGCCGAGCGCGGGACGGTTGGACTGGCGGAGGAAGGGATGAGCCTCGATCTGGGGGCGGTGGCGAAAGGTGCGGCGGTGGACGCGCTGTGGTCGGTGCTGAAGGAGGCAGGTGTCAGGTCGGCACTGGTGGACCTGGGGGGCAATATCCGGCTTTTGGGGTCCCCTCCGGGCCGCCCGGAATGGCTGATCGGCGTACAGGACCCCAGGGACCCTTCACGACTGCTGGGTTATCTGCGTCTTGCCGGGGGTGCGGTGGCTACCTCCGGCGACTACCAGCGGTACTTCATGGTGGGGGGGCGACGGTATCATCACATCCTCGACCCGCGGACCGGCTGGCCAGCCGCGGAGGTGGCCTCGGTCACCGTGTGGGCACCGACTGCCCTTCAGGCTGATGCCCTGTCCACTGCTCTGTTCGTCCTCGGGCCCGAGCGGGGGTACGAGATGGCCTGTTCGCTACCAGGAGTGGAGGCGCTGTTCGTCTTGCCCGGAGGGCAGGTGAAGCTCACGCCAGGGATGCAGTCGGTATTTCGGGTGAATCCGCCTTGAAGGTTGTGGGCATATTTACCATTGCGAGGAAGTGATGCCATCGTTCACCGGGAGCGGTCGGATGTCCTTTATCCACCTGGGGTTGCTGGTGGCAGCGGGCGTCTCGTTGCATTGGGTGGAGACCCTGATACCGGTGGCGGTGGCCGTCCCGGGTGCGAAACTGGGTTTGGCCAACGTAGTGACCTTGCTGGTGGTGGTAGCTGGTACGCCGGGCCAGGTGGTGGCACTTGCGGCAGCGCGCACCTTACTCAGCTCGCTGCTGCAGGGGCGGCTGCTGAGTCTGTCATTTTGGCTGGGCCTTTCCGGCGGGATGGCCAGCGCCTTGGCGATGGTGGGGGCGAGGCGCGCCCTGCACAAATACCTGTCACTGGTAGGGGTGAGCCTTCTGGGCGCCGTCACCCATAATCTCGCCCAGCTGGTGGTGCTCGCGCTCCTGGTTCGGTCACCTCTGGTCTTTCATTACCTCCCGATCCTGCTTCTGTTGGCTGCGCCCAGCGGCTTGCTCACCGGGCTGGCCGCCCAGGCAGTGATCCGGCGGATGCGCCTTGCCAAAGACAGCTAATGGCAGGGCCGCGGTGAGAGGAGGGAGCCGGGCGCGGACAGAAGTCAGCTACAGCGAGTGAAAGGGGGCCCGGCAACATGCGCAGACCTAGAAGGAGATCGCTGGCCCTCACCGGGGCCCTGGTGGGGCTGGTGGCAGGCACTCTGCTGGGGCAGCTGCTGGCCGATTACGTGCCGATGCTCGGTCGTGCGGTGAGTATCGGGGTGGATCCTCCCTTCTTTCTGGAACTGCGGGCCTTTAGCCTCACTTTCGGGTTCTCCGTGCACGTCAACCCAGTGGGTGCCGCCGCCATGTTGTTAGGATTCCTGGTCGGCAGGAGGATCTAGGGTGCGGCCACGCCTGGTACTGGTCTCTGGCTCCCCGCGGAGGCGCCAGCTGTTGTCCCAGCTGGGGCTTCACTTCGAGGTGGTGATTCCTCCCGAGGAGCCCGAGCCGCCGTCAACCAGCTGCCCGACGCCGGTGGACCGGGCGCATTGGCTGGCGGCCTGGAAGCTGCAGTGGGGCGCTTCGGTGGCACCGGATGCTGTGTTGGTGGCGGCGGATACCATGGTGGTGTTGGATGAGGCGGTATTGGGCAAGCCACGGAACCCCAGGGAGGCGGCGGACATGCTCCGGATGCTGTCCGGCCGATGCCATCGGGTGATAACCGCCGTGGGGGTAGGCGCGGGGGAACGGGTGCTTTTAGAGCACGAGGAGACGGCAGTCGTGATGCGCCCACTGAGCGATGAAGAAATATCGGGATACGTGAGGTCCGGCGAGCCCTTGGACAAGGCGGGAGCGTACGGCATCCAGGGGTTGGGTGCAGTTTTGGTGGAGAGGATTGAGGGCTGTTTTTACAACGTGGTCGGTCTGCCCTTAGCGCGCTTGGCCAGGATGCTGGAGCAGTTCGACATCCGAGTGCTGGGAAAGAGGGGAGGGGTGTGATTTCACCAGCTACACGATGAAGGATCTACCGGCCCGCGAACGGCCGCGGGAGCGGATGAGGCGTTTCGGGGCGGAGAGTCTGTCCGACTACGAGCTGCTGGCCATTCTTCTGGGCACCGGTACCAAGGGTGCCTCCGCGCTCCATCTTGCCCAGCAAGTCCTGCTGGCGGCGCAGCGCAGCGGATGGGGGCTTCGGTACCTTTCCTGGGCTTCCCTCGAGGAGTTGCAGACCATCCCCGGCATCGGCGCTGCCAAGGCGGCCCAGATCAAGGCGGCGCTGGAGCTGGGAAAGCGGGTGGCGGAGCCGGAGGCCCCGGAGCACCGGATTCGGGAGGCGGCAGACGTGTGGTTGCTGATGCGGGAGCGCGCCTGTGGGGCGGACCGGGAGCAGTTCTGGGTGATTTCGCTGGACGTGCGCGGCGGAGTGAGGGGCATCGATCTGGTATCGGTGGGCACGGTGGATTCCAGCCTGGTACATCCGCGGGAGGTATTCAGGGGGGCAATCGGACGACGCGCTACGTCCGTGGTGGTGGTGCACAACCACCCCAGCGGGAACCCCAGTCCCAGCCCGCAGGATTGGGAGCTGACGCGGCGGCTGGTTGAGGCCGGTCAGATCCTGGGTGTGAGGGTGCTGGATCACGTGATCGTGACTTACGACAGCTTTTTCAGCCTCAGGGCGCATGCAGGGGATAAGATATGGGAAGAGCAGGTATTTGCAGGCGACGGAAAGGAGTAGTGGATCATGTTCGGGGCACTCGGCAGGTATTTCGCGAGAGATGTGGGTATAGATCTGGGTACCGCCAACACCCTGGTTCACGTGAAGAGGCGGGGCATAGTGTTGCAGGAGCCGTCGGTGGTGGCCATACATCGCGACACCCGAGCTGTCCTGGCAGTGGGGGAAGAGGCAAAACGGATGATTGGTCGTACCCCTGGTCACATCATGGCCATTCGTCCCATGAAGGACGGAGTGATCGCTGACTTCGATGTCACCCAGACCATGTTGCGTTACTTCATCCGACGGGCGCAATCCAGATACGTGCTGTTCAAACCGCGAGTGCTGATCGCCGTGCCCTCTGGGGTGACGGAGGTGGAAAAGCGCGCGGTGGTGGATGCCACGTTGCATGCAGGGGCGCGCGAGGCTTATCTGATCGAGGAGCCGATGGCTGCTGCCATCGGAGCCGGTCTGCCGGTCCACGAACCCACCGGTAACATGATCGTGGATGTGGGGGGCGGCACCACCGAGGTGGCGGTGATTTCGCTGGGCGGGATAGTGACTTCCTGTTCCATCCGCATTGCCGGAGACGAGATGGACCAGGCGATCATCACCCACATGAAGCGCACTTACAACCTCATGATCGGGGAACGGACGGCGGAGGAAATCAAGATCGCCATCGGCTCCGCGCATTTCCCGGGTTCGGAGGAGATGGAAGTTAAGGGGCGCGACCTGGTCAGCGGACTCCCCAAGACTCTCACCGTGACGGCGGAAGAGATTGCGCGGGCGCTGGCTGAACCGGTCAACGCCATAGTGGACGCCATCAGGGTTACTCTCGAGAAGACGCCCCCGGAGCTGGCAGCGGATATCATGGATCGCGGCATCGTGCTCACCGGCGGGGGATCGTTGCTGCGGGGGTTTGACCGTCTGGTGCGGGAGGAGACCGGGATGCCGGTGCACCTGGCCGAGGAACCCCTGCTCTGCGTGGTGCATGGGTGCGGTAAGGTGCTGGAAGAACTGGACATGTTGCGGAAAGTAGTGGTTAGTCCGAGACGTCTGGGTTGAGGGAGTTGTAGTGCTGAGGTATCTGGGCCGCTATCAGCGCTCCATAGGCTATTTGCTCACCCTGGTGGTGGTCATCTGTCTGGTCAGCTGGGTCAAAGGCGACGAGCGCGGCATCAGCTGGCCGCAGCGGATCTGGATCGAGGCCACCTCGCCGCTAGCCGCTGCCCTCTCCCGGGCCAGGGTACGGGTACAGAGGGTTATCCGTAGCCTGATGGAGATTGGGGCGCTGGAGGTGCAGAACCGGGAGCTCAGGCGGCAGCTGGCGGAAATGGAGTCCCTGAAGGCCCAGGTCGAGCTGTTAAGAGAAGAAAACCGCCAGCTGCGCGCCATGCTGGGTTTCCGTCCCCCGCCGGGTTGTGACAGCATCTCCGCCCGGGTGATAGCCCGGAGTCCCGTGCGATGGTTCGCGGAAGTGCTTCTGGATCGGGGGACGGCGGACGGGGTTTCACCGGGACAAGCAGTGACCACGCCGGCGGGACTGGTAGGGCGCGTGACCCACGCGACTCCTCGAAACGCCCGGGTGTTGCTCATCACCGACCCAGCCAGCGGCGTGGGGGTGAAGGTCTTGCCGGGTGGGGACTACGGAGTGGTGCTGGGCCAAGGTCTCCCCGACCTTCTCCAGCTCCGCTTCTTTTCCCGGGAAATACGGGCCGGACCTGGCGACCTGGTGGTTACCTCCGGGCTGGGTTCCGGGTTACCGGCAGGGCTGTTGGTGGGGAGAGTTACCAGGATCATGAAAGCGGAGGACGGCCTCACCTGGCTGGCCACGGTGGCTCCGTCCGCGGATCTAGCCTCTCTCCATTACGTGCTGGTGCTCCGCGCTGCACCAGCGGAGGAGGGGGGCGATGGGTGAAGCGCTGGCTGCCAGTGTTCATGGGGATGGTTCTGCTGGGGGTCCTCCAGGCGGCGGTGGTGGCGGAGACCGGTGGGGTCACCCGGCCGGACCTGCTGGTGGTGGCCACCGTGCTGGGCAGCTTCCAGGCTACCCCGATGAGGGGCATGCTGCTGGGCATGACCGCGGGGCTGTGCAGCGACCTATTCAGCAGGAGACACCTTGGGGTGAGGACCACCGCTTTGGCCCTGGCCGGGCTCCTGACGGCGCTGGCTGGCGGTGGGCTGTACCGCAAGTACCTGGCCCTGGTTGCCGGGGTGGGGTGGTTAGTCACGCTGTTGGTGGAAGGATTCACCCTGGCGGTCCTGGCGCTGCTGGGTTTGCGCTATCCCTGGCCCTGGGCCTTTCGCGGGGTGGTGGTGGCCGCGCTATGGAACGGGGTGTTATGTGCGGCGGTGTATCTGGCGGGGAGAGCTTTAGGGCTGGAGCGTGAATACCGGTGAGCGGCGAGGAAGTCAAGCGTCGTGCCTCCGTGTACCTGCTGCTGGTCTTCCTGAGCTTTGCCCTACTGCAGGGCAGGCTCATCCAGCTTCAGGTGCTGCGGGGTGAGGAACTCGCGGTGCTCGCCCAGGAGAACCGGGTTCATCTGGTGACGCTGGAGGCGCGCAGGGGCACCATATTCGACCGCAGCGGGCGTATCGTTGCGGGAGTGCGACCTTCTTTCGAGCTGCATCTGGTATACATGAACCCTCGACAGGTGGAGACCGCCGTGGCCAGGTTGTCCGCACTCACCGGTTGGGATCGGGAGGAACTGGAACGCAAGATCCAGCAGCAGCGATATCGCTGGTACCAGCCGGTGACCCTGGCCCGGGACATCTCTCCGGAGGTGCACACACTGGTCGAGGAACACCGGTACGAACTACCGGGGGTGATGGTGGAGGCGATTCCGCGAAGAGTTTATCCGTGGGGACGGTACGGTGCCCACCTGGTGGGTTACATGGGGGAGATCAACGCGTCGGAGCTGGAACGGTTGGGCCAGCAAGGTTACCGCCCGGGAGACTGGGTGGGCAAGGCGGGCCTCGAGCGACAGTACGAAACCGACCTGCGCGGTCAGCGGGGAGGGCGTCAGGTCGAAGCCGATGCTCTGGGACGTCCCGTGCGGGAGCTGGGAGAGATCAGTCCCGTGCCCGGCAACGACCTGTTCCTCACCATTGACATGGAGCTGCAGCAGGTGGCCGAGGAAGCCCTGGAGGAGGCTATCGCCAAGGCGAAGGCAGCCCATCCTGATTACCAGCGCGTGGGGATGGGTGGGGCGGTGGTGGTCCTTGATCCCCACACGGGGGACGTGCTGGCTCTGGTGTCGCAGCCCGCTTACGATCCCAACTGGTTCGTGACTTCGGGCCACAACGAAGAGCTGCATCGGCTGACCACCGACCCCCGTTCACCCTTCACCAATCGTGCCGTGACATCTCAGTTCCCACCCGGGTCGGCCTTCAAGCTGGTGACCGCATTGGCTGCGCTCCAGGACGGCGTCACCGATTCCCGGGAGCTGTTCTTCGACTCCGGTGTGTTCAGAGTGGCGGGAAAGAGATGTTGGCGTGAGGGGGGCCACGGATGGCTGAATCTGGTTGAAGCCATTGGTCAGTCATGCAACGTGGTGTTTTACGAGCTGGGACTGCGTCTGGGGATTGACCGGATCGCCCATTACGCCCGCCTGCTGGGTCTCGAGGAACCCACGGGACTGGGGCTGAGCTGGGAGCGGCAGGGCCTGGTTCCCGATCGCGAATGGAAGCGTCGTGCTTACGAAGAGGGGCTATACGGGATCGTGGAACCGACCTGGTGGGATGCGGAGACGCTGGATGCCGCCATCGGGCAGGGCTTTCACCGGTATTCACCCCTTCAGATGGCGCAGATGGTGGCCACCCTGGCTACCGGCGGGGTGCGCTACCGGCCGCGGTTGGTGACGCGCATCTGTACACCGGACGGGCAGGTGCTGCGCGAGTTCCCGCCGGTGGTAGCGGCGCGGGTGTCGCTGGACGCGGCGGCGCTGGCCGTGGTGCGGGAGGGCATGAGACGTACCTGCGAGCCAGGGGGGACGGCCGGTTTGGCCTTTCTGGGGTGCGAGGTTCCAGTGGCTGGCAAGACCGGTACCGCGGAGGTGCCGGTGGAGGGATGGGCCGATCACGCCTGGTTCGTTGGCTATGCTCCGGCCTCGGCCCCGCAGGTGGTGGTGGTGGTCATGGTGGAGCATGGAGGAAAGGGAGGAGAGGTGGCTGCTCCCGTGGCCCGGCGGGTGATCGATCACTATTTCGGAGTTGCCCCTCGCTGAAGGGGAGGAATTGCCGCTACCCCCTGCGAACTACCAGATTATGGGAAGCGGGGGGTGGCGGGGTGGCGGCAGACCTGGATGACGCGGTGCGCATAGAGCGCAGAGGCGAAGATGTGGTGGTGCGGGTAAGGAAGCGACTGCCATTCGAACAGCTGTGGCGTTCGACCATGCTTCATCTGGCACAGGAAGGGGATCTCCCTCCGGAGGGACGGCTTACCATGGAGTATCCGCGGCATGAGTTCAGCTCTGAAGAGGTGCTGGAGATGACGGAGCTCCTCGAGGTGGCGGCCAGCGTGCAGCTGCGGGCTGTACCGCAGCTGCACGGCGAGGGGTACGGGGCAGGGTGCCGCGGAGCGGAGGGGGATCGGCTGGGAGCGCTCCCAGGTCGCTTTCAGGGTGCCATGGTGGTCAGGCGAACAGTTCGTTCGGGTCAGTCCGTACGACACGACGGCGACTTGATCATACTGGGGGACGTGAATCCTGGGGCCGAGGTGGTTGCCGGCGGGGACGTTGTGGTGCTGGGCATCTTGCGAGGGACGGCGCACGCAGGCGCAGGTGGCTGTCGAGATGCGGTGGTCATCGGGCTGCGTCTGGAACCGTTGCAGTTGCGGATCGCCGACCTGGTGGCACGGCTCCCTGAAGGGGCTGGGGGCCCGCCGCGGCGGGCGGATTTCCAGGTGGCGCGCATTGAAGGGGGTACGCTGGTCATCCGCAGCATCTGTCGCCGCCAGGGTCGACGGGTGCGGATGAAAGGGGGGAGCCGGCCACATGGGTGACGCGGTAGTGATCACTTCCGGTAAGGGTGGTGTTGGTAAGACCACGGCGGTGGCGAATTTGGGGACTGCCCTGGCCGCCATGGGCAGGTCTACGGTGGTGGTGGACGCGGACATCGGCCTGAGGAATCTGGATGTGGTGATGGGGCTTGAGAACCGGATCGTGTATGACCTGGTCGATGTCATCGAGGGTTATTGCCGCCCGAAACAGGCCCTGGTCAGGGACAAGCGGGTCGAGGGTCTCTACCTGCTGCCGGCTGCCCAAACCCGGGACAAGACGGCGGTGACTCCCCAGCAGATGCGCGCTCTGATCCAGAAGCTCAAGGAGGAATTCGAGTTCGTCCTGATAGACTCGCCGGCGGGAATTGAACACGGGTTCCGGAGCGCGGTGGCCGGTGCAGATCAGGCCATAATCATCACCACGCCCGAGATCGCTGCTGTGCGCGATGCGGACCGAATCATCGGTCTGCTGGAGTCGGAGCGCTTGCCGGAACCCCAGCTGCTCATCAATCGAATCCGGCCGGCCATGGTTCGCCGTGGCGACATGATGGATATTGAGGACGTGGTTGAGATCCTCGCCATACCCCTGCTTGGCATCATACCGGAGGACGAAACGGTGGTCATTTCCACCAACCGTGGTGAACCGGTGGTGCTGATGAGCAACTCGCGTGCGGGGCGCGCGTTCCGAAACATCGCGTGCAGGCTGCTGGGCGAGGAGGTCCCGGTGGAGCGACTGCAGGATTCGCCAGGCTTGCTGGAAAGGCTCCGCCGAATGGTACGATTCCACGATGCCTGACGCTGACTGGGGGCACGGCAGGTGCGCGGCGGGCGGACAGAGGTGCCACCGGTGGTTGATCCCATGAGCTCCGGGTGTGGTGGCCCGCGGAAGAAGGGGGTGAAACTCCTGGCTGAGGGGTGTGCCGGCGTTAGGCGCGGGCGCGTGGTCAGCCAGGAGCGAGATGCTGGATCTGATTGCCCGGTTTTTCGGTCGCCAGAGCGGGGGAAGCAAGCAACTGGCCAAGGAGCGCCTGCGGCTGGTCTTGGTGCACGACAGGGCCAGCGTTTCGCCGCATTTCCTGAACATGCTCAAGGCGGATCTGCTCCAGGTGATGAACAAGTACCTGGAAATCGATGAGGCCACCACTCGAATCATGCTCTCTCGCCAGGGTAACTCCATCGCCCTGTTGGCCAGTATTCCCATAAAGCGAATCAGGAGGAACCTGCAGTTTCCCCATGCGCAAACTGATGGCTAGATGCGATTTGCCGCTATTGATATGCACGCTCTTGCTGATGGCCCTGGGCGTGATCTTCATTGCCAGCGCTGGAGGCGGGGGCCTGTCGGAAGGCGGGGAGACCAACTTCGCACGGCGTCAGCTGCTCTGGGTCCTCCTGGGGGCGGTTGCCCTGCTGGTTGGGGCGATGGTGGACTATCGGCTGTACTGGATCTTGGCGCCAGTCATCTACGTGGTCAATCTGGGGTTGCTGGCCATGGTGCTGGTGATGGGGCAAGCTGCCCACGGCGCGCAGAGGTGGCTGCAGGTGGGACCTTTCCCCCTGCAGCCTTCGGAGCCGGGCAAGATACTGCTGGTCCTGTCCCTCGCGGCGCTACTCGCCCGCCAGGAGTCGAGAATGCGCGGGTGGTTCTGGCCCCTGGCCGCACTGGCAGTGACGGTACCGCCCTTCCTGCTGGTGGTTCGGCAACCGGACCTGGGAACTGCCCTGGTGCTGATTGCCCAGACCCTGGGCATGCTCCTTTGGGCGGGGGTTTCGCTGCGTAAGTTGGTAGCGATCACCGGAGGAGGCCTGGCAGGCGCGATTGGGGGACTGGCGTTGCACATGAAGGGGTGGGTGCGCCTTCCGCTGCAAGAATACCAGGTGAGGCGGATTTCGGCATTCATCAATCCGGACGCCGATCCCCTCGGTGCCGGCTACCATATCATTCAATCCATCATCGCCGTTGGATCGGGGCGCTGGTGGGGTACGGGCCTGTTTCGCGGGACGCAAGGACAGCTGCAGTTCTTGCCCGCCCGCCACACCGATTTCATCTTCACGGTCATAGCGGAGGAAACCGGACTGGCGGGTGCGACCGCCGTGCTGGCGCTATATTGCTTTTTGCTGTACCGGATCGTTATGATCGCGGCCTCCGCGCCCGACGCATACAGTCGAATAGTGGCTGGTGGACTGGGGACGATGTTCCTGGTGCAGATGGTGGTGAACGTGGGCATGGCCATGGGCGTTATGCCCGTCACCGGACTCCCACTCCCCTTCTTGAGCTACGGTGGCAGCTCGTTGCTTTCAAGTTGCTTTGCCATCGGTGTTATACTGGGTATCCGCCGACACGCTCGACGGAGTCGCTTCGGGTCATAATGACGGGGCACCGGGCATAGGCATGTGGCAGGACGTGACTGGTGCGGAGGTGTATTGGTGGCCCAGGGTTGGCCCAGACGAAGATACCGCGAGCGGCGACCATGGTGGCGGCGGCCCCCACAGAAGCAGGTGCTGGCAGCTATTGCGCTAGTTTTACTGGCATGGCTTTCCACTTTTCTCCCCGGACAGATGGGTCTTCGCTGTCGCTCGTGGATCGACCAGTGGGTGCTTGGCGACTATCCCCGGTTTCCCCAGCAGTGGTCGGAGTCATTGGCAGTAGTGCTGGCACGATGGGGACTGTGGGAGCCCCCCGCGGAGGCGGTGATGGTCTCGGCACCACTTTCCGGGCAGCTGTTGCGCCCCTTCCATCCTGCTGAGCACCCCGGGGTCGATATAGCGGGGAATGCAGGGGAACCGGTGACCTGTCTCTTTGCCGGCCAGGTGATAGAGATCGGAGAGCGCCTGGAAGAAGGAACGTTGGTGAAGGTTGAGTCGCCCGGTGGCCTGGTGGTGTTGTACTGTGGGCTGGAGTCTACCGTAGTTGCCCTGGGAGATGAAGTGGCTGCTGGGGAGCTATTGGGCTATCTGGCAGCCAGAGAACCGGCGCATCTGCACCTGGAAGTTTGGAGAGGGCTAACCCCCCTTGATCCTCTCCCCTTGCTGCCACGATAGGGCTGTGGAAGACGGGTGCAGAGATGGGATGCTGCGCCTCCGAGAGTGGACCACTTCGGGCCCTCTTTTCGGCTAAGAGTACCCTCCGGCTATGAAACCCTCTGCGGCAGGGTACTCCGTCGGTGACAGATACCCGATCCTGGGATGCCTCCGCTGATGGCTACGGTAATGCATCTGCTGTTGCATCCCAAAATGACGACCCATTTCCCCTTTAAACCGAAGTTGAAACTGGACAGATGCCAGAAACCCCCGATGCATGGCGATCATGAAGGCTTTGCAGGCTAGTGCTTCTGTAACGCCCTGGGCTTAGGCAGAAGCGAGTTCACTCCCAAGTGATCGAGGAACATCTGCTGCTGAGGATCCGGTTCGGTGACCACGTCAAGGGTGACTCCTTCCACCGACGGTGTTGAGCTCAAGACCCTCCAGACAACAAAGCACATGCTGGACACTTTGGTAAACTTGGGGGTATCTTTCCCTGAGCAGCCGAAGAGCCCGTTCCATGTGCCAGATGACGTAGTAGGCCAGCATGGATGTAGAGGCGAGCGCAGGCCGCGAGTAGGCAGGTGTGGTTAGCGTCTCAAGAATTGGTG
>DFNJ01000014.1:0-730 GCA_002376005.1 Firmicutes bacterium UBA3570
CCTTGGCTTGCTCATCCATGGCCTGCGCCACTTGGTCAGCCTCGCGCTTGACGATGTCGATGGACTTCTTGAGCTGTTCGGTCACTGGAAGCTGGGCCTGCGCCGCTGATGCCATCTTGCTCACTAGCTCAACGGTGCTGGCAATGCTGCCCCTGATTTCCTCAATGGCTCGGGCCGCCCGGTCCCCGGCCTTGGAACCTTCTTGTGCCTTGTCGGAGCCCCGTTCCATGTTGCGAACTGCCTCCTGGGTCTGGCCCTGAATGCCGCGGATCAGACCGGCTATCTCCTTGGTGGCCTGTGCCGACCTTTCGGCCAGCTTCCGCACCTCATCGGCCACCACGGCAAATCCCCGCCCGTACTCGCCGGCGCGCGCAGCTTCGATGGCTGCGTTCAAGGCTAACAGGTTCGTCTGGTCGGCAATCTCCGCGATGACGTCCACGATATCACCGATCTTCTGGCTGGAAGCCTCCAGCGCCTTGATGGTTTCTGCACCCTGGACGATGATCTTGGCCAGCTCCTGGACCACTTCCGCAGCTTGCACGATGGCCTCGGCGCCGCTCGCGGTTACGCTGGCAGTCTGCTCGCTGGTACGAGAGACTTGTCCGGCCAGCTCCACCAGCTCCACAAAAGCACCGGCGGCAGCTTCTGCCGAAGTCGCGGCGTCACCCGCTGCGGCCTGCATCTGCTTAGCGTTTTCAGCAACGCCTTTGATGGAGGCGGACATCTCCTC
>DFNJ01000014.1:1079-1408 GCA_002376005.1 Firmicutes bacterium UBA3570
GACGAGATCTCCTCCGCCGCCGCGGTGAGATTCCCCGCATTCTCCGCCGCACCCCGCGTGGATGCCGCCATCTGCTCGATGGAAGAGGAAACTTCCTCAACGCTACTGGCCACATCCCCTACGTCGGCGGTCACTCCCTTGATCGATGCCGACATCTCCTCGATCGAAGACGAAATCTCCTCCGCCGCCGCAGACAGATTCTGCGCGTTCCCCGCCACCCGCTTGATCCCCGCCGCCATCTCCTCATTCAATCTCACTACACTGCCTATCGCAGTGGTCAGCTGCTCAGTATCGGAAGCCACATCCTTGATGGAGGCGGACATCTCCTC
>DFNJ01000014.1:1765-41707 GCA_002376005.1 Firmicutes bacterium UBA3570
GACGAGATCTCCTCCGCCGCCGCACCGAGATTCTTCGCATTCTCCGCCGCACCCCGCGTGGATGCCGCCATCTGCTCGATGGAAGAGGAAACTTCCTCAACGCCGTCGCCGATTTCACTGAGGTCGTGAGTAGATGATCTGAGTCCCTCGTCCAGCTTTCCGCTAATATCGCACACTTCACCAGCGGTCCTGTCCAGCGTCTCGACGGTCATCGAGACCGCATTGGCACCCGCCGTCAACTGCTCGTGTGTGCCCTGCAGCTGTCCAAACAGGGTCTGCAAATTGGCGGACGCAGTTGTTGACCCTTCCGCTGCAGACCGCATGGAGCGTAGCTGCTCCACAGCTGCATCGATATCTCGCTTTGCCTCTTCTGAGCCCTCCACCAGCGATCTGAGGACATCCGTGCTAGCGTCCACCGCATCCAGGGCCGCAGCACACTCGCTCTCCAATAACCGTATCTCCCGCTCCAGCCCCGCGGCGAGTTCCCACGCCCCTTCCCCGTTGACTGATGTCTCCTCCCGGGTACCCTCGCGCACCTTGTTTTTCTTCCTCGGCATCCAAGCGTCCCCCCTTCATGCCGTAGCCACGGCAATTCCATCATCCACTTGAAGTAACTCCGACAGACTCAGCAGGATCAAAAGCCGTTCTCCCACCCTACCGATACCCTCGATGGCCTGCCCGCCCAGGCTGCTTTCTGCCACCACCTCCTGCGGGGGAGGCTCGATGGCACTGGCTGCAATCCTCACCACTTCCTTGACCGCGTCCACGATCACCCCCACCACTCGCCCCTCCGTGGAAGTCACCACGATGCGGGCCTCCCTGCCCAGTTCTCTGGCCTGTGCACCCAGCTTCTTCCGCAAGTCGATTACCGGGATCACCTGGCCCCGCAGATTGATAATGCCCTCCACCGCCTCGCCGGCACCGGGCACCGAGGTAATCTGGGGTACCCGGATGATCTCCCGCACGTCCAGGATCCGCACTCCGTAGTCAGAGCCCGCGATCTCGAAGACCACCAGCTGGATCTCTTCCCCTTCTCCTCGACCAGCATCGCTCCCTGGCAAGGGATTCCTCACCTCCTCCTTTCATCAAGTCATATCGGCCAAACGAGCGAAATAATTCAGTGCTAAGATCCGGAAATCAACCTCGGAGGCAGCGGCTTTGGCCATCGCTCACCCAGAGCGACAGCCACCCCCATATCCGGCGATTCACCATCCTACAGCGACCCCGCCATCACCCGTTGGGGGCATGAGCAGTGAGACATTTCCTGCTGACGGCCTGAGGCCAGTACACCTTCGGCCCGTCCAGCCACCCCATGAGCCAACACCATCAGCGACATACAGTACCCGAATGGAAAAGAAGGGAGGGATCCTGCAGATCCCTCCCCGTAGTTCACGGCTTGTCATACCCGGCTCAGCCCGGGGCGGGGAACCATCTGAACCGCCGCGCCCCCAGATACCGATCGGTGATGAAGTTCAGCAGCCGACGGACATCTGCGAACTGCTCTCCGATCACCTCCATCACCTCGGCGTAGCCAGTGGACAGGGCAACGGGGTGACGTGCCGCCAGCGCGTAAAAATACCGCCCCGCTTCTTCATAGTCTTCCAGATACCGAGCCTGTCGACGGCTGACCGTTCCCTCGCGGGACGGTGCATGTTCAGGAAAGACACCTGGTATGAACAGCGCCACGTCCGCCGATCGCTTGTACAGGGGAAACCGGAACTCCTCTTCCACCCATGCCGCCAGGGTAGCCAGAGAGTCCAGGTCCAGGTCGCTGAACCGGTAGCGGTACCAGACGCCTCGCCGCCGGAAGTGGACCATGCCGCTCTCGGTCTTGACAAAGCTCGCCAGCATCTCCACCAGGTAGTCCATGGTGGCCTCATCCTCCAGCAGCTGGCGCAGTCGGTGGGTCACGAACAGGGGTACCTTCTCCCGGCCGCTCCGTTCCATGACGAAAGGCTCGTGGGCCAGCTGGCGTCGCGCGTGCCGCAGGAGGATGGCAAAGAGCAGATACGGAGAGATCTTCACGATGGCCTCCTCTTCCTGCGCCAGCCGACGGTAAAGCTTTTCATCCTCCAGCATGATGGCCAAAAGATCGGGCTTGTCCCTCACCAACTCCACGATGCGATCATGGTCCGTCCGGCGATCGGCACACGTGGTAACCAGGAACCATAAATCGCGTTCTGAAAGCACTCGAAGCCGTTTCCTCCACTCCGGGAGGCTCAGCTCTGGCACCCCCTCTCCCGTTGTCCGCCTCTCCAGTATATTCACTTTCATTTTAACCCGCCCGCGTACCGCGCGGGCAGGTCAACAAGACCGCGCTGGCGCCAGTAATCGAGCGTAAGGACCCCGTTCAGGGGCCCACCGGCCATAAACCACGGGCCGCGCCGGGTGAAGGCAATGAGCCGAACCCGCCACTCCGGAACACCCAGGGGCGAAAGCGCCTGCGCACGCGCTTGCACTGCACCCAGACACAGGCGCGTAACCGGTGCCGGAGCCACTGCCTAAGCTCCCCCAGGAACTGCCGGATCGGAAGCCCCGGGGACTGATAAAAGCTGAATCCCGGGAAACTGGACTGGGTCGCTCGCCCCACCCCGCTCTTCCCTCAGGTTCACCCGCAATTTCAGCCGTTTCCAGAGCCGCATAGCGCGCGAAGTGGTGGCCCCGACCGTTCCTTCATCCCTGGGTAAATCCACGCCTTCCACCATAACCCCGGCCTCCAGGTACCACCGTATGAGTAGTAATACCCGCCCGCCGAAGACCTTACGAGCCACACGACTCATCAGGATGTCGTGGCTTACCCGGTGACACCTTGCCTTTGGCTAGTGGTTCTCTACGTGGTCACTGCCCGCAGGAGACCTTCACCCCCTAGCACTCACCCGTGGCGGGCGCACAACCAAAAGGCGCCGGTGCTGCTCACCGGCGCCGAGAACGGGCAGCCCCCCGTATGCGTAGTCAGTACCGGGACGTCGGTAGCTTTTCCTCAACGGACAAGAAAGACGCCGTCCCGCGCGCAAGTTCAGGGATCACCATGTCCGGATACCGCCCGTCGGCCTCATGGAGGGAGATGCAGCCAGACTGCACAGCCTTGCAAAAGCCGGCAGCAAGCTGAGAATCATACAGCACACCCGCACCTTTCTCTATCTCATGCAACGCCTGGGAAACCGACTTGCGGGTTACGTAGGGACGATGATGGGTCATGGCATCAAAGGAGTCGACTATGCGGATCAGCCGACCGCCGAGACTTATGGCCGTACCTCGCAAGCCGCGGGGATAACCTGATCCATCCCAGTTTTCGTGGTGATCAAGGGCATAGCGGGCGGCACGTCTCAAACCGAAACACTCCCCAAGGACCAAAGCAGCCATCCAGGGATGTGCTTGAAGCAGATGCCATTCTACGGGACTGAGGGCGGAAGAAGCGCAGATGATGCGCGGACTGAGGATCACCTTGCCCACATCGTGCATGAGGGCAGCCTCTTCCAGCTCCTCCTGGGATACCCCGGCCATCCGCGCGAAGGCCACGGTCAGATGCGCCACCCGCAGGCAATGGGGTACCACGCTCCTCAGGACCAGGGGGTCGGCGCGCACCGTCCAATAGGCGCCAAGCAACCGCCAGCGCGACAGACCCGTGATAGTGCCCCTTCGTCCGCCCCACGTCATACCCACCCGTAAGAACCACCTTTCCGCGCCGCTTGCAAGCCGTGCCGGCGCACCGATCATGCCCATACATCCTGCGCTGGCCCGCGCGAGCTTTCTATCGGCGTACTCTTCACCATTAGTAATCGGTGTTTGCACACTCCATGAACACCGACAGAGAGCTGCACGCCAACACGGGGTCCGTCAAGTCCCTCCGTTGATGGGACGGAATAGGGGATAGGCGTGGCCCTGGGCACAGCTGGGGGTATTGACTTCCCCGGCTTCATGGAGGATGATGATGGCTGTAGTAGGGAAACCTGGAGGGATGAATCTTGCCGGAGAGGCAGGCCACCCAGCTGTGCAGGCACCGGCGGCAGGGATGGAATCTGGACTGGCGGGAGATCCTGGCGATATCCAGATTTTACCTTCCTCTGGCTGCCACATCCATCCTGATGATGAGCTCGCACTCCATCGTTTCCGGGGCCCTGGCCCGGGCGTACCACCCGGCCGTGGCCATGGCCGCTTATTCCGCCGCCCTCAGCATTGGGCAGCTGTTTGAGTCCCCCACCTTCGGGATCCAGCGCATGGTGGTGTCACTGACCGAGGGACCTCAGTCCTTCTGGACCACCGCCCGGGTGGCGGCCTGCATCCTGGCCGGCATCCTGTTCCTGATGGGAGCAGTGGGATACTCGCCCCTGGCCGCCTGGCTATTCGGCGAACTGGTGGGGCTGGAGGGAGACGCGCTCATCCAGGCCATCACCTGTTTCCGCATCTTCATGCTCTGGCCCACGTTCGTCACCCTCAGAGGAATCTCCCAGGGCCTGCTGGTCCTGAGCAAGAAAACCTACTGGCTCACCGCCAACATGCTGGTGCGGGTCACCGCCATGATGGCTCTGGCGGCCGTGCTACCCCGCCTCTTAGAAGGAGCATCGGTGGGTGCCGCCGTGCTCATGGCCGGAATCGGCATAGAGGCCGGTTTGTCGGCCCTGGTGGTGGCTGCGGTGGGGAGGCACTTCTGGTCATCCGCCTCGGAATCGGGGCCGGCCGCGAGGGGCGTCCGGCATCGGGAGCCCCTGCCAGCCTGGTACGTGGTGCGCTTTTTCGCCCCGGTAGCTGCTGCGTCCCTGGTGCAGACGGCCAGCAAGCCCGCTCTGGCTGCCGGTTTGGGCCGTACCACTGACCCCGTGCTGGCCCTGGCCGCCTACCAGGTGGCGATGAACCTGGCCTTCATATTCTCCGCCATCAGCTTCAACATCCACCAGGTGGTGGTGGTCTACGGACGGGAAGCCCGTCACCCCGCCCTGACGCGCACCTTCTGCCTGGCGGTAGGCCTCCTGGGCACCCTGGCCCTGGGGCTGTTGGCCTTCACCCCGGCAGGTCTCTTCGTCCTCGAAGACCTCATTGGCGCTCCTGCGGACGTGGTCAGGCAGGCAACGGTGCTGCTTCGGTGGCTTGTCCCGCTGCCTCTGGTCACCACCGTGACCGAGTACTACTACGGACTCTTACTGCTGGCCCGCCGGACCAAACCCATCACCGCCGCCAAGCTGGCTTACGCCCTGACCGGGGCCTGCGCCTACCTCGGGCTGGCGGGATGTTATCCGGAGCTAGGTGGTCTGATCGGCGCGCTGGGCACGGTCCTGGCCATCGTGGTGGAAGCGCTGGTGGCCAGGCGCCATGCTCTGGCCGCATCAGCGCAGCTGGCCTGATCGTTCCCCGCAAAGAACACGCCAGAGGAGCCGGTGGTCGGTTACCAGGGCAGCCCTGCGGTCTTTGCAACCTCCCGTCTGGGTACCAGTACCAATCATGTGGCAGCATGATCTTGAAGGAGTTTTCGATCACGCGCCGAAGTTTCCAAAGGCCAGAATAGCCAGGCAGCTAGCGTGGCCAGGGCGCAGTATCTGTAGAACGTAGCTCCGACACTACCCGCAACCGGCGGCAAATGCCCATTTGTCGGCTCCTCACCAAGGGTCAATCCAGGATATCGCCCTTGCAGCTTCCCTGCCAGCAGAGAAGGCGTGCCGGTCCCGCCCCTCGGGTAAACCGGGGCTGGCAGCGATGGGGGTCAGTGGGAGAGAGCGCTGCGCTCGGGGTTCACTGGTGATGACGGCAGGTCAGGAGGTCCCCCAGGGCCCTGCCCGTCACCAGATCAACCCACACTTTCGACGGGAGGGATAGGACATGCGGATGTATAGGGTGCTGGTTCCCCTCCTCGTCCTCAGCCTGGCGGTCGCGCTGGGCCTTTCGGGTTGCGCGCCCACAGAAGAAGCCCTTCCCATCATCAAGATCGGACTCAACGTGGAGCTAACCGGCGACATACCCAAGGTTGGAGAAAGCTGCAAGCGCGCGGCCGAGATGTGGCTGGAGGACATCGAGGCGGCGGGCGGACTGGAGGTCGGAGGAAAGAAGTACGAGGTGGAGTTGGTCATCGAGGACAACGAGTCAAAACCGGAGTCGGCGGCGGCGGCAGCCACCAAGTTGATCACCCAGGATGAGGTGCTCGCCATCGTGGGACCCAACGCATCCAAGGTGGCCATTCCCGCGGGCGAAGTGTGCAATAACCTGGAGTGCCCCATGATCAGTCCCTGGTCCACCAATCCTCGCACCACCAAGGATCGTCCCTGGGTGTTCCGGGCTTGCTTCCTGGATGACTTCCAGGGTCCGGTGGTGGCACGCTTCGTGACCGAGGAGTTCGGGTTCACCAAGGCTGCGGTGCTGTATGATGTGGCCAGCGACTATCCCAAGGGATTGGCGGAATTCTTCAAGCAGGCGTGGGAAGAGATCCACGGTCCGGGCTCGGTGGTGGCCTTCGAGAGCTTCGTCACCAAAGACCGGGACTTCAGTGCCCAGCTGACCAAGATCATCGCCTCGGGGGCAGAGTTCCTCTTCCTCCCCCAATACTACGACGAAGTTCCCCTCATCCTCAAGCAGGCGCAGGAACTGGGATTCGACAAGCCGGTGGTGGGGAGCGACAGCTGGGGTTCAGCTGAGCTGGTGAAGCTGGCGGGCCCGCTCTGCCACGGCTGTTTCTTCAGCACCCACTACGCGGCAGCCGGCGCCAAGGGAGCGACCAAGGAGTTCATCGACCGCTACAAGGAAAAATATGGGGAGGTTCCCGACGATGTGGCCGCCCTGACCTGGGATAGCGTCCGCATCGTGGAGGCCGCCATCAAGGCGGTCGGGGAGATCACCGGGGACCTGGCCACCGACCGCAAGGCGGTGCGGGACGCCATGGCCGCCATCAAGGACTTCCAAGGGATCACCGGGCGGATGACCTTCACGGAAGAAGGCGACCCCATCAAGGCGGCGGTGATCGTGCGGATCAACGAAGCCGGAGAGTTCGAGTTCTACAAGTTCGTCAGTCCTGAATAAAGCCCGCGCTGGTGGCCGGCAGCACATACCGGCCCTGGTCGGCAGGGCCCCTAACATGAAGGCCCTGCCGACCAGCTTGCGCGCGGACTGACGCTGGCACCCCATGGCGGCGCCAGCGGCTATGGTATACCGAGGGGGGTCACTGAGCAATGACCTACCTATTGCAACACGTGGTCAACGCCCTTCAATGGGGTAGTTTTTACGCCCTCATCGCCCTGGGGTACTCCATGGTGTACAGCGTGCTCATGCTATTCAACTTCGCCCACGGGGACATCTTCATGGTCGGCGCCTACATCGGATTGTTCGTGTCCACCGGGTTGCTCCTGCTGGGTACCGCGGGGGCGGTAACCCTGCCCAACTGGCTGGTCCTGGTCCTCACCATCATCTTGGGCATGGCCCTCACCGCCGTGGTGGGTATGCTGGTGGAAAGAGTGGGATACCGGCCGTTGCGCAAGGCTCCGCGCGCATCGGCAGCGCTGACCGGCCTGATGATCGGCATCACCTTTCAGACCCTCAACCTGGCCCTGCTGGGGGCGAAGAGGCGGAGCTTCCCCGCCCTCATCGAGACCGCCACCTACCAGGTGGCCGGGGTGAGCATCACCAACACCAAGATCATGATCGTGGTGATTTCCCTCCTGCTCATGCTGGCCCTGGATCAGTTCGTACGGCGGACCAAGTGGGGTATGGCCATGCGGGCCATGGCGGTGGACATCTTCGTGGTTCCCCTCATGGGAGTGCCCATCAATACCATGGCCGCCCTCACCTTCGCCCTGGGATCGGCGCTGGCAGCAGTGGCGGGGATCTTCTTCGGGCAGGCTTACCCGGTGCTGGAGCCGTACATGGGGGCCCTGCTGGGATGGAAGGCCTTCGTGGCGGCCATCCTGGGGGGACGGGGATCGGTGCTGGGTGCGGCCCTGGCGGGGTTCATGCTGGGGTTCATCGAAATATTCGTGGCGGTGGTCTTCCCCTCCACCCTGCGCGACCTCATAGCCTATTCCGCCATCCTGCTCATCCTGACCTTCAGGCCGTACGGGCTGTTCGGAGAACCGTACAGCGCCCGGCTGAGGTTGTAAGCCGAGAAGGAGAGGTGATGGTTGATGACAACCGCCACCCAGAAGCAGCCACCGGCATCGGACCGCCACCGGAATAGCACCATCAGAGCTGTCCTCAGTCCCTGGCGGGAGGTTCCCTTTCTCGGCTGGTTGCTGGGGGCGCTGGCCGCGGTAATGTTGGAACACTCAGTTGGATCATCGCTGGCCCTGACACTGGGGCTCCGCCGTATCCCGGTCCTGTTCGGGTTTGAGCTGATGCTCAAGGCACCCCAGCACATCCCCGGCATGCTGGTGTACCTGGTGCTGGTGTATATGCTACCAGCTGCCCTGGTGGCGGTGGCCACCCGGGGGTTAACCAACGCCTTGGCCGCCAGACTGCTCCAAAGCCCCGCTCTCAGCCTGGCGGTGCACCTGGTACTGCTGTATGGCTGCATGCATTTCTGGTGCGCTCTCAGTGACTATCGCTACCTGGTGGCCCAGCTGGCCCTCATCGCGGTGATGCTCACCCTCAGCCTGAACGTGATCAATGGTTACATGGGTGAATTTTCCTGCTCGCACCCCGGCTTCATGGCCCTGGGCGCGTACGCGGCTTCGGTCCTCACCGTGCTGCTGTTCGTGGAAGACGATGTCTTCGGTCCGCCGCTACTGCCTCCGACCCTGGGACCCTTCCTGTTCCCGCTGGCCCTGGTGGCCGGGGGGTTGGTGGCCTCTCTTGGTGCCTTAGCCGTTGCCATCCCCTCCTTCCGGGCCCGCGGTGACTACCTGGGAGTGATCACCCTGGCCTTCACCTTCGTGGTGAAGAGTCTCTTCGAGAACCTGGAGATCGTGGGAGGGCCGAGGGGCTTCATGAACCAGCCCAACTGGGCGGGGCTGCCCACGGTGTTCGTGTGGGCGGTGGTGTGCGTAGCGGTGATCAACAACTTCGTCCGCTCCACCTTCGGCAAGGCCCTCAATGCGGTGCGGGATGGGGAAACGGCAGCCGAGGCCATGACCATCAACACCCGGCGCACCAAGACGGTGGCATTCCTCTCCGCCGCTTTTTGGGCGGGAGTGGCGGGGGGCTTGTTCGCCCACGTGGTGGGCTACATCAACCCGGCCACCTTCGGAGCGCAGAAGCTGGCCGAAGTGCTGGCCATGGTCTACTTCGGGGGGCTGAACTCGGTCATCGGCTCCATTGCTGGCGGCCTGGGCCTCACCCTGTTCAGCGAGATGTTGCGCCCGCTGGAAGTGTGGAAGTGGGTCATCATCCCCATGTTGCTGGTCCTGGTGATGACCCGGCGGCCCACGGGGCTCATCGCCTTCCGGGAGTTCGATGCGCTGAAACTGCTGGGGCCGCGAGGACGGTGGGAGGGAGGGGTGCAGGATGGCACTGCTGGAGGTTGAAGGCATGACCCATTATTTCGGCGGCCTGCGGGCAGTCCACAACTACAACTTGCAGATCCAAAGGGGGGAAATCCGCGGGTTGATCGGCCCCAATGGAGCGGGCAAGACCACCATCTTCAACCTCATCACCGGGATATACCGGCCCACCAGGGGACGCATCGTCTTCGAGGGAGAGGACATCGTGGGGTTGCCGCCGCACCGCATCGCCGCCCGGGGCATAGCCCGCACCTTTCAGAATATGTTACTGTGGAGGCACATGACGGTGCTGGAGCACGTCAAGGTAGCCCACTATGCCCGCATCGACTACGGCCTGGTGGGAGCCTTCTTGGGCACCCCACGACGCCGCCGGCAAGAGGCGGAGTTCGAAGAAAGATCCTACGAGCTGTTGCGGATGATGGGGGTAGAACGGTTCGCCAACAAGGTGATCACCGAACTTCCGTACGGAGCCCAGCGCCGGGTAGAGATCGCCCGCGCCCTGGCCACCGAGCCCAAGCTGTTGTTGCTCGACGAGCCCGCCGCCGGGATGACCCCGGAAGAGATGATTGAAATGGTGGACACCATCCGCCGCATCCACAGCATGCTGGGCATGGCCATTTTCCTCATCGAGCACCGCATGCGGGTGGTCATGGATCTCTGCGAGACCATCCAGACGCTCAACTTCGGTGAGGTCATCGCCGAGGGCACCCCGGACGAGATCCGGAATGACCCGGTGGTGATCGAAGCATACCTGGGCAAGGAAGTGGTGACCTGATGCTCAAGGTGGAGAATCTCCGCGTGTCTTACGACGGTATCGCCGCCCTGCACGGGATCAGCTTCCACGTGGAAGAAGGAGAAATCGTGTGCATCGTCGGCGCCAATGGAGCGGGCAAGAGCACCACCCTCCGGGCCATTTCCCGCCTGGTACCGGCGGAACCGGGAAGCAGGATCACCTTCCGGGGCGAGGATCTGCTGCGCTACCCGCCGGAGAAAGTGGTGAGCCAGCTGGGGATCTCCCACGTGCCCGAGGGGCGGCGCCTGTTCGGCAATCTCACGGTGCTGGAGAATCTGAAGCTGGCCACCTTCGCTCGCAAGGACCGCCGCCAGATCGAGCGCGACCTGGAGCGAGTGTTCTCCATCTTCCCCCGCCTGAAGGAACGCATCAACCAGAAGGCGGGGACCCTGAGTGGCGGGGAGCAGCAGATGCTGGCGGTGGGCCGGGCGTTCATGAGTGCGCGCAGGATGATGCTCTTGGATGAGCCATCCATGGGCCTGGCCCCTTTGCTGATGATGAGCGTATTCGAAGCGCTGGGAGAGCTCAACCGAGAGGAAGGGACCACCATCCTTCTCGTTGAACAGAACGCCCGCATGGCCCTCAAGTTCGCCCACCGGGGATACGTGCTGGAAAACGGAAGATTAGTGCTCACCGGCAGCTCGGCGGAACTGTTGGACAACCCGGAGGTGAAGAAGGCGTACCTGGGAGGATGACCCGACAGGTGACCAGCTTGGGCCCATGGGTCGGTAACAAGTAAGTCGCCGGGTGCCATGATTTGGAAGCGTCAGCAACGGTGCATGCTCGGACAGGAGGTGACCCCTTCGTTCTCCACCAGGGCGCGGCCTCTCCGGGGACTGTTCAGCACACCACTGAGGGTACCCGCCAGGCGGAGCGGCTAGACCCCGCGCCACTTTCTGTAGTCACCACGCCGGACCGGAGGAAGGAAGCCTCAACCTCAAGCACGAATTATCGGGCGGAGGGCGTCCATCCTGAAAGCGTTGCAGTTCATAAAGAGTGTCCCGAGATACCTCCTGACCAGGGGGCTGGGTGGGATCAGCCCCCAGGTTTACTGGACCCGGTGGTCGTGCCTGCGGTACGGGGAAGTGCCGGAGCCCACCCTTCCCGGGCCCGACTGGGTGCGGGTCAAGACCATCTACGGTGGGATATGTGGAAGCGACCTGCACCTGGTGACCCTGGAACAGAGCCCCTCCATGTCCCCTTACGCGTCCTTTCCTTTCGTCATCGGGCACGAGAACGTGGGCACGGTGGTGGAGGTGGGCGGGGAGGTAGCCGACGTCCAGCTGGGACAGCGGGTGGTGGTGAATCCCCTGCTGTCGTGTGTACCCCGGGGCATCCAGCCTCTTTGTCCCCGGTGTCAGGCGGGAGATCCGGGTCTGTGCGAGAACTTCACCGCCGGCCGCCTGGCTGCCGGGATGAGCATCGGCAGCTGTCGCGATACCGGTGGTTCCTGGGGAGAATTCTTCGTCGCCCACCGCAGCCAGCTGTATCCGGTGCCTGAGGGGGTCACCGACGAGCAGGCCCTGCTCACTGAACCCCTGGCCTGTGCTCTGCGGGCGGTTCTGCGCCATCCCCCTCGACCCGGCCAGACCTGCCTGGTGGTGGGGGCGGGAGTCATCGGGCTGTTGGTGGTGGCGGTCTTGCGAGCCCAGGGTCATTCCGGTCCCATACTGGTCCTGGCCCGCCACCAGCACCAGGCCAGCCTGGCCCGGCGTTTCGGAGCCGACCAGGTGATACGCAGTGGGCGTGGAAGTCTCCAGAAGGTAGCACGAGCGCTGGGAGCCCGCACCCTGGAGACCATGATCGGCCCGCCCGTGCTGTCCGGGGGTGCAGAGGTGGTGTACGAGTGTTCGGGCAGCTCCAGCGGCCTTGATACCGCCCTGCGATGCGCGGGCCGGGGCGGCCAGGTGGTGCTGCTGGGGTTGGCCACCTTCCCTAGGGGTCTTGACTGGAGCTTCATCTGGCGCAACGAACTGCAGCTCCGGGGGGTGTTCTGGTACGGCCTTGAGCCGTGGCAGGGCAGGCGGGTGCCCGCCTTCCACCTGGCGTTACAGCTCATGGCGGAGGGGAAAGTCGATCCCGCCCCGCTGCTCACTCATACCTTTGCCCTGGAAGATTATCCCCGGGCCCTGGACGCCGCCACCCACAAGGCCACCAGTGGAGTGGTGAAGGCGGCCTTCTCGTTCCGCTGAGGGCGCTCACCGGGGATCCCGCAGGAGGAGTGCTGAAGAACGGATGTTACTCCTCACCTGGACCTGAACCTCCAGGTGGGGAAAGATGTGTCGGTTCCAGTCATCCTCCAGTCGCCGCCAGAGCCGCGGATCCTTTCGGTACACTGCCTGACCGAAGCCGTAAATGTCCGATTTGTATTCTCGTTGGACCCGCCGCAAGGTCCGATATACCTCCCGCCGAATGAACTCATTGGCAGCCTCCTCTATGCGCCCGACTGTATCCTGCGACATGACAAATCCTACGGGCACCTCCGAGATCTCCAGCAGCGCTCCAATGGTCACTTTGATCCGGATCTTCTGGCCGGAGATTTGTGGCTCGATGGAAGACTGTACCCTGATGACTTCCAGCGCCAGCACCTCGATGCCCGGCAGGGGGCTGGGGATCTCCAGTATAGCTCCCCTGATCCTGCCCGCCGCCCACAGGTATCCGCGGGCTTCCGCTCCGTCCAGGAACCCCACCAGCCGGTCGCCGCGGAACACCGCGATGCCCGGAACCACGGTAATCCCCTCCATCTCCTCGCCCGTGCCCGCTTCTCGGAGCGGATCCAGGACCGGCGAGTCGGGGGGCAGCTCCCCCTCCGGCATCTCATCGGCGGTGAAGGGCTGCGGCCGCATGACGCTGGGGTTCTTCTGCCGAACTGACTCTCCCAGCCGCTTCACCATGGCATCCCGGGTCTGGCGCCCGGCAGTGTGGGAGGTGACGGGCTCGATGCCCGGCTCGGCCAGCGTCCTCAAGAATTCATTCAGGGTCACCACCACCGTCTTGCCCGCGTACAGCGCGGTGTTGGCCTGGCCGCTCAGGGTTCTCGACGGGATGTCCTCAATCAGCGGCCGCTGCAGCAATCCGGCGCCGGTGTCACACACGTTGAGGATTAGGCTGCGGCGAAATTGAGACTGCCTCTCGAAGACATCCAGATACCGCCTGATACCCTGCCGGGCTAGGTTCTGGCCAAAGATGACGGTGTTAACCTGGCCAACAAACATGCGCCGGGAGGTCCTGGTTTCCACGTTGCGTATGGCGTTCAGTACCGTGCGCCCCTCCTCGCGGAACACCCAGGCCACAACTTTGCTGGGGACAGAGACAGGACCCGGACCGCGGGCCAGAGCATCGGCATGGATGACTTCCAGGGAGACCAGTACCCGACCCTCGTCGCCCGCATCCAGGCCGATGGAGCCCACTATGGCCAGCTCCGGGGTCTCGCGCCGGTCCCAACAGCCTGTAAGACTCAACAGCCCTGCTACCAAAAATATCCAGCGTATAACGCGCCACCTGATAGGAGACATCACGTCCGTTCCCCCTGGCGCCGGATGGCCGCCACCAAGAACACAATACCCACCAGACCCACGTGAACCGTGGCCATGACCATCGCGGTGGCGGGGATGGAGAGCAATGTGCCCAGGGTGAAGACGTCCAAGACCTGCAAGGACGCTACGGCGGCAATCCCCGCTCCCAAGAACCCCAACACGGATCGCCACCTGACGCCCAGGGCATCGCCTACCACCGTGGCGGTGGCAAAGAGGAACAGGGCCAGGTCAAAGGCTATGGCCACTATCCATATGGTGAAGAGGACGATGTCCACCCTCTCCATGATCCCCATGAGGAACACCGTCCGGGCCATGCTGTGCACGGGAGACAGCTGCTCGGCGGCCTTACGAGGCCCAAAAGTGCTAATAGCAGCAGCCACCAACAACACCAGTACCAGCCCGCTGATGAGGGTCCCCTTCAGTACGGCTCGCGGTACCTCCTGGGGACGGGTGCAGAACCGGGTGAGCACCAGGCTGGTGGAGGCGGTGGTGGCGAACCAGAAGGTAGGACTGACGGCGGCCACCATCACCGGCCTCCATCCCCGCGCCAGCACCGGCTTCAAGTAAGAAAAGTCCATGGCTCCCGACCCGTGAAGGGACGTCAGACCGACCACCACCGAAAGCCCCACCAGCAGCATCAGCACCACCGCCGCCCTCCCCAAAGGACCGGGCCCCAGGAAAGCCCCGTACAGTCCCGCCACCAGCATGGATAGCCCCACCACCCACCCCGGGGTACGTTCCAGAATCACGCTGACCACCAGGATGGAAAGCTGCCGCACCCACATGATGACCAGCAGGTAGTAGAAGGAGGCCAGCAGCAACGCGGCCACCGCCCCCAGCAGTCGTCCCAGCACCACCTTGCTGAAGTGCCCGAACCCATCGTCAGGGAAACGGGCCGCCAGCCCGGCGGCCAGGGCGGCCAGGATCAGCCCCGCGCCTACCGAGATGAGGGCCGCCAGCCATCCGTCGTGAAGGGCATTGCCGCGGGTAATGCTGGGCATGAACATCATCATGATGGTGATCCTCGGCAGGGCCACCATGGCGGTGATCTGGCTGGGGCTCAGTTCCTTGCCCTTCACCGGTCGCTCCCCTGCCGTCGGCGCGGCGGGGTGGCCTGCCGGATGCGCTCCCGGGGGGCGTACGGCCTGACCGGGCTTCTGGTCCACGGATCATAGCTGGACAGCATCAACGCCCTACCGGAGGACAAGAAAGGCACCCCGAAGCACTGCAGAGACGACAGGTAAAACAACAAGATGACAGCACCCAGGAACAAGCCGTAAAACCCCAGCACCGAGGCCAACAGGATGAAGGGAAAGCGCAAGAGCCTGACCGCCACCGCCGCCTCGAAATTGGGAATGGCAAAGGACGCTATGGTCCCCAAAGCGGCCACGATCACCAGCCCCGCCGAGGCAAATCCCGCCTGTACCGCCGCCTGACCCAGGACAATGGCCCCCACGATGCTGACCGCCTGGCCCACCTGGCGGGGCAGCCTTATCCCTGCTTCCCGCAGCACCTCCAGCAACAGCTCAATGGCCACGGCGGTGATCGGAAGGGGGAACGGCACCCCCGCTTCACTAGCCGCTATGTTGAGCAGCAGGGGAAGGGGTATCAGCTCCTGGTGGAAACTGGAAGAGGCGATGTATATGGCGGTGATGAAGGTGGAGATGGCAAATGCCCCCAGTCGAATCAGCCGCAACATCAGCGAGACCAGGTATTGCTGGTAGTAGTCCTCGGCGGTGGAAAAGAACTGAAACAAAGTGTTGGGCATGATCAGCGCGAAGGGACTGTGGTCCACCAGCAGGGCCACCCTGCCTTCGGCCAGAGAAGCGGCCACCGTGTCCGGGCGCTCCGTGGACTGGATCAGGGGAAACAGCCACAGCAGATAGTCGGATATCAGCTGTTCGATGATGCCGCTTTCCGGCGCCATATCGACGTCGATGGCCTGCACCCTTCGTCTGACTTCCCTTACCAGCTCGGGCCGTGCCACCCCCGCCAGATACAGCAGACGCACGTCGGTGACCGACCTGCGCCCCACCCTCATCTGTTCCACCACCAAGCCCGGGGTCTTGAGGCGCCGCCGCACCAGGGCCACGCTGTCCCGCACCACCTCGGTGAATCCCTCGCGCGGCCCCCTCACCACCACCTCGGTTTCCGGGGCCTCCACCGCGCGCTTGGGGAACCCGCGGTTTTCCGTCCCCAGGGCCACCGAGAATCCATCCACCAGCAGGACGGAGTTGCCCTCCAGCAGCTGTTCGGCGACCTCCTGCATGCTGTGGAGGTTGATCATGTTCTGGGCAGGGCTCAATCTCTGCCGGATCTGCTCCGGGAGGTTCCCGCGCAGCGCCCCACCACCCAGCTGCGGCCGCGCCCACAGCATGAGAGGCTCGATGACCGCCTCCTTGACCGCCTTACCGTCGGCCATGCCCTCCAGGTAGAGCACCGCCGCCTTGCGGGCAGCTATGCCCCCGATGCAGAATTGCTTGACCACCAGGTCGCTGGCGTCATGAAACTCCTGCCGAATCTGCTGCAGACTGTCCGCCAGCTTCGCCGGAAGCGGCCGGGGTTGAGACTGGCCAGACTGTCCTCCGGTATCATTTCGCTGGCGCTTCCGAAAGCCGAACATACCGGGCTGAAGCCGTCTCCCCTTCGCCATGGGATGCTTGGGTTCAAGCTTCAGCCTTTGCAGGCGTCCGTGAAACTATGCCTTGAGGGAGGATGGCTTCAGCGGAGAGAGGTATAGGGGTCCAGGACGTCGCGAAGGGCATCGCCCATCAGGTTGAACCCCAGGACCACCAGGGTGATGGACAGCCCGGGGGCGAAGGTCAGCAGGGGCGCCTCGTAGATGTAGTTGCGCCCGCGCTCCAGCATGCTGCCCCAGCTGGGCATGGGCGGCTGGACGCCCAGCCCCAGGTAGCTGAGGGCTGCCTCCACCAGGATGGCCTGGGCCATCCCCAGGGTGGCCAGCACGATGATGGGGGACATCACCTGGGGCAGGATGTGCCGCAGGATGATACGCCGGTTGCTGGCCCCCATGCTGCGGGCCGCCTCCACGAACTCCCGCTGTTTGTAAGACAGCACCTGTCCCCGCACCACCCGCGCGTACTGGGGCCAGGTGACCAGACCCAAGGCCACCATCGCGCTCCTCAACCCCGGACGCAATATGGCGGTGAGACCGATGGCCAGCAGAATGGTGGGAAAGGACCACACGATGTCGATGAGGGCCACCACCAGCCGATCCACCAGGCCGCCCACGTACCCTCCCAGGGTGCCCAGAACCAGTCCCACGCTGATGCCGATCCCCACCGCGATGAGGCCCACGCTGAAGGATACCCGGGACCCCCAAATCAGCCGGCTCAAGAGATCGCGGCCCAGCTCGTCGGTGCCCAACGGGTGCCCGGGTGAAGGAGGAGCCAGGATGGCCTCCACGTCCTGATCGGCATAGTGGTAGGGGGCCAGGTAGGGGGCAAAGATGGCCACCACCATGAAGACCAGCACCACCCCCGCCCCCAGGGTGCCGCTGGGCCTCCTCTTGAGGTATCGGAGTGTCCGTCGGTACCAGCTGTTGGTCTCCTGCATCTGCTCCTCCTCAGTCAAATCTGATCTTGGGGTCCAGGAACACGTACGTGATGTCCGCCAGGAGATTGGCCAGCATCACGGACAACGCCAGCATCAGGAGCATGCCCTGAACCACCGGATAATCGCGCTGGAGGATCCCGTTTATCAGCAGTCGGCCCATCCCCGGCCGGGCGAAGACGTTCTCCAGCACCACGCTCCCCGCCAGCATGTAACCCAGGTTGAGACCGAGGATGGTCACCACCGGCAGCATGGCATTCTTCAGGGCATGCTTGTATATCACCACCCGCTCCGCCAGCCCCTTGGCGCGGGCGGTCCTGATGTAATCCCGCCGGATCACGTCCAGCATGCTGGACCGCATCACCCGGCTGAGCAGGGCAGCGCTGGAGGTCCCCAGGGCCACCGCGGGGAGGACCAGATGCTGCAGCGTGCCGTATCCGGAACTGGGCAGCCACTTCAGGCGGACGGCGAAGGCGTATATCAACATCAGGCCCAGCCAGAATCCGGGAATGGAGATGCCGGCGATGGATGCAAACATGGCCAGCTGATCCACCCAGCTGCCACTGCGCACCGCCGACACCACCCCCGCGGGGATCCCTATCGCTATCGCCAGACCAATGCCCGCCAGTCCCAGCTCCAGGGTGACGGGCAACGACAGGGCGATGAGCTCGGTCACCGGACGCCGCTGCATCACCGAATAACCCAGGTCACCTCGTATCAGGTGACTCACGTACCTGAAGAACTGTTCGTGCAGCGGCCGGTCGAACCCCCACTTGCGCTCGATCCGCTCAATGAGCTCGGGTGTGGGCCGAGGTCCGGCCAGCAGCAGGACGGGATCACCGGGAGCCAACCGCAAAATCAAGAATACCACCAGGGTGATGGCCAGTCCCACGGGAATCATGGAAAGGATACGCGTGCCCAAATACCGCATCATGGTCGTCCTGCTCCCATTCTCGCCTTGATCCTCGCACTGACTGCATCAATAGGGGGTGGGGGCTACCCGGCGGGAGCCCCCACCCCCCAACAGTCGCGTCACTTGTTCGTCTTCCTCACCTTCACCCCGTACAGTCTTGCGTAGTTGTACCAGGGATGGAAGCGCAGACCTTCGACCTCTTCCCGTACACCGACCAGGGTGTATGGACTCAGGATCGGGCACCATACTGCCTTGTCTATCAGGTACCGCTGGGCTTCCCGATAGATCTCCGCCCGCTCCTGGAGCGTCCTGGCACCTTCCGCCCGCCGGAAGAAGTCGTCGGTGACGGGATCGTTCCAGCGACCGTGGCCCGGGTAGGGTATCTGCCAGCTGGCCAGGAACCACGGGAGGATGTCGAGGCTGAACCAGCCGGTCAGCTTCAGGTACATCTCGTGCTCCCCGGACCGCAGCAGGTCCTTCCAGGCCGCGCTGTCCATCTGCAGTATCTCCACTTCGATGCCGATGTCCTTCAGGTACTTCTGCACCATCTCGGCAATTCGGACCAGCTCCGTCCGGTTCTCCACTGCCAGGGTGGTCTTGAAACCGTCCGGGTAGCCGGCCTCGGCCAGCAATTGCTTGGCCGCCTCGGGGTCGTACCGGTGGGCTTCCCGATCCTCCACCTGCTCATCCCCAAAGCGCGCGGGCACGTACGCGTAAAGTGGCTCCGCCAGTCCCCGATAGACGGTCTCGGTGATGTGTTCGCGATCCAGAGCGAGGTTGATGGCCTTACGGACTCGAACATCGTCCAATGGCTTGGCCTCGGTGTTGAACATCACCTTTATCCACTGCCAGCTGGGGTTCTTCTCCAGCCTGACTCCCGCCATTTCCTCCACCCGGGTGGCGTGCTCGGGCGGCAGGTCCAGCAGCACGTGGATGGTTCCCGCTTCCAGTTCCGCCAGACGGGTGGCGGCGTCGGGTATGATCCGGAACACCGCCCGCTGCAGAGGCACCGGTCCCGGTTCGGGAGCCCAGGGCGGTGCCCAGTTGTACTCGTCGAAACGAACCAGTACGTGTTTGTCGCCCGGGATCCATTCCTCCAGCTTGAACGGCCCAGCTCCCACCGCCACCTTGACACCGTAGGTGTTGTCACCCTGCGGCCCGTGCCGCTTCCACGCCTCCGCCGACATGAGACCGCCGTACCCGCCACCCCAGGTGAGGGTGCCGGTGGCATAAGCCCGCGGCTCCTCCAGGTGGAATATGACGGTGAGCTCGTCCACTACCTCGGGGTTCTTGGCCCAAATGAAGTCGCCCGCGCTGGGAGACTCCACTTCCGGATCGGTGAGTATGCGGAAGTACTCGGCCACCGCCTCCGCCGTCACCGGCGTACCGTCGTGGAACTTCATCCCCTCCCTCAGCTTGAGGGTGATGGCCAGGCCATCTTCGCTGACCTCCCACGACTGGGCCAGGCCCGGTGCCACCTGGTTGTTCCAGTCCCGCGACAACAAGGGCTCGTAAAGCAGATGGTGCACGGGAATGGCCCAGGTGGTGTAGAAATTGTCCAGGGTGTCAGTATCCCTGGCGATGGCGAATATTATGGTGTCCTCATAGGCGGGTTCCTGGGGTCCGGCTTCCGGTGCCGCCTCTTCCTCCTCGGCCGGAGCGCAGCCAGCTGCCAGACCGACCACCATCACCACGCACAGCAGCATGAGCAGCGATGGTGAGATGAATCGGCGCATCTCTTTCATCTCTTCACCTCCTTTGGGGGGTTCTCACCAGGTTGCGCCCTCAGGATGGAGAGGACCTGACCACCGCAGGCGGCGCCGGGATCGGGCCCGGCGCGCCAAAGCTACCACCTGCAGTCTCCTCCCCGTTCGTTGCCCGCCGGCGGCAGCCCCGTGCGGTGCTGCTGGGCCACCCACGCTCGCTGGAGCAGGGTCCCGACCGCCCCCGGCCAGCATGGGCTCAGTTGGGTACCTTCAGCTCACCGGCGGCGGCCCGCCTTCCCCCACAGACGGGTACCCTCTCCCAGCCCAGACCATCTCCGTGATGGGAGGACGGACCGCCCAGGTAGCCAAACCTCCGGTGGCAGGCTGTGTCACCGCATTGAGCGACTGGCACCATTGAAAGTCGAGGGCTCTGAAAAACCGGCGTCACCCTCGTGCTGGCGGCAGCTAACGCCTGGCGGGTTTCGGCAAGCCGCGGGAACCGGTGGCGGCATCAAACTACGCGCAGTTGCCTGTCCCCGAGGCGCCGCGGAGCAGCTGGCCCCCATCACCATGATTCAATATGCATCGCATGGACTTGCCATCCCGGTTGCGCCTGTTCAGCCGGTCAAGTGGTTTGACTTCGTACTGGTGGGATGGGGGAGCACACTGTTGACCTTCGTCATGCCACAGTCGATTAATTATTCCACTCGATGCTTATTTCTACAGCAGCATGGCGAAATCCTGCCCGCATGCGGTGAGGCGAATCTTCCCATTCCCATACCCAGAACCCGCGCCATTGCCTTCGGCCGTCATGGTCTTCCCCGATCACCCCATGCTTCGGGGTTGACCACGCTGTGAGGCAGCTGCCCGGCGAGGGCAGCCACCAGGTTTTCCGCCGCCATCACCGCCATGCGCGTGCGGGTTTTCACCGAAGCACTGCCGATGTGAGGCAGCAACACCACATTGTCCAGCTTCAGCAGGGGATGGTCGGCAGCGATGGGTTCCTGAGCATAGACGTCAAGACCCGCTCCCGCTATCCAGCCCTCCCGCAGGGCCCGCACCAGCGCCACCTCGTCCACCACCGGCCCGCGGGCGGTATTGATGAGGATGGCGGTGGACTTCATCAGCCTCAGCTCCCTCTCCCCCACCAGACCCCGGGTCTCCGGGGTGAGCGGCACGTGCAGGGTCACGAAGTCGCTGTTCCGGAGCAGCTCCTCCAGCTGCACGCGCCGAGCCCCCAGGGTTCGCTCCACTTCGGGGTGAGCGGACCGGCTGGCATACAGTATCTGCATGTCGAAACCGCGGGCGCGGCGGGCCACTGCCTGGCCAATCCGCCCCATACCCACTATTCCGATGATGGCACCGTACACGTCTTGCCCCGCCAGCAACATGGGCGACCAGGTCTCCCACTGGCCGGCCCGCAGGAATCTTTCCGCTTCCGTGATCCGCCGCGCCACGCCCAGCAGGAGCGCAAAGGTCAGGTCGGCGGTGGTCTCGGTGAGGACCCCCGGCGTGTTGGTGACCAGGATGCCTCGTGCCGTGCACGCACCAACGTCGATGTTGTCGTATCCCACCGCCATGTTGCTGACCACCTTCAGCTTGCGCGCCCGGCAGAGCAGCATTTCATCCACCACGTCGGTTAGCAGACACAGCAGCCCTTCCACTTCCGCGATCTCCGCCTCCAGCACCTCCCGAGGGGGAGGGAGATCCTCAGTCCATACCTTCACCGCGCCCGCCTGCTCCAGAATGCGCATGGCCACCTCCGGCAGGCGCCTGGTCACGTATATCCGGGCATCACCCATCCTCGAATCTCCCCTCCGTGACTTAGAGTAATGGCTGTAACAGAGCTGGAGAGCGTTCCTTCCGGACCGGCTCGAAAGCACCGGTTTCATACATGAAGGTGAATCGCGCCTTCCCCGCCCCGGGTTTCCGCACCGCCTGGGTTCTGCCCCGCCGCGATTCAATCCTGCCCCGCCGGGGAGGAAACCGTCGCTCGACCAGGGAAAACCAATGACGGAGGGGATGGAGCTGACCGACGATAAGGGGCGACTGCAGGAGGCCAGCGGTCTTCCCTTGGAGCTGACCGACGAAGGTCGACTCCTCTTTCGGGATCAACTACCGCCCGTGCAACCCGAAGAGCGTGCGCGCCAGGCCATGCAGCCCGTGCTGCGTCTGCCAGAGGCTGGGGGCCCGGAGGTGCTGTATCTGATGTACCGGGACGTGGGTTGGCCCGAGGACCGCCGCGCCGCCGCCCGGTGGGGCCTCAGGTATGACATCACGGTGCTCAGCCCGGGATGCGTGGGAGATGAATACGTAAAGACCCTCGGACATTTCCACCCCCGACCGCCGGGTGAGCATCGGTTCACCTATCCGGAAGTATATGAAGTGTTGGTGGGTTGGGCCGTCTATCTGCTTCAGCGGAACTCGTCTGCCCGGCCGGGGTCAGCGGAGGAAGTGTTGGTGATAGAAGCAAAGGCGGGCGACAAGGTGGTCATCCCTCCGGGCTTCGGTCATGTCACCATCAATCCGGCTGCATCACCGCTGGTGATGGCCAATTGGGTGGCCCGGGGATTTCAGTCCCTTTACCATTCCTTCATCAGCATGGGGGGTGCCGCTTACCACCTGATCCACCACCGGGGGAAGGCCCAGTGGGTACCCAACCCCCGCTACCATCCTCGACCTGCGATGAGAACCGCTCGCCCCAACCCCGCTGCCCTGGAACGTCTGGGCCTGCCCCCAGGAGTGCCGCTGTATCGGTGCTTTCAGCCTCACAAGCCATCGCTAAGCTGGCTGCTGTCCCCCCGCCATGCACCCGTCCCCTGGGAAGACGTACTTTGCATCGAAGGGTTAGTGAAGGAAGGGTGAGCCGGAAAGGGGGGAAAGAGCAGCTGCCCTAGCGGTACCCGGGCTACATGACCGCCACATCATACCCCACCTGGAGGCAAAGGCACGACTTGCCTGCGCCTCAAATCAACACCTTTCGGGTAGGAAAAGAAATCCGGGTAGCGAAACACCCCACTGAAGGTGAAGCGCCCCGGGACGGATTATTTCCCCTCGCCCAGGGCCAGCTCGGACATCTCAGAAGAGAGGGTGTGCTAGCTTTGGCCGAAGACAAAGTGATGTCGCTTTCTGAGGCCATCGACAGGTTGGTGCAGGACGGGGATTGCCTCTACCTCGCTGGCTTTACCCACCTGATCCCCTACGCTGCTGGTCACGAGATCATCCGACAGGGCAGGAGGAACCTCACCCTGTGCAGGGCCACCCCCGACCTGATATACGATCAGATGATTGCGGCAGGGTGTGCCAAGAAGGTGGTCTTCAGCTGGGCAGGCAATCCAGGGGTGGGGCTCTTGCGTTGCTTTCGCCGGAAGGTCCAGGCCGGGGAGATCGAGATCGAGGAGTACACCCATTTCGGCATGGTAGCCCGTCTCTTCGCCGGTGCCACCAACCTCCCCTTCTTCCCCCTCAGGAGCATCACGGGCTCCGACCTGCCGGAGCACAACCCCAACATACGGACGGTGACCTGCCCCTACACCGGCCAGGCACTGAGCGTGGTGCCGGCCCTGAATCCCGATGTGGCCATCATCCACGCCCAGCGGGCGGATCGGCACGGCAACGCCCACATATGGGGAATCATCGGCGAACAACGTGAGGCGGCCTTCGCCGCCCGGAAGGTGATCCTCACCTGCGAGGAGATAGTATCCTCGGAGGTCATCAGATCAGATCCCAACCGGACCCTGATACCGGGTTTTTTGGTGGACGCCGTGGTGGAAGAACCCTGGGGCGCCCACCCCTCCTACGCCCAGGGGTATTACGACCGCGACAACGACTTTTACTTCGAATGGGATCGGATCTCGCGCTCCGAGGAAATGGTTCGGGCCTGGCTCGATGAGTGGGTGTACGGGGTCTCGAATCGCCAGGAATACCTGGCGCGACTGGGAGCGGAGAAGATCCTCCAGCTGAGAGTCAGCTCTCATTTTAGCGTCCCGGCTAACTTCGGCAGCCGCCGCTGAAGAGGTGAGATGGATGAGATACACTTCCGCGGAGATGATGACCATAGTTGCGGCCCGAAGGATAAAGGACGGCGACCGGGTGTTCGTGGGAGTGGGCCTGCCCAACCTGGCCTGCAACCTGGCGCGGAGGTTGAACGCCCCCAACATGCAGATGATATACGAGTCGGGGGTAGTGGGAGCCAATCCGTCGCGTCTGCCCCTGTCCATAGGTGATCCCTGTCTGGTCACCGGGGCGGTCTGCGTATGCTCCATGTTCGAGGTCTTCACCTTCTATCTGCAGAAGGGTCTGATAGACGTCGGGTTTCTGGCTGCCGCTCAGGTGGACAAATACGGGAACCTCAATACCACGGTCATCGGCGAGTACCACCATCCCCAGGTGCGGCTGGGTGGAAGTGGTGGGGCCTGCGACATCGCCTCGCTGGCTCGCCAGGTGCTGATCCTCCTCCCTCACGAACGGAGGCGGCTGCCCGAGCGAGTCGACTTCATAACCAGTCCGGGCTTCATGAGCAGCCGAAAGGAACGGGAGCGGCTGGGCCTGCCCGGGGGAGGGCCGGCGGCAGTCATCACCGACAAGGGGATCCTGGAGTTCGACGAAGAGGGGGAAATGGTCCTGGTGAGCATCCATCCCGGTGTGGAGCTCGAGGACGTCAAGGCCAACACCGGCTGGGACCTCAAGGTGTCCCCTCAGTTGACGGTGACCGAGCCGCCCACAGAGCGGGAGCTAACGGTGTTGCGGCAGGAAGTGGATCCGGAAGGCATCTACTTCAGGCGCTAGTTGGGCCCGTCAGCGTGACAGCTGTGACCCGCACGGGTCATGGATTTCCCTCAGCGCTCCAGCCCCGGCCCTGGGGGCGGTGCGGCTGCCGCCCCCAGGGCCTGCTCATCACTCGGCGGTCCGCCGGACAGCAAAACCCTACACCCACCATCAACTCGGGGATCAGCGGTCGTGGTGAAGCTCCCAGTGCCTGCGCTGGCCCGAGACAAGTCAGGACAGCCCAGGTTCAGTTCTCCTCGCTCTGCGTTTCACTCCCAAAGTTCATGTGCTTTCGGTCACCTCAGAGGGTGATTGCATTACCCTGGTGCCGGTGAGACCTGGTGATACGGTGGAAGTATCGTTCGTCCACTCCGTGGAGGGGGACGGCCGCCTTCGCCCCCTGCAGACCTCCTATCCCTCCTACGGGGCTGGCCTGGAAGCCACGGCAACCCCGGACAAACACCGCGTGCCTACAAAGGAACGCACCCTCATCCTGAGGGTCAATCGTGAGCCCTTGCGGGAAATCCTCTTCCGGACACGGTGGTTCACGGGGCATCGTCTGGCTGTACGTGACACCCTCATCCCCCTCAGCCCACCAGCAGCACCTTCGCGGCCGGTGAGCATCGCGGTCAGGACCATACCCTGGTGGAAGTATCTATACAGCAGGATGCCAGGCAGAGCCGCGCGCTGGCCGCAGGCACCCGCGGTACGTCGTCCCTTTGACGAAGATGCACTGACGGAGGCAGGATGGCCGGCCCGAGCGTGGGGAAGTGAAGCGGTCTTGCCAATCTCCGCCGTAGCGTGGAGACGTTGGCCGAGTGCTGGAGGAAGGTCCCGTAACAGCGATCCGTGTGCCCCTTGATGCCGGTCGTTGTGGTCGTTGTGGATACTACACCGGCCGCACTTGTGGCGGTGGCTTCTTGCAATAACCGATGTGACCAGCCTCAGGGCAGCTCCTGACCACGTGGTCATGCCCAAATCGGTGCCAACCCTGCCGCACGAGCGTGGAGCAGAACCAGGTCCGCTCCCGGCCCTCTTTCGTTGCTAGCAGGAAAAGCTATGTTGATGGGAGTATTGCTCTCTCAATAATTCCCAAGAAGGAGGTCAGAAAAGTTGAAGTGGGGCGAGTATGCCTATTTCCGCGGTGAAATCGTGCCTTTAGCAGAAGCTAGGGTACCCATCACCACCCACGCGCTGAATTACGGAACCGGGTGCTTCGAGGGCATCCGCGGCTACTGGAACCCTGGACACCAGCGTCTGTACGTGGTGAAACTTCGCGAGCACTACGAACGCATGGTCGCCTCCTGCCGCATCCTGCGCATGGATCCGGGCCTGGACGCCGAGGAGATGGCAGAACTGACCGTGGCGCTCCTCAAGCGCAATGCCATGACCTGTGATGTGTACATACGTCCCCTGGTTTTCAAGGCATCGGAAGCTTTAAAGCTCACCTTGAGTGGCCTGGAGGACGAATTCGCCATCTTCTGCGCAGGCCTGGGGGACTACCTGGACACCTCCCGGGGGTTGAAAGTAATGGTGTCTTCATGGACACGTCTGCCCGATACCGCCATTCCGCCCCGGGCCAAGGTCACGGGAAGCTACATCAACGCTTGTCTCGCCTCCGATGGGGCGCAGCAGCTGGGTTTTGATGAGGCCATCATGCTCACTGAAGACGGCAAGGTGTCAGAAGCCGCCTCGGCCAATCTCTTCATGGTACGTCATGGAAAGCTCATCACCTCGCCGGTCACCGATGGCATCCTGGAGGGAATCACTCGGGGAGCCATAATCGAACTGGCCACTACTGTACTGGGCATCCAGGTGGAGGAGCGCCGCATCGATCGGACGGAGCTTTACGTGGCGGACGAAATCTTCCTCTGTGGCACCGGCGTCCAGGTGGCCGCGGTCACCTCGGTGGATGGTCGCCCGGTGGGAGATGGCAAAATCGGAACCCTGACCCGGCGCTTGCAGCAACTGTATTTCGCGGCCGTCCGGGGGGAAGACGAACGTTTCCGCCACTGGCTCACTGCGGTGAGTTATTCCTGATTCACCCCAGCCTTTTCTGAACCCGGCCCTGGGGGCCTCACACTGGCCCCCGGCGGTACCGTTGCATGAGACGACGGTTGTGCTCAGCCGAGCCGTCGACGTTTGCACTGATCAGGATCGGGGGCTCCACTCCTGCCTCCAGGAGTCGTCTCACTGCCTCCGCGGTCAGCGCCTGGGCGATGAAAGCACCGCACAGCGAGGAGACGGCGCACACCCGTCGGCCGTCGGGGATCGCCAGCAACGCGTCACCGAAGGGCGCGCAGTTGTCGATCACCAGGTCGGCCAGCTCGAACAGTCGCCTGCCGCTGGGATGCCGGGAGGTCACCTGTCGGGAGTGCTGCAGAGAAGTGACCGCCACCAGCGGGAGGCCTCTCTCTTTCACCTGCAGGGCCATCTCCACTACTGCCGGATTCCGGCCGGAATGGGATGCGATCAACATCACGTCGACTGGTGCCAGATGGTGGATGGCCAGCAGCTCCTCCACCACCCTGGTCTCCCGTTCCAGCTCTTCCTCCCTCACCGCCGCCAGTGACTCACCTCTCCGCCGCCTGGCGTCCTCCAGGGTGATCATGTTTACCGCCGCCAGGCCCCCCGCCCGATGGTAGAGTTCCATCCCGAAGGCTCGAGAGTGGCCGCTCCCGAAAACGTGGATCACCCCTCCCGCCCGTATGCACGAGGCCATCAGCTCTCCCACGCGGCGGATGGACTCCACCTGGGTGCGGGCGATACACTCCAGCACCGCCCGCGCGCCTTCAAAGAACCGTTCTGCCGAGGGCAGCGTGACTGAGTCGCAATCCATGCTCCCTGCGCACCTCCTCGGTCATCGATCGGGCGCCCGCATCACGACGCCTCCCACCAGGGACCACAGCACCTCTCCTGCATCGTTCATTACCACCAGGTCAGCATCCTTGCCCACCTCCAGCGTGCCCTTGCGGTGGGATACCCCTGCCAGTCGTGCAGGCACCAGGGAGGCTGAGATGAAAGCCTCTTCCCAGGATGCCACACCGTGCCTCACCACAAATGCCACCGCATCGGCCAGGGTAATGCTGCTCCCGGCCAGAGTACCATCCGAGAAGCGGCAGGCACCGGACCCGTCCACCAGCACTTCACGACCCAGGAACCGGTACTCGCCGGGTGGCATGCCCGCCGCCGGGCTGGCGTCGGACACCAGGCAAACCCCCCGGGCACCCTTGAGGCGAAAGGCAAGTCGTAGCGCCGCGGGGTGAAGGTGGATGCCGTCGGCTATCAGTTCGCAGCTGACCCGGTCGTCCTCCAGGGCCGCACCCAACAGCCCGGGCTCCCGGTGGTGGAATGGGCGCATAGCGTTGAACAAGTGGGTGATGTGCCGCACCCCCGCCTCGAATGCCCCCCGGGCCTGACAGTAAGTGGCGTCGCTGTGACCCGCCGCCACCAACACCCCTTCCCCTGTCAGCCAGGAGATCAACTCTGGTGCCCCGTCCAGCTCGGGGGCCAGCGTCACCTGACGACACAGTCCCGGCGCCGCCCGTAGCAACTCCTCCATCAACCTGGTATCCACGGGACGAAGAAAACGCTCGTCACATGCGCCCCTACGCGCCGGGTTCAGGAACGGACCCTCCAGGTGCACGCCCACCAGACGTGCGGCACCGGGTGGCATCCGCAGGGGCCCCAGCTCCGTGAGCAGTGCCTTCACTCGCTCAGGCTCACCCATCAGGGTCGGGCGGAAGGCGCTGGTGCCCCGCTGGGCCAGAAACACCGCCATGGCTCCTACCTCCGCCGCCCCGCCCCAAATAGGACAATGACCCCCCGCCCCGTGCACATGCAGATCCACCAGTCCCGGGCCCACCACGGCGTCCCCCACGTCGACCGTCCGCCCCCGGAAGCTTTCGGGAGGGGGACCCGGCCCCACCGAGGCGATCTTGCCTTCGGCCACCGCCACGTGCCCGGAGAAAGCCGGACGGGTACCGGTGACCACCCGCCGGCTGAGCAGGGCCAGCCGTACGCGCTGGGGATCGGTCCCACTTGCCACATCCACCACTCCCGCATCTTGCCGACCGGCCGGGTCGGCCGCAGAATCCTTTCATGTACCCGGTGGGATCAGCGGTGTATGCGAGACCAGTCGGCTTTCGCGATTCTGATCAACTTCAGCCCCGCCGGATGCGTCACTGGGGGTCCCCTACTACCGCCCGCTTGCAGGGTGCCGATGAGAGGTCACCCCGCAGGATGTTAGGCGACCATCGGCGCAGGAACCCTTGGGCGCTGGGGGCGGGGTCACAGCCACGCCAGCAGAGCCGGCTGCGGGATCCTCGCCTCCTGACAGGACAAGCAGCAATCAGTACCCGTCCTTTCCGCCCCGCTGGAGGAAGCTTTCTCGCCCCCGCACAAGGCCCCCGCCCCAAGCCGGTAGCATGCATCGGGATGCCCCTCCTCGTCGGTAGCACTGGCGGCTGCCAGGGTCCTCGCCAATCAGCCACCGCTGTTTCCAGCCGGAGAGAGCCCCAGCTGCTTGAAGGCGGTCAGGAAAGCCTGGTATGCGTCCTCGCCGAAGAGCACGAATCGCACCAGTTCCGGCGAACCAGGATGCTGCCGCAGATGATCCACCACCGCCCGAGCAGCTACTCTTGCCGCTTCTCTCAGAGGATACCCGAAGGCTCCCGTACTAATAGCAGGAAAGGAGACGCTACGGATGTGGTGGTCAGCGCAAATCCGCAGGCTGTTTTGGTAACAGCTGGCCAGCAGTCTCGCATCCTGGGGGCTGCCACTGTACACCGGACCGACGGTGTGGATCACGTACTTGGCCGGCAGGCGGTAGCCCTTGGTTATCTTGGCCTCGCCAGTCTCGCATCCACCAAGCTGCTTGCACTCCTCCCAGAGTTCGGGCCCTGCTGCGCGGTGGATGGCCCCCGCCACGCCCCCTCCGGGAGCGAGTCGCCTGTTGGCGGCATTCACCACCGCCTCGGTATCCTGCTTGGTGATGTCACCGCGAATCACTTCCACCACCGCCTGAGCCACGCTGAAACGCATGTCCCTCACCTCCCTGCCCTCGTCTCCTTCCATTCTACCAGATGCCACCAGGACTTCCATGGTGGCGACTAGGACATGGGCGCTGACTGCTGAATACTAACAAATGGCCAGGCTGCCCAAAAGCCATGGCAAGTTCCAGGGAGGTGTTATACATGCTCTACCGACCCTTCGGGAACACAGGGGTTGAAGTATCCATCCTCGGTTTCGGAGCAATGCGACTCAAGGAAGTGGAGCGGAATGGCCAGTGGGAAGTAGATGAGGATCTGGCCATCGCCATCATCCACCGGGCCTTTGAGCTGGGTGTCAACTACATCGACACTGCCTACGGGTACTGCCACGGCAACAGCGAGCGGGTGGTGGGAAGGGCCCTCAAGGGATGGAGGGACCGGGTTTACGTCGCCACTAAGGTACCGACTTATCTCATCGAGTCCCGTGGGGATTACCGCCGCTTTCTGGAAGAACAGCTGCAGCGGCTGGATGTGGATTGCATCGACTTCTACCACTTCCACGCCTTGAACCAGGAAAGGTTCGAGAACGTGGTGTTGAAGTATGATCTCCTGGAAGAAGCCCGCAAGGCCCGGGATGAGGGGCTCGTACGGTACATATGCTTTTCTTTCCACGACCGGCCCGAGGTGATGATGCGACTGATAGATATCGGCATCTTCGATGCCGTGCTGTGTCAGTACAACCTCCTGGATCGTTCTAACGAAGAGGCTATGGCCTATGCTCATTCCCGAGGGGTGGGCGTGGCGGTCATGGGACCGGTAGGAGGCGGGCGGCTGGCCGGGCCATACCGGCTACTTCAACAGTTGGGCGGGGAGAAATATGCCAGCGGGCCCGAACTGGCGCTTCGATTCGTGTTTAGCAACCCGCACGTGTCGGTGGCGCTGTCGGGGATGAATACCATGGAGATGGTGGAAGAAAATGCTCGGATAGCCTCTCGGCATGAGCCTCTCAATGACGAAGAAATGGCCCGGATTCGTACCATGATGCGGGAGTACCAGAAGCTGGCCGATCTGTACTGCACCGAGTGTGCCTACTGCATGCCGTGCCCCAATGGCGTGGATATCCCCACCAACTTCCGGCTGATGAATTATTACCGGGTCTACGGCCTGGAGGATTGGGCACGCGAGGAGTACCGGAAGATGCCCGAGGAAAAGCGCGCCAGCGCTTGCCTTGGCTGTGGCGAGTGCGAGCCGAAATGCCCGCAGAAGATATCGGTACGCCAACGGTTAGAGGAAGTAGCTCGCACCCTGGAAGAATGAGTGCACTAGGCACTGCTGACACACAATCCTGAAACCTTGGCAACATGTGAACGCAATGCGCATTACTGCCCACAGTGGCACACCACCCATCCCGTCCTGCCAAGCGATGCAGCGTCAGTCAATGAACACGTAGGCAGTGTCTGTCTTCTCCGTGGAAGGTGCAACCAAACCCAGTTCGGGGCTGTATGCTAACACGGTCTGGATGCAAGACAAATCTTCGAGGGGAGTAAACAGGTCCCTTCGTTTCAGCCAGTACAGCGGCACTGGCACAAACAACTCCTGGATGCGCCAGCCCTCGCCCCGTTCTTTGAGCAGGTAAGCCTCCTGCACGAAGCTGGAAGGCAATACCCCCACCGATACCTGTCCCCGGCGGGCGGTGAATCGCTCTCGCATTTGCTCATCTGACAAGCTAATGGTGTAACAGCCCAGGATCTGCTGCACCTCCTGCAGCGTCTGGCGTCCCTCGAGGAATTCTCGTTCCCACTCTTCCGTACCCATCGCCTGGTGATACAGCTTGTGGGTTGCCTCGGCAAGCTGACGATCAGTCGGAATCTCCGGCAGGTCTTCCAACAGTTTGAGGCTCCACTCTAACATCCGTCTTCCATAGACCCGTTCGGCACCCCAAGACCATTGGCGATACACAATGACAGGGCACGGAGACTGATCCGCTCGACGATTGACTCGCCCCATTCGTTGCACCAAGGCATCAACGGGTGCCACTTCACTGATCAAGACGTCGTAGGAAATATCCAAACTAACCTCTACCACCTGCGTGCTGACGCAAATCAAACCGGGCTGAGGCCTTTCCACCTGCGATTCCTTGACCTGCCTGTCGCGGAAGGTGAATCGGGCATGGAGCAAATGACAGCGATCCCAACCGAAATGATCCCGAAGCATTTGATAGAATCGTTGGGCGTCCCCAATGGTGTTGGCGACGACGAGCACTGCCTTGCCTTCCTTAGCGTGTCTAACAGCCAGGGATAGGCCTTCTTGCACCGAGCCATCTTGAAGTTCTAGTCGGTGCCGCGCTCTCTGCCACAATGAATCCTCGGCCTCAATGACCGCACCTTGAGGAAGCGCTTTACATAGCGCACGCGGGAGTGTCGCGCTGGCTACAGCGAGCCGAGCAGGCATCTCTCGCTCTAGAGCTTCTGCCAGCAACCCCAGTGTATATGGTTCATAACTATGGATCTCATCCAGGATGATCGCTGCTCCCCGCGAAAGACTTCTGCGTTCTTCCCAGTGCCGCCCGTTGAGGTGCGCCAAAAGGTACTGATCGAGCGTCGCCACCGTCACCGGTTTAGCAAAGACCGAACCAAATAACCGAGCATCGAACAGATCCTCATCGGATTCTCTTCGTAACACATAACTGGCCCGTCCGTGGGCCAATCCCACATTGTCAACCCCGTAGATTTTGCACAATCGCCTCCACATCGCGTTCACCGTAGCCTGTGTTGGCAAGAGGTAAACTAACCGTTCTGCGTCTGCTGCCCAAAGAAGCAACGCCTCAGTCTTGCCGGTGCCCGTGGGAGCCCGAAGCCATAACGTAGTGGCAGAGCATGAGGCCGAGCGCCGCTGGAACTCGCGGAGCAAGAAACCCTCCTTTATCTCGCGCTGACGAATATACCCACTTACTCTTGATCTTCCTTCATCAAGGAACAGTGCCTTCGGGCTTTGCCCCTCTGCTGCCGAAGCCAACCAGTCGGCCAGGTGAAGTACAGCCTTGACCTGGGCAAATTCATCGGGCGGCAGACTTTGAAAAACACCCCGCAACGTCTGGCCTGGGATCACCCCTCTGTCGTCCAGCATAGCCGCCGGCGGGTCTCCGAGCAAAACCTGCACTGAGCTCAGAAACTCGTGATATCCCGGCAATCCGCTAATACCAGCCTGCCGAAGTAGTGCCCACACCTTCTCCAAGGCTTCCGGTAACTTCTGATGAAATACCGGTGGCGTATCACCATAACCCATATACAGCTCAGGCCCCAACGGCGAATGGTGGCTCAGTACCGCTGCTGTTGCGGTTAGGTCATGCTGATCCCAGCGATACTCTCGCCCAAGCCAGGCTTCTGCCACCAGGGCGAAGGGCATGGAGGCTAAAGCATGAGGGTATGCCTTGGTCCGCTCGCCCCGGATGTACTCCTGAAAATCAACCGTAAGTTTGCCAACATCGTGAAGAGCGCACGCCAGCAAAGCTTTCACCCGCAGGCGTTCATCAAGATGCAAGCGTTGTGCAATCTGGTCACCAAAGCGCAGGACGCTGCAGAGGTGGTCGACCCAGGCAACGTCCGGCTTGGCTAACAGTTGATCCATGTGAAGTTCCTCCCTTGACATCGCAAGGCGGGTACCCGCGGGTGTTGTATCTCCACTTCCAGGCCTAATGGCAAGAAAGTCAGTGTCGCTGGGTGCTCTGGGTGGCGTATCCTCTTACGATCCACCACAAAGCTCAACGGCAACGTCTCCACTAGCGGCGGCTCGAAACGAATCCCGGGATTGAGCACAACGCGCATTTGCATCTGCCGAACGTCGCCACGCAGTACCGTTCCGCGAAAACGCGGCTCCCCCTCGGACACTGTATCCAGGGCGATATCCTCTACCACCACCAGCTCGTCTTCTCTACCCAGTGAGAGCGGATACACGGGGTCGCGAAAAGCATGCAGAAGTCGCCGTAGAAAACCTTCATCACCGCCATAGATCAGCGTGTACCGTACAAAAAACAGGAGTTCCCGCATGTAGGGTGAGCGTTCCATCTTCCTGCCTTTAATTTTCAGCAACGTCCACATATCGCGAGCGCGCCCTGGTTCGGTATCCATCCAAACCGCAACCTTCGTACGTCGGAAGGGACTGCCCGGTCCCCAAAGCTCCTGATCTGAAAGGCCGACCGCCGCACCGGCGATACCCAGAACTGTAGTCGGAGGGGGCATCGGCAGCGTGCGTTGATAGTTGTGATCCAGCGGACGTCGAAACGAGACCTCTGGTGCCTTAATAACTATGCGGAGGACTCTTTCCATAGCCCAGCCACATCTCCTTTAGCCTTCGCGATGGCTTCGTGAACAGTGAGTACTTCCCCGTACTCTGCCAAGGCTTCCCGAATTTCCCCTTCATTCCCGAAAATACCCGGCTCCAGTCCAAACAGCGTGTGCTCCCGGTAGTCAGCGAATTTGGTCAAGCAGTTCTGAAGTGGTTCTAGCTCCAGTCGGTAACCGTTATCCTCATAGTGGGCCACGAGCGCCTCCAGAAACACCGGGTGCTTCACTTTGAGCCGGCTGTAAGCAATGAATTTGGGCGAAAGATCCGACAACATTCGCGCGGTACGTCCCCCACCCCAAAGGATATTCAGGGCTTCAAAAAGCGCCTGAAGACGCCTTCTGCGTTCATCTTCAGGCAATACCCTTTCGTCACTGTCGCCGGTTTCAAGTGGCTCAAAAACGCCAATTCGATCCAACTCCACGAGTATTGCACCTTTGAAGAGATTAGCATAGAGCTCAGTCTCAAACATGTTGCCACCCGCGGCCATAGGCTGCCCGAAACGCCCGAAAGAACGAGTGCCAAGGTCGCGATCTCCCCGGAAAGGAAACAGGCCGATCGCCGCCGAAACCCGTACAGGCGAGGTGCGTCGCCGTCCGCCAGAGGGGTCCAAATAGCCGAAGAAATCCTCATCCACGAACTCCCACGGCCTCCCCGGCGGTGTCACTTCCTGTCCACTCACTTTGGCAAAAGGTTCCGAAAGTACATAGCCCAGCTCTTCCAACCGATCGCGGAGCATCCGACGAATTGCTTGGCCGGAAATGTAGGGGATCGTGCCGCCGTCGGGGAGGGTGACTTTTTTGGCAACGACCACATTACCCTCCGTGTGCGAAGCATTTACATTTGACGCAGAAACCTTCATCAGATAGCCAACGGCGACAGCCTTACTCACGGTTCATCCTCCTCCTTTTCTTGTCCCTCTGCCTGCACCGCGCGCTTACGAGCGTGCAAGTAGGTATTCATGGCATAGATGGCCAGATGGGTTTTGACCCGCAGCCACGAAACGCCGGCAATTCGTTCTCCCTTTTCGATCCTGAGTAGTGCTTCTGGAATTGCTACCTCCAGCCGGAATTGAGCGTCGTTGAGCACGCGGTAGAAGTCCTCGGGATTCTTCGCGTTGCGTAAGCCGTAGAGAAGCCCCGCCTCGTTGTGTGCCTGAGCTGCCTTGCCGAGGGCATGCCCGAAGCCTGCCAGCATTCGCCGGAATTCTTCATCCATACCCAGCACCTCCTGTACGTATTGGTCGAACACATCTAACGTACCTGACACCAATGGTCGAACATCTTGCTCCCGGGCACGCACTTCAAACAGGAAATCCTGCACATAAGGCAAGGGATCATCAAACTCCAGCACTGCCCAAGCAATCTTGTCACGCCAGAGCGAGTCACGCTTACCGCCCTGCTGTGCTTCAAACTGTCGAAATATCCCTACGATGCGCCGATGAGGATTCGGCTCCGCCCCCGCACGGGCGATAACCTTCAACCAGCGCTCATACAGACGATACAGCGACTGTAGCTTCGTGAACTCTCGCACACCCTTCATGTTGAAACCTCGTCGCGGCTCTCCTGTCACCGCATAAAGCGTAATCGGCCGTGGTGTGCTCTGCACGCCCGTAGCCCCCAGAAGTGCTGCCAAATACCGGCGACCTTGTGCAGAAAGCCGGTCAGACTGACGAACGTGAGCAAATAGCGCCAGTAGCAAGCCTAGTGTTGTTTCGTGGATGTACTTCCCAGAAAAAGCCGGTCGGAAGTTACCGCCCTTGTCAGCTTCTATCCGTAGTGGCTGCAGTACTTCGCGATGAAAACGTTTCATTTCTTGAAGGTCGGAGTGGAAAATGAAGAAGTGGAACGCATCTCGCCCCTGTGCCTTCCACAGCCAGCCAAAGTAGCCCGCCAGCCCCGCCAGTGCGCACCGCGCGCACAGACGCAAGCCCCGCTTACCGCCCGAATAAAAGGTCCCGAATTTTTTTGGGTCTACGATGAAAGGAAACATCCACATCTTGGCATCAGTGACAGGCGCTGTTTCCCCACACATATCGCAGACCCAACACTGTTTGGTAAGGTCGAGTTGTAACTCAAACTTGGGCGGCCCAGTGGGGTACTCTTTGCCGTTTATCCTCACCTTCTTGACCTTACCCGATACCCGGATGAACAAACTAGTTGGATAGACCCAGCTTTCCCTTTGGTATTCACGCAGCTCGTTCCTGGTTTCATCGTAATACTTGCCCTTGTTTCCCGTTCTTTGCACCAATTTCCTAAGCAGCCATTCGCGTATGTCATCCACCCGATGGTCGCCCGCACCCAGACCTTCCAGCAGTACCACTATCCCCGTATCTACCCAAAAGTTACCTGTCCAGCAGGATGAATCGATACGTACCACCTGATCTTTTGATTTACGCACTACGTACCACCTCAATTCTCGCCCTCGGTACTTGCAACCGTAAGGCTGAAGACGGCCCTATTTTGCAGACTGCGCAGTCACACTCATCAGCCGTCCCAACTCAGAACACCCCGAGAACCCTGTGTCTTCAACATGATGGTTGGTTGATGGCTTTAGCCGGAGCGTGGCTCCGGCGGGAGCAAGATTAGGCGTAACACAATTCGTAATAGCTGCACTTCTTGCAGAACGAAAGCTTCCGCAAAGGCTGAGGAGGTTTTTCTCGCCTGACCACCTGCTGAATCTGCTGGAGCAACCTCCTCAGTTTCCGCTCGCTCTCCGCCGTAAGTCGCACCTCCACTTTCCGGCGCAACCTCGGGTAGTGCAATAATCCGCGGACCTCTAGGCCCTTCTGCTTGAGATAGTATAGGTAATACAGCAATTGCATCCGATGAGCTTCTTCTACGCTGCGCGACCTCTTTACTTCGTGAATGACCCCATCCCGTGTAGAGAAGTCAATCACGATACGGTTATCAACCGCAACCTCCTTCTTTTCCCGCGCAAACGCATGTTCATGGATCAACCGACCTAACAGCACCGCATCTGAAGTTTTCTCCATCTCCATGTGCCGGCTAAATAACCATAGCTTGCGCTCGCAAACCACAGCGTAATTTACTTGCGTACCGGTGTAGTAAAGGCCAAGCGCATAGAACGACGGATCACCTGTCGACTGCACCCCACTTCCGTCGCCAGTCAGTTTGACCGCCAACGCTCACCGCCCCCGAAGACAATTCAATCCGCACACTTAAATGTTTGGTTATCAACATACCGTACCCGCTGATACCGGCTGACGTTCCTTGTGTTCCTTGACGCACATTCTCTTTACAAATGCTTAAATGATAATGCTTTGCCCCCCCTTGTTGAGGCCTACCACTTCTCGCGACGAGTACCTGGTCGTGCGCAGGTAATAGATCACTATCGAGTCCTCCGCTGGATCCATGACCCGCGCTAGCTCCATCTTCAATCGCTTCATACGAGCTTCTGAAATATCTCCCTCAAATACCGAATTCTGTACCCAATGTAGGTACTTGCGGCAGGTGCGAAGCACCTTGGCAAGTCTTTTCTGGTTTACATCATAGACCAAGATCACAAACAATTCTTTCTGCCTCCCCGCAAGTGCTACCATGTAGCCACCAGCGGCTGATACTCCTTTTCGCCAATCAGGTGTTTTTCGATTTTGTAAAGTTCCAACCGTAACAACCTGCGATAAGAAACGGGCCGCCGAATTTGGCGGTGGTTAATGGTTGTACGCAGCTTGTCTTCGAATGCCTCCACAAAGCACCGCTTCGCCCCCTCTTTTAGCAGAAGGCCGTGACTCCCCCTCTCGAAGTCGTCACCCGTTATCATGCGCCGTCCCACAACTGCGAAGATCACGCGATCAACGATTATTGGCTTGAAAACCTCGGCTAGATCTAGATTGAGAGTGAACCGGCGGAAGTTAGTAGTATGAAGAAACCCTATTCTGGGGTCGAGGTGCGTTACGTAGATCTCAGCCAGGCAAGTAGTGTACAAAAGACTGTTGCCAAAGCTTATCAGCGTGTTTAAACGGTTCTGTGGGGGTCTTCTGCTACGAGCTTCAAACCTAAACTCTTCTCGCTCTATAATCACGTCAAAAGCCCGATAGTATTGGTCGCGGGCGTTACCTTCGATTGCCATAAGCTCGGCAGGATCTCCGCACTCGGGAACAGCACACAACAGGTTATCAATCCTTCGAATCTGCTCGTCCAGTTCTTTACCTCTGTTTCGGTAATACTTCAGCACACGAAGGATGTTCCTTATAGCTCCTTCTACGAAACGGCGCGCTAATAGCATCCGTTTGACTGGGTCTAGATAGTGCTCAGCCTGTTTTAGAATCATATAGCCGGAGTTGAAGTGCTCGCGGGGATAAAATGTTCCTACGTAGTACCCGTATCGGTTGAAATAGTGCATAATAATTCCGGCTTCCGCGAGAAATTCGAGCAAGCGCTTATTGACATCGATTTCTCCAAATACAACAATCTCACTCGTATCCTCTATAGGAATAAATCGCCTCTCCCCAGCCTCGTTTTCGAAGTAGAGCGTGTTGTGGCGGCGGCGCAAGGTTCCTGAAGAAAATACGTAGAATGTCTTCCTCATTTCGCACACCACCGGATCGTTTGACCCGATACGCATTATTGTCTCCAAGAAGTACCAAACGGGTTATGATCCCAGGCCTGGTGGGCGAGCCTCCACCCTCGCAGGACGACTCTTCCGACAACTGCGCTATTCTACAATTTGTTCGAGTTCTCCTGCTAGAACCAATATTACCTCTCTAATTATAGATAGGCTCCGAACCCGGGCAGTGCCTGCCTGGGCCGAGCTGAAGACATATTTCAATCCCTCATGTTCATAGGGAGGCTGCGAACATCCACAAGCTGTTTTTGACAACCTAAAAGTTGACCACCGCGATAACCTAAAAAAGTTGACCGCCCTCCCAGCTAGCTTTGTGTGCCTACAGGTTGGTGCTGTTGGCTTTGTCGGAACCGGTAGGATTCCCCGTTAAAGAGCAGGATGTGGGCGTAATGGGTGAGCCGATCCAACAGCGCGCCTGTCAGGGTGGCATCCTGGAACACCTCCGTCCAGCGACTGAACTCCAGGTTAGTTGTAATGAGCATGCTCTCTGTTTCATAGCGGGCAGCACAGAACTGAAACGGCAGTGGCGCCCCCGGGCCCAGGTTGAGGTAGCCCAGCTCGTCCACGATAACCAGGTCAACCTTCTTCCAGCCCTTCAGGTATTTGGGTAGGCGATATTCCTGCTCTGCCTGCAACAGTTCCTGGGCGAAGTTAATTGCCGGGATGAAGCGTACCCGGTAGCCAGCAGCAATGGCGGCCATTCCCAAACCTATGGCCACATGGGTCTTTCCGGTGCCGGGATTGCCAAGGAGAATGACGTTTTCCTTGTTCTTGATGAACTCACCCTTTGCCAGCTGCAGCACCTTGGCCTTGGGCAAGGTGGGGACCAGCGTGAAGTCGAAGTTCTCCAGAGTCTTGGCAGCTGGAAACCGTGCCTGGGCCAGTCTGCTGTTGAGCGAGCCGGCTTTCCCGCCGGGAGGCCAGCTCCTGTGCCAGACAAGCCGCCAGGAAGCCTATCGGTGCCCTGCCTTGAGCCAGGGCCTCGTGGGCGATCTCCCGGTATGCACGCCTCAGTCCTGGAAGTTTGAGTTCCTTGCAGTAGAAATCCACCAGGCTCTCCTGGGTATGGGCATCGTTCATTGGCTTGCCTCCTTCAGCAGGGCATCGTAGCGTGCCAGATCAGCTGCTTCAACGACATACCCCGCCAGTGCTTCGCTGACCGGTAACTGGGGTGGTTTTTTGCAGCTGGCATTGAGCAGAATCTGGCGCACCACGGTGGCCGTCGGTCTTCCCAGTGCAAGGGCCTCCTTCAAGGCCGCTGTGAGAACATGGTGTGGATATGACCGGTGCAGCAGCAGGATCTTCACCAACTCCCGGTAGCC
>DFNJ01000030.1 GCA_002376005.1 Firmicutes bacterium UBA3570
TACATCCATCATGCCAACACCACACTTTGAGACGTGACCGACGACTGCGAAGCAATGTCAGCAGCGGTTATTGGGCATGACACCACCTCGATTTCCACGCAGCCGGAGCCATGCTCCACCATTACTTAAGTTCTCCAAACCATGCGGGAAGGAACATACACTTAAGTCGCGAATCCTTACTCGTACAGAAGAGTAGCGGTTAGAACAGATAACGGCAATTGCCCACACCGCGAGCTTATTGCCCCGGTAACTTCCATCCCTACGTGGTCGAGTATCAGCTGCACAGCCAGATAACCGGCAAATGAGCACTTAGTTTAGGAGGGTAGGTGATGACCACACGTACGGAGTCTTCCCGAATAGCTATAATAGCGGCAGGTGCCTGGGGTACTGCCCTCGGCGCTTCGTTAGTACGCGGCGGCCACAAAGTAATACTTTACTCCAGGCGGACCGAGGTTGTCGACGAGATTAATACCCGCCATCGTAATTCCAGGTATTTGCCCGGAATTAGCCTTCCTACTAGTCTGAGCGCGTCAGGTCAGCTAGAACAGGTTGTCGAGGCGTCCGACCTAATTGTTCTGGCAGTTCCAAGCCGGAGCCTCCGCCAAGTGTGTAATGACTTGAAGGCCTTGCCAGTAAGGAAGCGGCTGGACATACTCAGCACGGTGAAGGGCATTGACAAGGAGAGCAAGTGTGTTCCGTCGGAGGTTATTAGGGAAGTACTAGGGCATCTGGTTAATAGGCTAGCGGTGCTCTCTGGGCCAAATTTTGCCAGTGAGGTTGCCTGTGGCCTACCTGCTGGAACCGTGATAGCGTCAGATGACGAAGACTTCTTGAAGCATCTCATAGACATAATCAGTACAACCAATATCTTGGCCGAGTGTTCTGCTGATGTGAAGGGAGTCCAGTTGGCTGGATGCTTTAAGAACGCTATTGCGTTTCTAGCTGGGGTGGCAGAGGGCTTAGGCCTTGGTATGAACGCCCGCGCGTTTGTAGTGGAATACGGGTTCAGATGCATGCGGAAGGTGTTCAAAAGATTAGGGTTGCCGATGACGACTACAGTTGGTCTAGCGGGCCTCGGGGACGTGGTGCTAACGGCGACAAGTGCGCAGTCCCGGAATTATCGGGCGGGCCTCATGGCGGCAAGGTCAGAGACGTTGAAGGTAGAGACACTCGAGGGCATCGATTCGGTACACGGCCTGCGCTTTCTAGTTAGGGATGCAGGCTGTAGGTGTCCCTTGTGCCTGTTTGATTTAGTCAGCAAGATGATAGAAGGAAGTCTCCCACCTACATCGGTCATGGGGCATCTCTTCAATGGAGTCAACAACGTGGCGGCAATGACAAAGACAACCTTGGAGGCTGAGTAGTTTTGAGGAATTGCGATGCCGTCATACTGGCTGCAGGACGAGGCGAAAGGATGGGTGAGCTTGCAAGAGACTGCCCCAAATGCCTTCTGCCCTTGAATGGTCCTGAAAAAAGCTGTTTGCTTGGCCTCCAGCTGAGGGCCCTTCAACAAGAGGGGATAGATCGCGTTATAGTTGTAACAGGGTGGAAAGACAAGCTCGTTGAGGATTACATTATGCGAAATTGGCCTGGGGAAGCAGTATTTGTCCACAATCATAGATATCATCGTACCAATACTGCTACGTCGCTGCTGATGGCATTAGACCATACGGCCGCGGAGGTAGCTCTGGTTATGAATGCAGATGTTTTCTTCCATCCTTCCATTCTGAGAGGATTATGCAACTACGAGCACCCGTCGGCTATGGTTGTCCGTCCTGCCGCATGTTCTGATGAAGAGGTGAAAGTCATCCTGTCGGAAACTGGACAAGTACTGGCGGTTGGAAAGGGCCTAGACCCTAACCGCTCCTTCGGCGAGTACATAGGGGTGAGTAAGTTTTCCAAGGAAGATCGTCATGTCCTAAGGGAGGCCCTTTCGTCGACGGTTCGATACGATGAGAATGCGTACTTCGAAGATGCCCTTAATTCAGTCTTGCATTTACTGGATGTCAGAGCTTATCGTGCTGAGAAGCCGTGCATTGAGGTGGACTACCCAAGTGATTTCTTCGAAGCACAGTGCATCCTGAGGATACTGGCTAAGGAGGACGTGTTTCCGTGGAAGTAAGCAGGGACGGGCATTTGAGCATTGCTGATCTAAGGAAGATATGTCAGACGAAGCATTCCGATGACTTCTCGGCGAACTTGGTGCGCAAAATCTCTATATATGTCACATACGTGTTGGTGCGGACGACGATCAGTGCGAACCATGTTAGCTGGTTTAACGTTGCATTGGCTGTTTGCTCCGGTTACCTCTTATACGCATCGCCGCTGTTGGGTGCAGCAGCATTGATATTGTACACAATCCTCGACGGTGTCGACGGCGAGGTTGCGCGTTATCGAAAGACCGTCTCTTTGACGGGCGAGTTCCTAGATCGTCTCGGAGGGTTGGTTGCTGGGCCTAGTATTTTCGTATCATTCGGTGCAGTCTTCCTACTGAAATACGACATCAAAGTAGGGTCGTTCTTATCCTGCCTTGCGACTTTTGGTTACCTGGGCTTACGGGTTGTGAAGGGAAATGCGTTCTTGGTAACCGGCAAGAGTAGCCCTTTAGATGAAGTGCACACGAGGCTCCGGTTCAGCATCTGGTACATCACATTGGCCGACTTCCTGCTGAATAGACAGCCTGGAATAACTGCACTCGTAGTGCTTTCCGTATTTCTTGATTGGTATCTAGGCTCTTACGTTACACGCCTGAGCCTGCTGTCCGCATTAGGTCTCGGCTACCCGTTGGCATTATGTGGATATATCCACTGCGTTCTTAAATGGATCAGTAAAATGGAGAGACACTAACGAGCAGCAGCAGGTTTCAAAGGCAGCTGGCTGAGGACAAGACCCGGAATCGAGTCTTAGGCGGGGGATTCCAGTCTCTCACCATTAGGGCGCCAGGAAAGTGTGCGACTCCATGCCTGAAGTAGCTGGACCCCCGCCTGCCTGCAAAAGACAGAACGAAGGAAGCCAGCGCCCGAGCCGAGCCGTGCGAGGAGCGCCCCCAGGACAGAACCACCTGAATGGCTAAAAGTTTAAGAGTTAAGAAAAGACCAGGTGTAATTCTGCTTCAGGGGGTGCGGTGATGAAGGGAAGCGGAGGCAGGTACACTGCAGCGTTTAAGTTCCAGGTGGTACTGGAGGCGTTGAAGGCAGAAGGGAAAGGGACAGAGGCGCAAGTAGCGCGGGCCTATGGAGTTCATCCGGTGACATTGGCCAAGTGGAAGCGGCATTTCTTCGAGGATGGGCCGGAGATATTCGGGGGCAAGGAGGAGGTGAAGGCGTGCGAGAAGAGGATTGGGGAGTTAGAGCGGATGTTGGGTCAGAAGGAAGTAGAGATTGCGCTGCTCAAAAATTTGTTGCGGGAGCGCTGACCTTGCGGGACAAGATAGTGCTGGTGGAGCAGTAGCGTGAGGAGTACGGGTTGAACCGGTGTCTCCGGGCCCTGGGGGTTCGAAATCGAGTTGGCACCGGAGCCAGCATAGTGGCGAGGTCAGCGCCAAGAACGATGAAGAGCATCCCGCTTATGGTTATCGCAGGATCAAGGTAGAGCTTGAGGTACGTCATGCAATCCGGGTGAACCACAAGAGGCTACGGAGACTGCTAAGGGAATGGGACCTTGCTTTGAAGAGACAAGTAGCCCGGCTGCGTCCCAGCGGGGTGAGGCGGATTCTCAAGGGGGGCGAAAGGGAAGCTCAACCTGGTGCGGGACTGGGAGCCGGGGCCATTTGAGGTACTGTGTAGTGATTTTGCCGAGATCAGGTATGCCCAAGGAACGAAGAAGGCACACTTGATGGCCATGGTGGATCCTGCCAGTGGGTGGGTAACGGGCTGGGCGATGGGAAAGAGTGCCGACCGGGAGTTAGCCCTGAGGTGTTGGGAGAGGACCAAGGAAAGTCTGGCCCAGGTGGGACGGAGTGCTCAAGGGCTGGTAGTGCATCACGATCAGGATGCGGTATATACCAGTTACCGCTGGCTGAGGCAGTTATTGATTGAGGACAAGGTAGTGGTCTCCTACTGCGAGCGGGGTGCCAAAGACAATCCGTGGATGGAGTCATTCTGGAGTCGGTTCAAAGGAGAGAATGGATCGTTATTCGGGGATGCGGCCACCATGCAGGAGTTGGAGGGGCTGGTAGGAAAGCCGATGCATTAGCACAACACCCAACGCAGGCACTCCATGGGGTACCGCTCACCTATCGAGTATCTTGCAACTGAGGGCTTCATACCCGCAGCATTAGCCCGAAATGGAGGCCCAAAGTGGTTCGGTTTCAGGGGCGCAGCATCCGGAGATCGCATGACAATCAGGCGCAGGTCACCTCCTTTAGTTGACACGCACAAAATAGACTATCGCGTTGCGCGAGACCGAGGTCGTTTGATATACAAACTGAAGGAAATAAGGAGGTAGGTGCTATGACGAAACAAGTGCTCGTGACAGGGGCCGGTGGGTTCATTGGCCATCACTTGGTGAAGTATTTAGTCAACAAGGGCTATTGGGTGCGCGGGGTGGACATCAAGCAGCCGGAGTTTGAGTCTAGCCCGGCTCATGAGTTTGAGCTGTTGGACCTCAGGCGGTTTGATAACTGCCTCATTGCCACTCGTGGCATCGACGAGGTTTACCACTTGGCCGCGGACATGGGGGGCATCGGCTACATCACCGCATACCATGCCGAGGTTACCAAGAATAACACCATGATCAACGTCCACATGTTGGAAGCCTCCAGAATCAACGGGGTGAACCGCTTCTTCTTCTCGTCTTCTGCCTGTATCTATCCGCAATACCTCCAGGACACGCCGGACGTGAAGCCGCTGAAGGAAGAGGATGCTTGGCCTGCGGATCCTGAAGAAGGGTACGGCTTGGAGAAGCTTTATATGGAAAAACTCTGCCAGTACTATCAGGAAGATTATGGTTTCGAAACCCGGGTGGCCCGCTTCCATAACGTCTACGGCCCGCTGGGAACATATGAGGGTGGCCGGGAAAAAGCACCAGCAGCCATCTGCCGCAAGATCGCTTTGGCCCAGGATGGCGATGAGATCGAGATCTGGGGTGATGGCCAGCAGACCCGCTCCTTCTTGTATATCGACGACTGTGTAGAGGGCATCTGGCGAATTATGGAGTCCGACTACCCCCATCCCCTTAATCTGGGGTCAGATCGCCTAATCACGATTGACGAATTCGTCGATCTGGTGGCACGCATCGCCGGGAAGCGCATTCGCAAGTGCCATGATTTCAGCAAGCCCCAGGGTGTCCGTGGGCGCAACAGCGACAACACGCTTATGCGCAAAGTCCTCAGCTGGGAGCCTCAGGTCCCCTTAGAGAAGGGACTTGAGATCACGTATCGCTGGATCGAAGGTGAGCTTAAGAAAGCGGGCCGCATCTCTTAAGTCGCAAAAGCTATGGGTTCGTCAGCAAAGCTATTGGTCATCAATCAGTACTACGCGCCGGATGTTGCCTCCACGGGCCAGTTGGCGGCAGAACTTTGCGGTGCGTTGGCGCGTAGGGGGTTTGAAGTTCATGTGGTGACCGGTCAGCCGAGCTATACCCGTTCGGTGCCCGAGGCTCCTGCCTTTGAGGTGCGTGATGGTGTGCATGTACATCGGGTCCCCTTGGGGTGGGCGAAAGGCCGTGAGCGGATGACCACCCGCGTAGCCGGATATCTGCGGTTCTTGTGGGGAGCTTGGCGGGTGGCGCGCAAGCTGGTTGAGAGTGAAAGGCCTAAATGCGTGATGACTTTTCACAACCCGCCCGTCGTCGGCCTCATTGGGGCTCACTTAGCCGTTCGTTATAAGCTGCGGTTCATTTATGCCGTGTACGACATTCACCCGGACGTCCTGCTCGCCACGGGTTGGAAGCTTCCGCGGCCTTTGATATGGGTATGGGAAGCCGTTAATCGCCAGGTCTTCCGAAACGCTGATGCTGTCATCGTTCTTGGCGAGGGCATGAGACAGACCCTGGTTGAAGGGAAGGGAGTGCCGATCGATAAGATCAAGGTGATTCCCCCCTGGGGCCGCCCCGAGTTGACGCCGATGCCCAGGGATTCCTCCATACGACAGGAAATGGGTATAGGCGAGCAAGATCTTCTGCTTTTGTACGCCGGGAACATGGGGATCATGCATCCTCTGGATCCCCTTGTAGATGCCGCTGCCGCGCTTCAGGGGTTACCCGTTCGCTTCCTATTCGTGGGCAATGGTGTTAAACGTCCACATTTGGTCGCAAGGGTTGAGAAGGAGGGGATCGGCCAAGTGGTCTTTCTGCCCTTCCAACCCGAGGATCGGTTCGTCCGGCTTGTGGCCGCTGCGGATGCTTGTTTTGTCGTCCTTGAGCCAGGTATGGAACGCTTGGCCGTTCCTTCGCGAGCTTTTACCTTTCTCTCGGCAGGTAAGCCCCTCATAACCCTCATGGCGCCGGAAGCGGAGATAGCCCGCTTACTGGTGGAGGCAGAATGCGGTTGGAATGTGACCGATGGTGTCGCGCTTGCACGATTGCTGCGTTGGCTCGTTCAGAACCCTGACGAGCTGGTCCGCAGGGCACTGAACGCGCGGCGGGTTTACGAAGAAAGATTCCGTCGGGAGAATGCAATCCGGGCATATGCTGAGCTTCTGGAGGGCAACGTCACTGCGGGCGGGTGGCCCCCTCTGAAGGAAGGAGTTGGCACCGGCGTGCTATCATGACTCGCTTTCGCCTAGGCCTTTCGCCAAGCTCGCCCTTTCTCCATCTGCGGTGGGCCAAGCTGCCCTTGCTCGGGGCAAACCCTTCGCTGCTTGAGGCCTCAGGATGACCCTGGCAGTCTGGAGCAGTAGCTGCAGATCGAGAAGGGGCGAGTAGTTGCGAATGTAATAGAGATCGTACCGGAGCTTGTCCGCCGGATCCGTATCATACTTACCCTGAACCTGAGCCAGGCCGGTGATGCCTGGTCTTACCTTTAAGCGGTATCCATATTCGGGGATGGTTTCCGAGAGCTGCTCCACAAACATCGGCCGTTCCGGGCGGGGCCCCACGAAGCTCATGTCACCTTTGATCACGTTGATCAGCTGCGGGAGCTCGTCCAACCGGGTTGCCCTCAGGAACCTCCCCACTTTGGTAATCCGCGGGTCGTCCTCGGCGGCAAGTACCGGTCCAGTATTCTCCTCGGCGTTTGCGACCATCGTACGAAACTTATAAAGATCAAAGGGGCGGCCACCCAATCCCACCCGCTTCTGAACATATAACACGGGGCCTGGGGATGACAGCTTCACCGCAATCGCAATGAAAGGCACCAGCGGGAGAGCAATCACCGATGCAACAGTTGCCACCACTAGATCAAAGGCGCGTTTCACCAAGGCCTGACCCCGGGACAGCGAAAGGCGGTCTAGCCTGAAGACTGGAAGGTCGTCGAGCTTGTCAACCTCAGCGTCATGCAGCAGAATGTCGTAAAAGTCGGGGATGAGCAGGACCTCTTTGTCCTGGGCAAGGCATCGGCGGACGATGTCCTCTTTGAGGGGCCAGGGGATCGTGGAATCCAGACACACTGCTTCGGCAGAATGTAGTGCTTGGGCACTGAGTTTTGCTGCTTCCGCCGCGTTCACGACGCGAGAAATCTTGTACCGTGGTCTCAGTTTGCCCAACTTTTCCAGAAGGAGGCAGTGCTTCTGATTCCCGTGTCCAATGACTACGAGCAGCTCCTTGCCGCTTTGAAATAGGCTTACCATCCTCTGTAGGCTTATTCTCCACGCACTGAGGAGGATAGTATGAAGGGCCGTAGCGATCACCAAAACAGACCTGGGGAACGCGAACGCTCTCAAGAAGAAGGACAACGCCATCGTGAGCACGAGGAGCGCCAGAGCCCACACCATAACCCCAGAGACAAGTTCGCTGGCTTCCCTATTGGCGACGGTGTAGAGATCGAACAACCACAGTAGCACCAGGCCAGCACCGACGACGTACGGAGCGACCTGCGCCAAAGGCGCAAGTCTGGCCGCGGTTACATCCCATCCAAACCTGATCTCGAACGCCAGGAGGAAGCCCAGCAAGATGAACGCAACGTCACCGACACCCACAACGAACATGAGAGACCTGCGCTTCCACACCGTCACTACCTCCTGATCCACCTACCAGTCGCGAGAACTCACTCTACTGTCTGGAGCTAGTTGCCAGGGTTCCCACTACGGGATTTCCGTGCTGACCACGGTTGTTCCTGCAATTCAACAAAGGCTTATGAGAATCTACCGAACCGTACGCTGCTGGGATTGGCAGCTCAAATCCGCACGATCGCCCGCGGTTCTCCTGGCCGCGGCATCGATCCCACCAGCGTCGAAACATTGATCCTGGCTGTGGTGGACGGCCAGCGAGCTTAGCAGGCGCTGCAGTCAACGCGGGCCGTACAGCAGTATTAACCACCCTGTCTGCCTTAGGAGTATGAACCCAGTTCGTACCGGTGGAGTAGGGAGTGCAGGTCGACAGGATCGGGGCGTGTCTAGCGCAGACGCTCATCCAGCGAAGTCGCGCTCGCTTCTTCTATCCCATTCCTTGCCACCGCACCACGTCCCACCACACTTCAACTCGAGCCGCGAAGCCTGCATCCGGCTTGCGGGACATGTACGTTCCCCCAGTCCCCTCACCCGACGCTGGCCTCCGGTATCTACATGCCGACATCCAGGCGATAGACCACGCACAACGCCCATTAAACAGCGGATCCACCAGTCCTCAAGCTCGGTGGGCCAGCTGTGGCTCCCGGAGTTCGGCCGCAGCTGGTTGAGTGTCAGACCGAAGGAACCCGTCGCATACGGAAGCCCAATGCGGAAGCAACCCCTCGAGTTTTGGGTGAGACCTTTCCTCCCGCTTCCCGCTGTACGCACCCTGCTGAGTAACCCTCTCCGAAAACGTGGATACTGGCCGGGCCGTGCGGTACTGCGTCGGAGATACATGGGTCGTCTGCTTTCCGGCGGGCGATTGCAGGACGATGGCGGCCGTTATAACCAGCCTTGATTCTGTTATTCGCACCAGCCACTGGACAGGGTCGCCCAGCGACTGCGACGACTGCGCTGAGCCCGACGGCGGTACGCCGCAAGCACGGTTCACGGACCCTCTCCCTCTGCCGACGGCCTCGTTTCTCCCGCGAAGGACTACTCACGGACCCTCTGACTCATTCGTGCCGGTTCGCCCCCGTCAGGGGCGCACGGGTGTGCTGCCGCTCCGCCGCGTTGGTTCACGGTGAATCGCAGCTGATCCCCCGGCCCACCGTCACATCGGTTCCCGAGTAGCGGGGAGATGTGCTCTTCCGCCGATCCAGATCGGGCGACGCAAGAGGGGCACGGCGCCGATGCCGCAAACCGACGAGCTGCGGAAGGCATGCTTTCATTTCTGGCGACGCGGACCGTAGGCCACATGCTGCGCGCCAGGTTCCAGGATGCATATTTCAATCCATGTGGCCAGGGCGCGTGGGAGCAGACACAGATTGATGAAGGAGTTGCCTCCCTGGGTTGCCAACATGTCCTCCAGGGGGGAGTTCGGGCAGCAGAATGCGGAATGGCCCGGGGCCGGAAGACGGGCTGCGACCCGCTTGCCGAACTCGGGACTCGGCCGACTTGGACCTGGACCCCGAGGCGTCATCCCGGCAAGTGGTTCGCTGCCGATCCCCGGTACCGCGCCAGCAAGGTACAAACGACGTGCTCAACTGTCTGCAGAAGGGAGGTGTTAGTCGGTGCCCACCATCTTCTTTTACGGCCCGAAGCTCGACAAGAACAAGAAGCGCGAACTGGCCAAATCGTTCACCGACAAGGCCAGTGAGCTCACGGGGATACCCCGAAGTGCCTTCGTGGTGTACTTCCGCGGGGGCGACCCGGAGGACGTAGCGGTGGGGGGTGAGCTCCTGGTCGACCGACAGGCTGGCCGGAGCTGACGGTGTCCCATGCAGCTCTGCCTTCCACCGTGGCATCATTGAAGGCGAGACAACAGCACACGACGGTGCCCGTGGATGCTCCCGATGCCGTCATCGGGTTATAGGCACCCGGGCAGTATACCCACCATGACGTGCGGAGGTGGGAAAGATCCGCCACGGTGAAGCCAAATCGAGGCTTAGCCGTGGCGGCAACCTCTGCACGGTGGCGAGCCCTGGCGTGGCCTGCTTACCTTCCGTCTGTCGACACTCGAAAAGGAGAACTCGGACTCGCAAGTATACCGCCTCAAACCAGTTCAGTTCGAATGCCAGTTCCTGGATCCGTCGGGGTATGGTCTCTGCAACGATGAGGACAGCTGGTTCCTCAACCTGCAATTAAACTGGTGACCTGGCCAAAACTCCTTAGCGCGCGGTCACCCACGCGTGCACTTTCTTGTCAGTGGCCACGACGCGCCATTCTTCTTTGTGCGAATCTTGGCCCGCGCCCAGGCTGAGTTGGGCGAGTCCATATAGTTCGCAGCCAGTCCTTTTAAGAGAGAAAGTCCTTCCGGGGTTCGTGGTGTCTGGATCGCCGCTAACGCAGGTTGCACCGATCCCACCCAGCCAGCCGCGCGCTGCACCGTAGGCCTTCGGGTTTGCTTGCGCGCCATGCATGATGGGACGGGGTAACGATCGCGTTGGTCGTCTGACGTTTGGAAATGCCCGGGCCCAACGACAAAATGGAATCCGCGGTGAACAGCATCGACGGGTCTTGCTTACCTTGGGGACGCATGGGCTCGGACGAAGAGTTCGTTCTGAGGCATGTCCTCAATCATTATGGATTCACGCGGGTCACCGCCAAGTCGAGACAGTACGTGTTGCGGGTGCTCGGGTTTTACAAACACCAGCAACCATGATGCTGCTTGGAGGGGTTTCTACGGCCCGCCTAGCGGCCCGCAGAGCGGCGGCAGTGCGGTGGTGTTAACCGGGGGACGGTGACTCGTGGGGGAGGCCAGAAGGAGCTCCATGTGGCAGCAGCCGGAGGAAAGCGATCTGTCCTGGCAACCGGTCACGGATTAGGTCACCGCGTGGGCAGGGTGCGGCCAACCTGAAGCTCGCCGCGGACACCTCCCGCAGACTGGCCGGAACGGGTTGCCTTGTAACACCCCGGCTGCTCGGCGGTTCAGTTTAGAGGCGCCGACCGTGTGCGGCAATAACTCCCGAAGAAGCATCACCTCGTTTGTGAAATGCAGGGCCGTTGGAACAGACCCGGACAAGTGGCCGCTCTGCTCGAAGGCCCGTGTTGGGACTTCAGGGCTACTTGTGCTTGCCCAGCTTGAGTACCGCCCGATACAGTATCTCGCTGCCCAGGGCAATGTCCTCGTAACGCGTGAACTCCTCCGGACAGTGGCTACGCCCACCTTCAGAGGGCACGAAGATCATTCCGGCGTCAGTCACGCGGGCCATCTCCTGGGCGTCGTGCCCGGCCCCGCTGGGCATCTCCAGGAAGGGGATGCCGGCTTCTCGCGCTGCCTGTCGCAGGCCCTCGCGCACCCGGGTGGACATCCGCACCGGCTCAGTCGCCGCTGTTTGCTCGACGGCTACCTCCAGCCCGCGTCTTGCCCCGATGTCCCGGATGCGCGCCAGCAAGGCTTCCGAGGCCCGGGCCAGGCGCACTGGGTCCGTGTCCCGCACGTCCAGCGAAAAGCGGGTCTCGCCCGGTATGACGTTGGACACGTTGGGCGAATTGGATATCCAGCCCACCGTGGCCACCGCTGGCCCTTCCGGAGAAGACGCGGCCACCTCGGACACCGCCAGGATGGCCTCCGCCGCGCCCACCAGGGAATCGTGGCGGAGATCCATGGGCGTGGCCCCCGCGTGGTTGGCCACCCCGCGGTAGGTCACCTGGTACTTCCTTATCCCGGCAATCGCGGTGACAATGCCCACGGGCACGTGTTCTTGTTCCAGCACCAGCGACTGCTCCACGTGCAGTTCCAGATACGCGCAGACGTCTCCCGGGCGGATCACCGCTTCCTCCCAGGCCGCGGTGTCCACGCCCAGGGCGCCCAGGGCTTCGAGGTAACTCGTCCCTTGCGCATCCCGGAGTTCCCTCGCCCGGTCGCGGCTGAGCCTCCCCACCATGGCCTGGGAACCGGTGAGCACTCCCCCGAAGCGGGCACCTTCCTCCTCCGCGAATACCACCACCTCGTACGGCCTTGCCAGCGCCTCTCTGCTTTCATGCAGCAACCTCGCCACTTCCACTGCTGCCACCACGCCCGCCACTCCGTCGAAGCGACCGCCGTTCGGAACTGCATCCAGGTGCGATCCCACCATCACCGCCGGCCGGTCCCAGCCGTCCTGCTGGCGTCGGAAGCGCACGTTTCCGTGGGGCGTCATCTGCATCTCAAAGCCCAGCGGCCGCAGCTGTTGCTCCACGTACCGGATCGCTTCCAGATGCTCGGGGGAAAAACTGAGACGATTCACCCCCGGCCCACGCGCCGTGAAACGGGCAATGGCCTCCACGTCTTCCTTGATCCGCTGGCTGGATGCCCGCAAGCCTCCTCACCTCCGCGACCGTTGGTGGTGCCGATCGATACGCTTCATGTTAACTTACCTGTCCTGGGAGCCCGCCTTTTACGGATCTCTTCCGCCAGGTACCGGGACACTTCCTCCAGCAGGGCGCGCCCCAGTTCAGGACTGGCACCCCGGGGGTCTCCCAGCACGCCGTTTTTGGTAAAGGCAGCGAGGCCCTTCCTGGTCAGCTCTTCAAGATCCAGCTGCCCCGTGTACCCGGGCGCCAGGTACTCCGACCTCACCAGCTCCGGCCTGAGGTAAAGCATCAGGGACGTTTCCATGACGTCCGCATGGGGTAAAGTCTCATCCCGGCGACCGAACTTGTGCAGCACGCGGAACCACGCTCCGAAGAAGGCCTTCGAGTCGGCAAGGTCTATCACTCGCGCTCCGGCCGCTGCCCGACGGATCTCGGGCATTCCCGAGGCCAGGGGCGAGAAGTTGCCGCCGTGGGTGGGCAGTACCACGATCTCCCGGAATCCGTGCCTGGCCAGGCTGCGCACACATTCCGTCACCACGGCCACCAGCAATGACGCGGGCAGGGTGATGGTCCCCGGCCAGCTCATGTGATGGTCCGAGCACCCGGGAACCAGCACCGGTCCCACCAGGGCGTCTCCCAGCTCCTGGGCTGTGCGCACCGCCAGGGCCCTGCCTATCACCACATCGGTATTGAGCGGCAGGGCGGGACCGTGCTGTTCCACCGAGGCCACGGGCAGGAGGACGCTTTGGGATCCCGCCTCCAGGGCGTCTCTGATCTCCGGCCAGGTCATCTCCTCCAGCAGCAGGTTTGGCATCCTGCTCCACCTCCTCGACGATGTAGATACCACCCGCTAATTCTCGCCTGCGCTGGGGTCGTCCTCTGTCCGGGAGCATGGGCCGTCGCCAGCCGCGCCTGGTGAGCAGTTTGCAGGCCGTGGACCGGTCTCCCATGAGCTACCCTCCCCAGTCAAGCGGTGCTAGGCCAGAGCTGTGGCGCTGGGGAGACGGGATCTGCGCCCGGAAGATCATGGTTTGTCGGTTCGTTGCAGGGACACCCCCACTGCGCGGCGAATAGACCACAAAATGATCTGCCGCTGCTACCCGCGACCCCAGCGGCGCAAGCAGCGGCCTGATCATGAGAAGATCTACCTGAGAGGAGGGAAACGGATGAACGCGAGGACACACTGGTCACGACTCCTCCTGGTGATGGCTCTGGCTTTTTCTTTGCTGGCGGCCACCGCATGTGCCCCTGCCGAGGAAGAAGCTGCTGCGCCGGAGGAAAAACCCGAGGAGCTGCCGGAACTGATCGTGGCGGTCCCCAGCGAGATACAGGGCACCGATCAGCAGCAGGTCACCACCACCTTTAACTTTGTCCATAGCCTGATATCCACTCCTCCCATCAGCCTGGGACTGCAGAACAAAGAGGTGTTGCCCCACGGCGCCAAGAGCGTGGAGATCTCTCCCGACGGCAAGGAGATCAGGCTGACCTTTGATCCCAACCGCACCTTCCACAACGGCGTCCCGGTCACCGCGGAAGCCGTCAAGCGCTCCATCGAGCGATACGTCAGCATCAGCCCGTATGCCTTCGACTACGACCCGGTGGAAGAGATCGTCGTGGAGGGGGACACCCTGATCCTCAAGCTCAAGGAAGCCGGTCCCGCCCTGCTGGTGGTGCTGGCCAGCGACTATGCCGGCCCGGTGGAGGTGGGCGCTGCCGAGGAGATGGGTGACGAGGAGTTCAACCGCCGCACCGTGGGCTGCGGCCCTTACAAGGTCGAGGAATGGGTGGACGGCTCCCACATCACCCTGGTGCGCAACGACGACTACTACGACTTCCTGCCCTTCGTGGAGAACAACGGTCCCTTCCACTTCAGCAAAGTCACCGTGCGGTTCATCCCCGAGGCCTTCACCCGGGTGAGCGAACTCAGGGCGGGCAACGTGCACATCATCACCGGCGTGCCCAGCGAGATGCTCAAGACCCTGGAGGAAGACCCCAACATCGTCTTGCATGAGTACCTCAGCCCCAACGTGCGGCACCTGCAGATGAACACCGAGCGCTTCCCCTTCCAGGACAAGAGGGTGAGGCTGGCCGTGGCCTACGCTATTGACCGCGCCGAGATCGCCGAGGCGGTGGAGGGCACCATCAAGCCGCTGTTCAGCCTAGTGGCGGAGGCCATGATCTCCCATCACCCGGAGACCGAAGCGTACCTGAGCGAAAAGTACGCGCACGACCTGGACAAAGCCAAGCAACTGCTGGCGGAGGCCGGCTGCAAGGACACCGACGGGGACGGCATCCTCGAACTGGACGGCAAGCCCATGACCTTCACCCTGGCCATCAGCGGGGATAACGCCACCGACAAGAAGGCTGGCCCCATCCTCCAGGCCCAGCTGCGGCGCATCGGCCTGGACGCCCAGGTCAGGGAGTACGAGAGCCGTTACCTGCGGGAGCTCATCGAGACCGCCAACTTCGACATGATACTGCGGAACTGGAACTGGCTGGATCCGGGCGGCGTGTGGCCGGCGGGGCTGAAGACCGGCGGGAGACTGGCCCCCTGGTCGCATCCAGAAGTCGATGCCCTGCTGGATGCTGCCCAGGTGATACCCGACGAAGAAGAGCGCGCCCGGAAGTGGGCTGAGGTCTCCAAGCGGGTGTGGGAGGACGTACCCCTCATTCCTCTCTGGAGCGACCGGGTATTCCTGGCCACCCGGGCGGAGCTGGAAGGGCTCATCCTCAGCGTCAGCGGCACCTTGTACCTCAACGACCTCAAGCTGAAGGGCGACTGACGATGGGCGACCGACCTTTCCGCACCAGAGCAGCCGAGATCGTGCGGCAGTTCGTTGGGGATGACTCCCCCGGGGTGGCGGTGCTGGTAGCCCGGGAAGGTCAGGTGCTGCTCGAGGAAGGTTACGGCCTTGCTGATGTGAAGGGGCGGGTGCCGGTTACCCCCGGCACCCGCTTCATCATCGGCTCCGTCACCAAGCAGTTCACCTGCCTGGCGGTGATGATGCTGCAGCAGGAAGGCCGGCTGGACTACGACGACCCGGTGGGCCTGCACTTGCCAGAGCTTCCTGCCTGGAAGGACGAGGTGACGCTGAGGCACCTGATGACCCACACCGCCGGGGTGCCCGAGTACCTGACCGAAGAGTTCTGGGAGGAGGCCCGGGAACGGGACTTCGACCAGGAGGCGGTGCTGGCGCGCATTCGCCAGTTCGAGAGCCTGGAGTTTTCACCCGGGGAGGCCTGGCAGTACTCCAACTCCGGCTACGTCATCCTGGGAGCGGTGGTGGAGAAGGTCTCGGGAGTGGATTTCGCCACCTTTCTCCGACGAAGGATCTTCCAGCCTCTAGGGATGAAGGACACCCTGGTGGGGACGGCTGCCCAGCGGTACCCGGGACAGGCGGTGGGCTACCGGATGCTGGAGGAGGGGGGCTTCGAGGAGGCCCCGTACCACCGGGCGGTGGTGGGGTGGGCGGACGGCAACATCATCTCCACCGTGCGCGACCTTTACATCTGCGACCGCGCCCTGCGGGAGGCGGTGCTCCTTCCCCCCGAGGTGCTGCAGCAGGCGTTCCGTCCCGTGCGGCCGGAGGATCCCTCCTTTTCCCGCTACGGATTCGGGTGGTTCATCGGCGAGCTGCGCGGGGTGAGGGTGTTGCAGCACGCAGGAGGAACCCTGGGATACGTGGCACGCTTTTGCCGCTTTCCCGACCAGGATGCGGTGATCGTGCTCCTTTCCAACGCCGATGGGATAGACCTGGAGGAACTGGCGGGAGCCCTGGCGGAGGAGCTGCTCCGGGATCAGATGCAGCCACTCAAGCTGCTCACCTCCGTGCCTGAGGAGTGGCTGAGGGAAAAGGCGGGGACGTACGTCCCGGTCCGGCCAAGGCGCGAACGCCAGATAGACGTAGTCTACGATGAGGAAAAGCACCGTCTGTTCGTTCCTGGGCGTTGTCTTTCCCTGCGGGCGGACGTCGAGCTCCGGCCGCTGAGCCGCGATCACTTTCGGCTCGACGGACACAGTGAGCGTTACGTCACCTTCCTGCGCCAGGGGGACGAGATCACCGGAGCGCGGCTTGTAGCCGGCGGGAGGGTGGCCAACTTCCGCAGGATTGAGTGAGACGACCGCGTATATTTATACAGACAGGTGCTGTAGGGTGGTTGAGTCGTGGTTCATTACGTGGTGAGAAGGCTGGCGACGGGTGTTCTCACAGTCCTCTGCGTGACGGTGGTGCTGTTTGCCATAATGCATTCCATGCCCGGGGATCCCATTCGCATGATCGCCGATCCCCGGACGCCGCTGGAGCAGATCGAGATCCTGCGGGCCAGATGGGGACTGGACCGGCCGGTGTACGTGCAGTATTTCTTCTGGCTGAGCCGCGTCCTCCGGGGGGACCTGGGCACCTCCATCTCCACCCGGCAGCCGGTGGCCAGATTGATCCGGGCACGGCTCCCCTACACCCTGGCGCTGGCGGTGGGGGCGCTGGTGCTGCGGTATCTGATCGGGGTCACCGTGGGTTTGATCGTGGCGGTGCGGCGGGGCTCCTGGGCCGACGGGGTGCTGGTGGTGGGATCCACGGTACTGCGCTCGGTCCCCTCTTTCTGGCTGGGCATCCTGCTGATCGTGGTGTTCGCCGTTCACTGGCGGATCTTTCCCATATCCGGCTACGTGGGGCCGGTGGCCATCGTGTTGCCGTTGCTCAGCCTGATGCTGCCTCCGGTGGCCGACACCATGCGGCTGACCCGGTCGGAGGTGCTGGAGGTGATGCGGGAACAGTACGTGACCACCGCCCACGCCAAGGGGCTGCCCTCCCGGGTGGTGCTGACCAAGCACGTGTTGCGCAACGCCCTCATCCCGGTGACCGTCACCTTCTTCCTGTCGCTGCCCTGGCTGATCGGAGGCTCGGTGGTGGTGGAAAGCGTGTTCGCCTGGCCGGGCATGGGGCGGCTGCTCTGGCGGTCGATACTGAGTCAGGACCTTCCGGTGGTGCAGGGAGTGGTGCTCATCATAGCGGTACTGACCGTAATATCGAACACCCTGGGGGACATCATGACCGCGTTGCTGGATCCTCGAATCCGCGCACAGTACGAGGGCGTGAGCTAGGATGGCCCGTGGAGTAACTCACAGCGCGAGCGTCTCTTCCGGGACGGTGGTGGCAAAGCGTCCGGCCAGCCCGTTGATGCGGGACATCGCCCGGGCGGCGCGGCACCCCATGTTCGCGGCGGGGTTTGTGGTGTTCGCCAGCGTCCTGGTCCTGGCCATCTTCGCGGACGCCATTGCGCCTCACTCCTACCGGGAGATTGACCTCAAGAGGGCGCTGAGTCCCCCCGGCGGGGAGTTCATCTTCGGGACTGACCAGTACGGGCGGTGCCTTTACAGCCGGGTGATATACGGGACGAGGATCGCGCTGCGGGTGGGACTCATTGTGGTCACCATCCAGAGCGCCATCGGGGTGTCCTTGGGTCTGATCGCGGGATACTTCGGCGGGGTGCTGGACCGGGTGATATGTTTCGTCACCGACGTCACCTGGGCGTTGCCCCCGCTGGTGTTCGCCATGGCCATCGTCATGGCTATGGGCCCCAGCCTGGACAACGTGATCATCGCCATCGCCGTGGTCAGCTGGGCGCAAATGGCCCGGGTGGTGCGGTCCAAGACCCAGTCGGTGAAGAGTCTTCCCTTCGTGGAGGCGGCCCGGGCCCTGGGTCGCAGCGATGCCGGGATCATCCTCAAACACATCCTGCCCAACGTGTTATCCCCCATCATCGTCCTGGCCACCCTGTCGCTTCCTTCCGCCATACTTTCCACCACTGCGCTGAGCTTCCTGGGGCTGGGGTCGCAGCCTCCGGCGCCGGACTGGGGAGTGATGCTCAATGAGGGGATCAACTACATCGAGATTGCTCCCTGGATATCCATCTTCCCCGGGATCGCCATTGTGTGGACGGTGCTGGGGTTCAACCTCCTCGGGGTGGGGTTGCGGGACGTGCTGGATCCTCGGTTGAAGACCTGAAGGCTGGTGTTAGGCGACCGCCGCACACAAGAAGTACCTTCCGTGAGGTCAAATCTGCATTCGCGGGCAGAATGCCCTCTGGCACAGGTTCATCCGGTAGTTACCTCTCTGGTTTGTGATGCGGCGGTTTCTTGCGCCCAATTGGGCTACATGTTGAAGTGCCTATGTCCCACCGACCAGTCCTCGTCATGGTACATCAGGCAGGCTCTGTGAGACCTGAAAGCCGACTGGCTGTTGGGATTGCCCTCTACTGTTGTCTTTTCGCAGCTGCCGCACGAGCTGGTTGAGGATATCAGTGCTCCTAAGCGCAGCGGGTGGTCTTTCTTCTTGGTTACCACTCTTTGCCGACAATGCCGGACGCTTTTTCTGCTGCGAGTACATTGCCCAGTTCCCAGAAGGGAGGGCACTTCTGTTCCTGAGGCGCTCCTTGGGGCTGGCGACGATTAACTGCTAGTGGGGTCGATGTAATGGGCCGCGTTACGGTTGAGATAACCGGTAATGCACGCCGAGAAGTGGAAGGGATTTGAGGCGAGTTCGCGAATCTTCTTAAAAGACCGTTGTTTGAGAACGAATTGGTTTTGGCTCACAAGCTTGACGGCCAAGTGGTGCTCCGGCAGGCGCTACAGCGCGAGCTTAGGCGTAAATACAGCAAAAGTTGATCTTGGGATCCTCAACTGGTTCTCCTGCAGTGCCTCGTCAGTGGTGACCTGATATGCAGTGTGCCACTTGGCTGCGACAAGGGTTGATCTTGTTGGAGTTCGGGGTTCATACTCCACGCTTGCTGATGAACCAGATTCTATAGCTCCGGACTATTGAAAGTAGTTCGTGGCGTAGGGCGCGATCACCCACGCCAGTTAGATTATGACTTAGTTGCTAGTGCGCAGTCCTGCTCCATCCATGTGAGTGCGTCGTAGCGCGGAATTCACAGACCGAGAAATGGGGGGCCTCGTGTGAACGAGAAGGAATAGTACGAGCTCATGAGGGGCAGGGGCTGGAGGTGTGAGTACTGCGGGAAGAGAGTGACGTAAAGGACCGGTGAGATTCATCACAGGGACAGGGACCCCCATGACAATCGCGCCGACAACCTTGCTGTTGTATGTCCTGAGTGCCATGCCAGAATTCACGAAGAAGAGGGTGGCGTGTTCACGGCCCATGTCTGGAAAAGATGGTCGCTTCTGGTGGGGTTCTCTTGTGGGAGCAGCCCAAGTGCCGCACCATCTTCGCTGTCCTACTAAGGATTCCCGAGAGCGCTCCACAGGAGGATCTCAATCTCCCAATGTGGTACGGCGGGGCACTCAACCGATGCGGGGATGAGGTGTCATGATTGACATGGGAGAAGATTTGACGAAGGTGAAGCACGTCGTCTGCGCTGGGCCTCATTACCAAAGACTAGAGGACGAGCCGAATCCCGATGATCACCGCGAACATATCGAGCCGTGGCTGTCAGCCTTGTTGCAGGCCGAGCACGTCAACCTGCTTGTAGGCAGTGGCCTTACGACAGCAATAGCGAGGGCGGCCGGAGCTCCGCTCGTCGACATGAAGCCGCCAGATTTTAACTATGAGTACGCCGAAGCGGTCCAGCAAGCAGCTCTGGTTAGTGCAGAGAAGCTCGGCCGCGGGAGGCGACCGAACATTGAGGATTATGTTCGAGCTATCCGCGAGCTCATTGGCGGCCTGCGGATTCTAGCGCATTCCGCACGATCAACTGGCAACGGTGATAGACTCGCAGAGAGCGCCGCCAAGTTGCTTCCAGACTGGGAACGAGCCTTGGACGGCATGCTTGCTTCGTTTCTGGGGAAAGTTCTTGCTACCGAGAGGGGCATCCGGGAGTCTTTCATTGGGCAAGGGCGTCCTGAACGCGCAGAACACCTCCGGCGCTTGCTAGGTGGTTTTCTCCTCCCATTTGCGAGCCGCGCCGCGGCTCGAGAGCGCTTGCATATTTTCACGACCAACTACGACCGTCTGATCGAATTCGGGTGCGATTTGCTTGGGCTGCGCGTGCTGGATCGCTTCGTAGGGAACCTCTTGCCCGTGTTTCGATCGTTTCGGTTGGGTGTCGACTTGCACTATAATCCCCCCGGCATTCGTGGTGAACCACGTTACCTTGAGGGAGTGGTGCGATTGACGAAACTTCACGGCTCTGTGGACTGGCGACAGCAGGTGGGGCCTTCCGGGCGCCTGGAGATCCATCGCTGCGGGGTCCCCTTTGGAGCTCCGGACGACCATCCCGAACTCCCTCAGCGACCGGGCGAGCAACTCCTTATCTATCCGAATCCTGCCAAGGACGTTGAAACGCTCGAGTATCCTTACGCAGAGCTTTTTCGCGACTTTGCGGCTGCATGCTGCCGTCCGAACACAGTGGTAGTCACCTATGGCTACGGTTTTGGAGACGACCATGTGAATCGCGTGCTGCGGGACATGTTGACCATTCCTTCGACCCATCTGGTGCTCATTTCGTTCGACTGGGCGGACGGGCGAGTCTCCAACTTCTTGAATCAGGTTGCACGCGAAGGGCAGACTACAGTCCTTGTAGGACCGCATTTCGGGCACCTCGAGACACTTGTCACGCATTACCTTCCGAAACCTGCAATCGATAGGACAACTTGGCGAATGGTAGAGCTACTGAACCGGCGAATGCGACCGCAGGTCGACGCAGCAGATCGAACTAAAGAGAGTCCAAAGGGTGGAGGGGAAGAGGAGTGAGGTCGTTAGTAGAGTGGGTTGCCGAACGAGTTGTCGGCACGGTGGAAGAAGTTCGGGCTGACCAGATTACCGTGCTTCTTGATCTAGATGCTCCGCAAGCCACCGCACTGAACACCGGTACACCTTCTGGGTTTCCCCGTATCAATGGTTACGTGCTGATTCCCAATGAGAGCGGTGCTACGGTATGCACCATCTCTTCTGTTAGGATCGAACGACTGCCTTTCCCAAGACGGATGGGCATGCAAAAGGATTTCGGGCTAGTTGACTTGCCATTTCCGATGCGGATGATGACTCTCACGCCACTCGGAACTCTCAAAGCCCTTTCTTCTGAAGGCGCTCTGTCGTTTGAGGTCAGACGAGGCGTCGATGTTTTTCCCTCAGTTGGGGATCCAGTTCTCCTTCCGACTCCGGATCAGCTCCGAGCGATTGTTGAAGCTGAATCTCAGGGGAGGAACCGGCGCATTCTGATAGGTCATTGTCCAACAGCAGGCAGAGCGGAGGTTTATGTGGATCCCGATAAGCTTTTTGGACGACACCTTGCTGTGTTGGGAAACACGGGGGCCGGCAAGTCGTGTACGGTGGCAGGCCTGATACGCTGGTCCATTGAGGCGGCGCGAGCGGAGCGGCAACAGCTGGCTGAGCCTGATCTTGAAAACTGCAAACAGGATTACCGAGCAAATGCGCGATTCATAGTGCTTGATCCAAACGGTGAATACGCCCACGCTTTCAAAGATCTGGACGTACGATTGTTTTGCGTTGACCCGAAGCGGGGTGAAAGGCATCTGAAAGTACCAGCTTGGCTCTGGAATGGGGAGGAATGGGCTGCTTTCACTGACGCCAAAGCAGGAGTGCAGCGACCAATACTATTTGGTGCCCTGCGTCACTTACGCTCAGGTCTAGCATCTCCCGATAAGTTCCAGATGAGGGCACGCGGAATGGTTGGGCGGTATCTTATACGTCTGAATCTCATCGTTAGGACTGGACAGCACATGCAACCGGGGAAACGAGAAGACGTCGCAGAGGTTCTTCGAAATATCGGGACTGATTTCGCGGAGCTCGCGAGCGATCCTGAATGCCCCGCCACGGAGAATCTCCGGGAGCTACTGAATAATGTTTCCTCCAAAGCTCGGCAAGTCGAAGCGCGGCAACGGGGAAAGCCGAAGGAGGATGGCCGCCATTGGCACTACGACTTCCCGGAGGAGGGTGACAGGGGCCTCAATGCGGTGATCAACGCCTTGGAAAGAGTAAAGGAGGCACTAGGTCCTAATGACGGTGAAGAATGTGAGTTCGATGAGGATAGTCCGCGCTACTTCGACGTGAAACAGCTCCCTGACTATGTAGACGCTCTCGCAGCAAGCCACCCCGGGCGAGATGTTAGCCAGTTTGTCGACACGCTGAACCTGCGCATTCGGAGTCTTTCGAAACGCAGTCGGTTGGCCACCATCGTGGAGCAGGAGGCAGAGGCCGCGTTAGCCCTCGGGGAATGGCTGAGTGATTATGTGGGTGCGGACCAAGCCTCGAATGGTGAGATCGCAGTGATTGACTTGTCATTTGTCCCCGCTGACGTCATCCACATTGTCGTGAGTGTCTTAGCCCGCATGGTCTTCGAGGCCATTCAGCGGTACAGACGCGAAGAGGGCCGCGAACTCCCGACGGTTCTGGTTTTGGAAGAAGCGCATAATTTTGTACATCGCGACCTAGCAGCCGAAAGTGCGCCGGCTGCTGGAAGAGCGTGTCTGCGAGTTTTCGAGCGGATCGCTCGCGAAGGGAGGAAGTTCGGTCTGGGTCTTGTCTTGGCATCCCAACGTCCGTCCGAGATTTCCGAAACAGTGCTTTCTCAATGCAACACCTTCGTGCTTCACCGGATAGTCAATGACCGTGATCAGCAACTTGTTAGGAGACTTGTTCCAGATGTTTTGAGTGCGTTTCTCCGAGACTTGCCGAGCCTGCCATCGCGCCGGGCTGTTCTCCTTGGCTGGGCATCGCCAGCCCCGGTGCTTGTCGAGATACGGGAGCTCCCTGTAAAGCACCGACCACATTCTCCTGATCCAGCGTTCTGGGATGTTTGGACTGGACGGGAGGTGCGCGTTCTCGATTGGGGAAAGATTGCGGCGGCCTGGCAGGGGATTGCCGAGCAGAAATAGGACGGCAACTCACGTAGAAACGGGCTGCTCGTGAAAGAAGAGCTCTGGTTTGAAATAGGTCGTTGCTCAACACGGACATTGTGTGCTGGTGAAATGAGTTTGCTTCCATTTGTTGCAAATTCGTGGTACACTTTCTGCTAGCATCCTCTCCTAACCCCCTAACCGTAGCGTTAAGAGGTCTGGTTCGTGGGGGTTTGCAGTCGGTCCAGCGCCGCGCCCCCAGGAGTGGACCATCTGATCATCCAGGATCAGCTACCCGCGTTCCTTAGAGCACCGGTGGGTGCAGATGCACTCATTGTTGGCATACACCTCCAGCCGGTCAGCAAAGACATGCAGCATAACCCGGGACCGTACATGGGCATGTGGTACTGAGTACTGGTTGGTCTCAAAGGTAAACGTGGCATCCTTCCGGACTACCCTCGTTACCCGCCCAAACACCTCCACCGGCCGGGCGGGCAGTGGCCAGAGCGCCTGGCGTTCTTCGGCTAGCCGACTGGATGGAACCTCACCAATGCCCTGGTGCTCTCCTTCATTGGCCACCTCGTCGCACCACTGTAGGGCCTTTTGGTTCAGGATGACAGGATCCCTGAGCTCCTGGGCGTAAAGGAAGTCCCGTTTCACGTACTGGATGCTTCCATCTACCTTGCCCTTGGATTCGGGATCATTCACCCAACAGGCATCGGGCCGGAAACCGTAAGAGGCGGCAAACCGCAGCAAATCTTGATTGAACCGGATCACCGAACCGACCCGTTCTGCAACCACCGTCTTCGCATTGTCAAACAAAATCACCCGTACCACTCCACCTATGTACTCCAACGCCCGCTTCAGGCACCCTAGCAGTGTCACAATGTCCTGCGATGTGGTAAACTCAACGTAGCGGACGCGGGAGTAACTCAGCACAAATGAAAACACATACAGCCGCTTGCGCACGCCACCTTGTTCGATGAAACCACAATGGCCCCAATCCACCTGTGCCTGCTCACCCGGCAGCGTCTCCACAGGTCGATAAACCCGCTGCCGCGGGGGACGGAGGCGGCTGACATACCGCCGGACGGTGCGGCTAGAGCCCGAAAAGGGCTCAGAGGGCAACAGCCAGTGGCCGTCAATGTCCGGATCGGGAGGCTGACTGATCTCCCGGTGTAGCCGGGCAGCGGTGAGTTCTGGCCATCTTGATAGCCGGTACTCAAGGTAGCGTTTGTAGGGATCAAGGATTGACCGCCGCTCCCTTACCGGTGGTCTCAAAGGATTGATGCCCTGGTCGAGATACTTGCGCACTGTCTTGCGATCAACACCGACACGCCGGGCAACCTGGGTGTTGTTCAGACCCTGGCGCTTTAAAAACTGAATCTCCAACACGGACTCCACTCCAATCATTTTGGCCGGCTCCTTTACTGAAGAGTTGTTGGTCTGTCTTGCTCACAAGCTTCGATTCAGTAGGGAGCGGGCCTTTCTTATTCAACAGAACGTGGACACTTCGCTGCCCCCAACTGGGGAATTTTGTTGTCCACTTATGGGGATTTTATCGTGGCCGTGTACAGAGTCCCGCTCCTTCTACATCCATCATGTCAACACCAATTCTTGAGACGCTAACGGGCAAAGTTGTTGCACGCTTCAAAAGGCTTAGTCGGTATGGGTTTTCGACAGTTGAGCCTTCGTGCTTGGTTTGTCGGATGGTTGGGGTACTGCGGTAGGGTAACTCTTGCGCAAAAGTTGCACGCTCCAGGAGGAGAATGGGGCCACGGTGGAGAATTGGTCTACTGGTCTGACCAGCCGATCAGTAGAGCAATTGGGCAACCGCGTGGGAGGGACGTCATGACACACACTTTGCATCGACTAGGGGATCCAGCACGGTCCCGCGGCGATTTCGTCGTCTTGGCCATGGCCGCTCAGGGGTTCAATCACGTGCGGGCAGGCGAGCGGTTGGCGCGGATCCTGCGCATACTCGAACGTCATGGGCCGGTCAACCTGGGAGACGACAGCCGGGGAGGTGTGTTTACCGGGTTCTCTGTGCAGGAGCTGGTCGAGGGCGCCCACGACCGGTCGTACATGGCGGCGGTGTTCGGTAGCCGCCGGCAGCTGGAGGGCGCGCTGAAGGAACTCAAAGAAGCTGATCTGGGGATCTCCATCGTGGTCAGCGGGGAGTTGTCCGAGGTGTTTGCCGCGGCAGAAGCGGTGGGCCTGCGACCCCACACCGTCCACCTGAGCTTGGGGGTTTGGGGCAAGCGTGAACTGTTGCCGGACGACGAGGTGCTGGAGATTGCATCGATGTGCGGACACGGGATGATCTCCTGCCGTCATGTGGAGGAGGTCAGGGACAAGGTGCGGGCGGGGAAGATGTCTCCTGAGGATGCCGCCCGGGCCCTGGCCCGGGCCTGCACCTGCGGCATCTTCAACCCCGAGCGGGCGGCCCGGGTGCTGGAGCGGAGGAGAGACTGAAGGATGCAAGTTGACCCAAGACTGTGCACAGGCTGTGGCAGATGTATTTCTGTCTGTGCCGCCGGAGCCATCCGCCTGGAGAGAGGGGACGGCGAGAGGAGGGCGGTGGTGGATCCGGACCTCTGTGTCGAGTGCGGGGTGTGCTTGCGGCTGGGGATCTGTGCCGCGAAGGCGCTGGTGCCCACGGCGCTGCAATGGCCCCGTACCCTGCGGAGCATCTTCAGCGATCCCCTCACCGAGTTCCAGGAGACCCAGGTCACCGGGCGGGGCACAGAGGAGATGAAGACCAACGATGTCACCGGGAGATTCTCTTTCGGAGAAGTGGGCCTGGCCATCGACGTGGGCAGGCCCAATGCCACCACCCGGCTTGCCGATGTCCAGCGGGTTACCCAGGCGCTGGCAGCGGCGGGAGCGGTCTTCGAGGAGGACAACCCGGTCACCCACCTGATGCAGGACCGTAGCCGCGGACTAATCCGCCCGGACGTGTTGAACGAGCGGGTCATGTCGGTGGTAGTCGAAGCCAAGATACCGCTGGCCAGGTTGGGGGAGGCGCTGCGTGCGCTGCGGGTAGCGGCCGAGCAGGTGGACACGGTGTTCTGCGTCGGGGTGATATCGAGGGTTGCCGCCGACGGACGGATAGAGGCATCTTCCGAGCTCGAACGTCTCGGTGTGACGCCGCTTGGCCGCGCCAAAGTCAACCTGGGGCTGGGCCGTCCTCAGCAGATCGCGCCGGGTGAAGGAGGTTGTGGCCCGTGAGAGTGGATCCTGAACTCTGCGTCGGTTGTCTCCAATGCCTGCCGTACTGCCCCATGGGGGCCATAAGGGATGGAGGCGGCGTAGCAGTGGTGGACGAGGACGAGTGCGTGGAGTGCCGGGTGTGCCAGCGGTCCGAAGTCTGTCCGGTCGACGCCTTCGTGCAGCCGGAACTGCGTTGGCCGCGGGTACTGCGGGCCCTGTTCTCCGACCCACTGACCGTGCATCCGGAGACGGGAGTGGCGGGGCGGGGGACCGAGGAGATGAAGACCAACGATGTGACCGGCCGTTTCGGCGCCGGCGAGGTGGGGTTTGGGGTGGAGATGGGACGGCCGGGTACCGGATGTCGGTTTGCTGATGTGGAGGTGGTCACCCGGGAGCTGGCCCGGGCGGGGGTGACCTTCGAGCCCAAGAACCCGGTGACCTTCCTCATGACCGACACCTCCACTGGAGAGATACGCCCCGAGGTGCTGGGAGAGAAGGTGCTCACTGCCATCATTGAGTTCAAGGTCCCCGCCCACCGGGCCGAGGAAATCCTGAAGCTGCTGACGAGCTTGGGCGAGAGGCTCCAGACAGTGTTCAGTCTGGACTTCATAGTCCGGGCTGAGCCCGACGGCGAGCCGGAAGTGGTAGAGCGGCTCAGGCGAGCGGGCTGGTGGCTGTCGCCCAACGGAAAAGTGTGCCTGGGACTCGGCCGACCGGGCGGCGAAGGGGGAGGTCGGCGATGACTCACTCGTTGCACCGCATGGGTAGTCCAGAGGAACTCAAGAACGACATCTGCTTCATCTTCGCTCCCGCCAAGGGCATCAACGAGGCTGGGTCGGCAGACAAGGCCAGACGGTTCCTGGAGCTGGTCCGAAAACATGGCGCCGTTCACTACGGTGATGACCTCACGGGCAACGTACTCACTCGCGGTCACCAAGGACTGGTGGCCGGCGCCCGCGACCTCACGAACATCCACTGTGTGTTCTCCGACGTCTCCCGCGCCCTGGCCTTCTTGGAGGACGTGGTGAAGGCTGACCTGGGAATTTCGGTGGTAATGACTGGTCTGTTCGAACAAGTCGGAGAGTGCTGTCGCGCCGTGGGGCTGCAGCCCCACACCGTGGAGTACTCCATGGGCATCTGGGGAAGACGCACTCTGTTGCCTGACGAGGACACGCTGAAGGTCACCACCATGTGCGGTCACGGACTGGTGGCTGCCTCGTTGGTGGCCCAAGCGGTGAAGGAGGTGGCCGCAGGGAAGCGCCGCGCGCGCTGGTGGGCGGAACGGATGGCAAGGCTCTGTCTTTGCGGCATCTTCAATCCCGACAGGGCCGAGATGTTGCTGCAACGGATGGCCGATAGCCTGCGAACAAGCGAAGGGGGTTGAGACGGTGAGGGTTGGCAAGCCGTTGGTGTTGGCCCTGTGCGCTATTATGGCCGCCGGCATGCTGTTTGCGGGTGGTTGTAGTCGAGGTGAGAAATTCCCGTCCAAACCCATAGAGGTGATAGTCGGGTGGGGAGCTGGCGGAGGCACCGACATTTTCACGCGCAATGTGGTCCCCGCCGCCGAAGAGATTCTGGGTGTATCCATTGCGGTGGTGAACATGCCGGGGGCTGCTTCGGCCACTGCCATGGACTACGTGATGAAGCAACCCGCCGACGGGTACACGGTCTTCGCCATCACCTCGGACATCTTGCCTAATGCCGTGCTGGGACGGACCCCGTACACACCTCAGGACCTCAGGCCGCTGATCAGGGCCCATGTGGACATCGGTTTGATCCAGGTGGGCAAGAAGAGTCCCTTCAATACCTGGGAGGAGCTGGTGGCTTACGCCAAGCAGAACCCGGGCAAGGTCACCATTGGCGGCACGGGTGCCGGCAGCTACGACGAAGTAGCCGTGGCAGTGGTGACCCGTTCGGCAGGGTTGGATGTGGAGTACGTGCCGTTTGATTCGGCGTCAGAGATGCACGCTGCGCTGATGGGTGGACACATTATGGCCATGTACGAGGAGACCGGCCCCGCCATCGGCATGATCGAGTCTGGCGACGTTTGGCCGGTATTGGTGTTCGCCGAGGAGCGGCTGGAGCGGTTCCCGGACGTTCCCTGCGTGAAGGAGCTGGGGCTGGACCTGCCGCCTCTGCAGTGGCGGGGGCTGGCGGTGAAGAAAGGCACGCCCGAGGAGGTTTGCAAGATCCTCGAGGATGCCTTCGCCAAGGCCTGCGAGTCGCAACAGTACAAGGAATTCGCCAGCAAGAGGTTCCTGGACCTGTATCCCGGATTCCTGCGCGGGGCCGACTTCGCCAAGAGCCTGGAGGACGAGTTGAAGCAGTACGAGGAGATCCTCAAGCAGCTCGGCTACAAGAAGTAGGCCTGAATGGCGGGCGGGAGCTCCCTGCCTCCCGCCCGCCTCGGGTCCATCGAAGGAGGCGGCAGTTTCTTGCTGGACGGAGAGAGCTTCTTCAGCCTCGCCCTATTCTTGATCTCGGTGGGCTTGTTCTGGCGTACCTTCAGCTTTGAGACCATGGCGGGGTACGAGGTACTCGGCCCGGGATGGTGGCCTCGGCTCCTGCTGGCCGCGATGGCCGTGCTGTCGGCTGGGTTGTTCGTTGGCAGGTTGCGGTGGTTGCGGCGAGGCGGGGAGCGGCAAGAGGAGACAGTCGCCACCGGGAGGCTGCTGGGGCTCACAGCGGCATGCTTCGGGTACGCAGTGCTGATGCCGTATCTGGGATTTCTGGTCAGCACCCCGCTGTTCCTGTTGGCGGTGCTGCTGTTGTTCGGTACCCCCCGGGGCCGGGTGCTGGCATTACTGCCGCTGGGGATAACGGTCCTTCTACTGGTCATCTTCGTCAAGGTGCTGTACATTTCGCTGCCGCGCGGCGTGGGACCGTTTCTCTACTTCAGCCGGCTGTTTTACTGATCCGGGAGCGTGATGCTCGTCGTGGCTGAACTCTTGCTTCAAGGTTTGACGGAGGTGCTGACACCACCCAACCTCATGGCCATCACCCTGGGGGTGGTCGCGGGGATCGTCCTGGGCGCGTTCCCGGGGCTGGATAGCACCGTGGGTGCCGCCCTCTTCATCCCCGTGACCTACGGCATGTCCGCCACCCAGGCGCTGCTGCTTCTGGCGGCCCTTTACGGGGGAGCGGTCTACGCGGGCCAGATCCCCGCCATATTGTTCCGCATCCCGGGGGCATCGGAGGCGGTGGTCACCACCCTGGACGGTTACGCCATGGCGCGGAAGGGGCAGGCGGGCAAGGCTCTAGGGGTGGGGCTGGTCACCTCTCTACTCGGGGGGCTCTTCGGGGTCACCACCCTGATACTGCTGGCGCCCCTCCTGGCCAACGTGGCGCTGCGCTTCGGGCCCGCTGAGTACTTCGCCCTGGGAGTGCTGGGTCTCACTGCCATAGCGGGGTTGAGCGGCCGCTCCATAACCAAGGCGGTGATCTCGGCGCTGATCGGGCTGCTGCTGGCCACGGTGGGGATAGACCCGATAACCGGGGTGGCACGGTTCACCTTCGGTCAGTCCATGCTGCTCAGCGGGGTCAGCTTCATTCCCGCGGTGATCGGGCTGTTTGCGGTGGCGGAAGTCTTCAAACAGGCATCCCGGCCCCAGGTGGTGCGGGCCTTGGACGAAACGGAGCTGCGGACCGGTAGGCGCCTTCGGGTGGAGCTGCCGTCTCTTGGCGAGCTGAGGCGGATGGCCGGTCTCATCGCGCGTTCCGCGGTCATCGGAGCCTGGGTTGGGATTTTGCCAGGCGTTGGCGCCACCACTGCTGCCATTGTCGGTTACAGCCAGGCGGTGCGGCTGTCGCGCGAGCCCGACAAATTCGGCACCGGTGTCCCCGAGGGGCTGGCGGCGTCCGAGACGGCTAACAATGCGGCGGTGGGCGGAGCCATGGTGCCGCTACTGGCTCTGGGGATTCCGGGCAGCGCCACCACCGCCGTAATGCTGGGCGCCTTCCTCATGCACGGCCTGAAGGCGGGCCCCCTGTTCCTGGTGCAGCAAGAGCGGCTGGCCTTCACCCTGTTCGTGGGCATGGGAGTGGCTACCCTGCTGATATTTCCCTTTGCCCTCCTGGCAGTGAGGCCCTTCGTGGCGCTGTTGCGCATCCCGTATCCCATGCTGGCGGCGGGAATTCTGGCCTTTTCCGCCGTGGGTGCGCGGGCCATGGGCGACCTGTACGGGATACTGATGATGTTCTGCTTCGCAGTGCTGGGCTACCTGCTGGAGAGGTATGGTTTTCCCGTGGCCCCCCTGGTCCTGGGCTTGGTCCTGGGCCGTATCGTGGAGACCTCTCTGCGGCGGGCCCTGATCATCGCCGCGTATGATCCGTGGATGGTGGTATCCCGGCCCATCACCGCGGTGTTACTGGTGCTATCGGTACTGTCTGTCGCGGTCCCCGCATGGACCAGGTATCGCACGAGGAGGGCTGCTGAGAAGTGAGACCATCTCTGCACCGGATGTTTCAGGCTCGGTCGGTCGCGGTGGTGGGGGCGTCGCGCGATCCCAGCAAGACCGGTCATGTGATACTCAGGAATATCCTGGAGGGCGGATACCGCGGAACAGTGTACCCGGTCAATCCCCGGGTGGACGAGATCCTGGGTTTGAAGGCATACCCCTCGCTGAGGGAGCTCCCGGAGGCGCCCGACCTGGCGGTGTTCGTGGTACCGGCCCGGCTGGTGCCTGACCTGGTGGCGGAAGCGGCGGAGCTGGGGGTTGGCGCCGCGGTGGTCATTTCGGGCGGCTTCCGGGAAGCGGGGAGGGGGGACCTCGAAGAGGCCCTGCGGCGGACCGCCCGGGAGGGAAGGATCCGCATCCTGGGGCCCAACTGCCAGGGTTTCGATTACCGGCCCAACCATCTCTGCGTCACCTGGCCGCCTCGGCGGGTTTCCGGTTCGCTGGCCATCATCTCTCAAAGTGGCACAGTGGGTGCGGCTCTGGCCGACTGGGCGGAGGAAGAAGAACTGGGCACCACGGTACTGGTGAACCTGGGCAACAGAGTGGACCTCACGGAAATCGACTTCATGTCCCATTTTGCCCGCGACCCATCGGTGGGTGCGGTGGTACTGTACGTGGAGGCGGTGACCAATGGCCGGGCATTCATCGAAGCAGCGCGCCGCCTTTCGGCGCGTAAGCCGCTGGTAGTACTCAAGGGCGGCCGCACTTTGGCCGGGAAGAAGGCCAGTCAGTCCCACACCGGTGCGCTGGCGGGGCGCTACGAGGTGTTTCGTGGCGTGTGCCGCGAGCTGGGGGTGGTGTTGGGCGAATCTCTGGAGGAGCTGTACGATGCTGGCAAGATGGCGGTGACCTGCGGCGCACCAGCGGGGCCGAGACTGGTGGTGATCACCAGTTCGGGGGGAAGTGGGATCCTGGCCTGCGACCGCGCCCAGGAGCTGGGGCTACAGCTCGCCCAACTTCCCTCAGACGCGGTTTCCTCGCTGCGGGCGGACCTGCCCAGCCATTGCATCGTCGGGAACCCGCTAGACCTGACGGGGGATGCCTCGGCCGAGCGGTTCGAGAGGGCCGCCCGCCGGGTGGTGGAAGCGGGCAGCTGCGACGCTCTGCTGCTCATCTTCGGTGACCCCATTGCTGGTGCCGCCCGGGCCGCCGCCCGGATCAGGGGGATGGCGCGGGGGACAGTGGTCATCTGCTGTTTCCTAGGTGGGGGCAGCCAGCAGGCAGAGGAGGTCAGAGCCTGCCACCGCAGTGGCATTCCCGCCTACCCGACGCCTGACCGGGCAGTGGCGGCCCTGGCCCACATGTGGCATCGCGGCCATGCCAATGGTGAAGGAGGGGTAGCATGCCTGACGTAGCTTTGCTGGAACCAGGAAAGAAGGTCTTACTGCTCGGCAATGAAGCCATCGCCCGCGGGGCAGTGGAAGCGGGGGTGCAGGTGGCGACGGGGTACCCGGGTACTCCCGCTTCGGAGATCATCGAAGCCCTCTACGTCGCATCTCGGTCGGCGGCCTTACGGGTGCAGTGGAGCGTGAACGAGAAGGTCGCCCTGGAAGTGGCCGCGGGAGCCAGTATCGTGGGGGCCCGCTCCCTCACAGCCATGAAGAGCGCTGGCCTGAACGTGGCGATGGATACCTTCGTCACGTTGCCGTACGGCGGAGTGCGCGGTGGCCTCCTGGTGGCGGTGGCCGACGATCCCGGTGCGCACTATTCTTCCACAGAACAGGATACCCGCTGGCTCGCACTCGCTGCCGAGGTGCCGTGTCTGGAGCCCTGTGACCAGGAAGAGGCGCGGGCGATGAGCCGGGTGGCCTTCGACCTGTCCGAGGAGCTGGAACTGCCGGTGATGCTGAGGTCGGTGACCCGCATTTCCCACTGTTCCGGGGACGTGACCCCGCAACCAATCAGCACCCCGGCCGGCCGCCTGGGGTTCAACAAGCACTACCGGTTGCCGTTCAGGTACAACGTCTACGGGGCTCCGGGAGCAGTGCACAAGCATCGCTGGCTTCACGGCCGGCTGGAGGTAGCGCGCCGCTGGGTTGAGGAGTGTCCCTTCAACGAGGTGCGGTGGGCACCGGGAGCGTCGTTAGGGGTGGTGGCTGCGGGAGTGGCCTTTGCCTACGCCCGGGAGGTCCTGGAGGAACTGGAGGAACCGGTCCACTTCTTCAAGCTGGGAGTCCCCTACCCCCTACCCGAGCGGCAGCTGGAAGAGTTTGCCCGTCGCTGCCAGCGGGTGCTGGTGCTGGAAGAGGGGGACGGCTTCGTCCGGGTCCAGCTGGAGGCACTGCTGGCGCGCCAGGGGATCTCCTGTTCGGTGGAGGGAAAGCCGGCCCCCGGTTGCGGGGGAGGCATCGCCGAACCCTGGGGCGAACTGGACCCCGACCTGGTTCGGGCGGCCGTCGAGAGATTCCTTGGCCGCGAGTGTGATGAACCTGAACGACCGCTGCCCTCCGGCGTCATAATCCCACGATCGTCAACTCTCTGCGCTGGCTGTTCCCATCTGGGCGCCTACTGGTCGCTGCGGGAGGCCGTCGCCAAGGTCGGAGGCACGGTGCCCATCATCAATGGGGACATCGGATGCTACGAGCAGGGGGGCTACGGCCTCTTCGCCGGGGACCCGCCCGTGTCCGAGGACATCAGCGCCCGCCATCGGCCGAAGTCACCCTACGACGTGCTGGACACCATGCACGTCATGGGTAGCGGCGTTGGTTTGGCGCAGGGCCAGTGGCTGGCGGGATACCCTGACGGCAAGCTGGTGGCAGTGTGCGGGGACTCCACCTTCTTTCACGCGGTGCTTCCCTCCCTGGCTAACGCCGCGCTGTATGGGGCGGACGTGACCGTGGTGGTGCTGGACAACCGATGGACGGCCATGACCGGTCATCAGCCCAGCCCCACTACCGGCCGGGACCAGCTGGGGGAGCGGATGCCCGTCGTGGACCCGGTACCGGTGATCCGAGCCCTCGGGGTGGACAAGGTGCTGGAGGCTGACGCCTACGATCTGCAGGCGGCGGAGACGGCCATCCGGGAAGCCCTGGAGCACCCGGGGCCGGCGGTGGTGGTACTTCGGTCGGAGTGCAGGCTGCAGTACGTCCGTAGGGAACGTCCCGGTCCGGGGAGGACCGCGGTCGATCCGGCAGAGTGCACGGGTTGCAGGCGCTGCGTCAGCCTGGGTTGCCCGGCGGTGGGAATGCAGGGGCGGAAGGCAGTCATCGATAGCGGAGCCTGCAACGACTGCGGCCTGTGTGTCCAGGTGTGCCCGGCGGGTGCAATCCGGGAGGTGAAAGCATGACCAAGGCCCGAACAGAGGTGGTCATCGCGGGGGTGGGAGGACAGGGCACGGTGCTGGCTGCCCGGATCCTGGCCGATGCAGCCATCGCAGTGGCTGGGGAAGACCCTGGCTGGCGGGTGCGGGTGGGTGAGACCTTCGGCGCGGCCATGCGGGGGGGCTCGGTCTCCTCTCACGTCCGCTGGGGATCAGTCTCCTCTCCCCTGGTTCCGCGGCGAAGGGCAGGGCTGGTGATAGGCCTGGAGCCGCTGGAGGGCGTCCGCGCGGCGGTGAAATACGTGTCCCCCGGAGGCACCGTGGTGTTACACTCCCGAACCTTGCCCCCAGTGGACGCCGCCATCGGTCTGGTGTGCTATCCCCCGGTGGCGGAGCTACGTCAGGTGGTGGAGTCGGCGGGGGCCAGGGTGTTGGTGGTGGATGCGGAGAAGCTTGCCGTGGAGGCGGGCACCCGGCGGTGCGCCAACGTGGTGATGCTGGGGTTTTCGCAGGGGCTGGGGGTTCTGCCCTTGCCGCGGGAGGCGCTGGTCCTGGCGATACGGCGTAGGGTTCCCTCCCGCTATCTCGACGTCAACCTTGAGGCCTTCGAGCTGGGTAGGTTGGAGGGAGAGAGGTATCGGTGAACCCGATATCGCCAGAGAGGAGTGGCTGGCTGCTGGAACCGGAAGCCATGATGCTGCTCCAGTCGCATGGCTTCCCGTTTCCCCGTTGGAAGTGGGCGGCCACCGAGGATGATGCTGTAAAGTGGCTGCAAGGTCGGCGGCGCCCGGTGGTGGCGAAGGTGGTATCCCCCGCCATCCTGCACAAGAGCAACGTGGGCGGGGTGGTCACGGGGCTCAGGACACCGCATGAGGTTGCCGATGCCTTCCGGCACATGAGCGCGCTATGCCGCGAGATGGCTGCTCCCTTCCGCGGTGTGCTTTTGGTGGAAGAGGCGGGGCCAGCCCCCGAAGTGATCGTTGGGCTGACCACCGATGAGGAATTCGACCGGGTGGTGCTCTTCGGAGCCGGAGGAGTTACAGTGGAGCTCTACAGGGATGTCTCCTTCCGACCCTTGCAGTTGCTTTCCCCGGCGGCGGCGCGGCGAATGATCGAGGATACCAAGGTGGGCCGGTATCTGGCTGCAGCCCGGGTGCGTTGCTATGATGTGGAGTCCCTGGTGGAGCTCTTGGTCAAGGTGGGAGAGCTGGCGCTTGCCGAACCGCGCCTCACGGAGCTGGATCTCAACCCGGTACGCGTGTACGATCAAGGAGCGCTAGTCCTGGACGTTCGGTTGCATTTCGATTCGCGAGGAGGTTAGCCGGCACCACTTCCCGAAGAAGATACGCAGCCCAGGTACGGTGCAGGAGGATGGGTCGTGTTCAGACCGGTTCGACAGGGCAAGATCTACGTGCAGATTGCCGACCAGATACGCCAGCTGATCGAAAGCGGCGCGCTCAAACCGGGAGAAAAGCTACCCCCGGAGCGGGCGCTGGCACAGGCTTTCCAGACCAGCCGGGCCTCGGTAAGAGAGGCACTGAGCGCGCTGGAGATTGGCGGTTACGTCATCTGCCGCCCCGGGTCGGGCACCACGGTGGCGGCAAATCCCCCCACCTCGCGCAGGCAGCTCTGGCATAGGTTACTTGAAGAGGACAGTCCGTACGATATTTACGAGGCCCGCCTGATCCTGGAGCCCCACGTGGCGGCTCTGGCTGCCGAGCGCGCTACGGACGACGACCGCGAGCGGCTGCACAGGGCCATGGAACGGATATTGGCTGCTGGCCGGTCGCGGGACCCCGATGAGTACAATGCGGCTGACCAAAATTTCCATCGGGTGATCGCACAGGCTTGCCGGAACGAGGTCCTGTCAAAGGTTGCCCTGGCGGTCAACGCCTGCATGAGCGAGGAGCTGTGGAAGAACCTCAAAGCCAAGGCGCTGCTGTTGCCCGGGAGGCTGGAGAAGTACACCATCGAACACGAGCAGATCTGTCGGGCCATCGTGGCCGGGGATGTGGAACAAGCCCGCCAGGCTATGTATCACCATATTAAGGAGATCGAAGGCGACGTCTTTGCGGGCGCTGAGGAGGGAGACAGTTGACGGAGTTCTTCGCCAGACTGGAGAAGTATGGGCTTCCGGGGCGGGACTGCCACGAACTGCCCGACTCCTCCTTGCGGTTCCCGGATGGCGGACACTACCGCATCGAGATATCCGGGGTCGAACGGCTGTCCACGCTGGAGGCCATGATCGACGAAGCAGAGCGCCGCCGTGTTCCCGTGCACCGGATAATCGCCACGGTGGGTGGAGCCACCCTGCTGGACGCCCGGGAACTGAGGGAGTTTGCCAAGGTGGCGCGAGAGTGCCGGCTGGAGGTGATCGTGACTCCTGCCTTGAGCCGTGGGTGGGACACCGGTCGTCAGCTGGTGACCCGCGAAGGGCTGGTGTCAGGGCTCAGGATCCGGGGTGCGGACAATCTGTCCTACGTGGTGGGCGACATCCTGCGCTGTGTGGAGGCGGGTTTCAGGGGTTTTCTGGTGGTGGATGAGGGACTTCTGTGGTTGCTCGGTCGCATGCGGGAGCAGGGGGACATACCCCCAAGGACCGTCTTCAAGGTTTCCGTGTTCACCGGGCACGCCAACCCTGCAGGAGCCAAGGTCCTGGAGATGCTCGGCGCCGACACCTTCAACCCTCTGGCCGATCTGAGCCCGGCCATGCTCGCTGCCATCCGGCGGACAGTGCGGATGCCCATGGATGTGTACGTATCCCTGGTGGATGCCATGGGAGGAGTCGTCCGGCTATGGGAGGCGGCGGAGATCGCCCGCGTGGCTGCCCCCTGTTACTTCAAGTTCGAACCTGGGGAGTCAGAAGGAGCCCTGTACAAACCGTGGGTGAGCGAGGAGTTTCACGCCCGATTGGTGAGGGAGAAGGTCAAGCAGGCCGAGATCATGATGGAGCTGGTGGCGAAGGTGTCACCTTCCGTCCGGCCTTCGCCTCCGGGGCCCGAGGACCTAGCGCTGCCCGAGCCGTGAGGTGGCTAACCCTGGCAGTCGGTGCGGGAGCCGGTGCCGCTGGCAACGGCTCCCTTTTCACCTGATAGCTGGTCCCAGCGAAAGGGATTGATGCTTTAGCTGCCTGGCTTTGCCTTGTCGCTCCGCGGCGTATGGCGGCCTGATTGGGGGCGAGGGGTTAGCTTCCGGTATCGCCAAGTCTGGCGGTGGGACGTCTTTTCGGTGCGGTGGATCGGGTGACATGTTTCGTCACCGACGTGACCTGGGCGTTGGCCCCGCTGGTGTTTGTAGTGGCCCCTTAAATCTGGACAGCCTCAGGTCTGGACTTAGAGAAGCCAACCACCTGTGCGTGGTCCGAATCCCATCGTTCCTCGACTGCCTTCAGCTGTTCCTCGCGCCACTTGGCCTCGAATTCCTCAGGGGTGAGATACCCCAACGCGGAGTGGATGCGTTTTTTGTGGTACACATCCTCGATGAACTCCCCTATCCGCACCAGGGCATCCCAAAAACCCTCATACTCGGATAAGCACACCTCCTCCTCCTTGATGGTCCGGATCAGCCGTCCTGCATGCCCATTCTGGTGAGGCCTGCCAATGTCGGCCATGCTGATCTGGATCCCCTCCTGCAACAACAACTCCACATACTCCCGGGCACAATACTGTACCCCCTGGTCGGAGTGATGAATCTCGGGCCGTCCTTTCTCCAGTGCCATCTCGAGCGCTCCCAAACTGAGGCCCACATCGAACTGCCGTGACAACTTCCAACCCCTCACCGCACGGGTGAAGAGGTCCATCACCACTGCCAGATAGACATATCCTTTCTTCAACCGGATCCAGGTGATGTCCGACGCCCATACCTGGTCCGGCCGGACAATCTCCAGACCCTGCACTAAATTGGGATAACGCCGCCATGCTCCCCCAGAACCACCGGTGTACGGCAGCTTCCGTTTCGGCTTCCTCACTAACCCTAACTCGCGCATCAGCCTGGATACCCGCTTGCGGTTTAA